>JAYTRF010000130.1:0-24309 GCA_043746375.1 Caulobacteraceae bacterium | reverse complement strand
GCAGATCTGGCTTGAGGTGGCCGCCGTAAGCATGCCGTTCTCGGCCAGGAGCTTGACGCCCTTGATGCCCTCGAGACTGGCCTCGAAGCGGATGCCCTCATCGATCATATGCTGGGCTGTGGCGCCCTCGGCGTCCTTGATCTCGATCGGCACAATCTCGTCGCGGAAGGCGCCGGCCTGGGTGGCGGCGATAGCCCTCTGGTGGCTGCGGAACCCGTATTCGTCGAGCTGATCCTTGTTGAGGCCGTATTTCTTGGCCACCATTTCGGCGCCCATGAACTGGCTGAACTGGATATTGGGGTAGCGGGCCTGCTGACGCGGGCTCATGGGCAAGCCAAAGCCGTTCTTGGCCGGCAGGGACACGGAAAGACCCATGGGCACGCGGGTCATGCTTTCCACCCCGGCGGCGATCACGATGTCCTGCGTCCCGCTCATCACCGCCTGGGCCGCGAAATGCAGGGCCTGCTGGGATGAACCGCACTGGCGGTCAACGCTGGTGCCGGGCACCGATTCGGGCATGCGCGAGGCGAGGATCGCGTTGCGGGCGATGTTGGTCGCCTGTTCGCCCACCTGCATGACGCAGCCCATAATCACGTCCTCGACCAGGGCCGGATCTGCGCCGGTTCGCTCCAGCAGGCTGTCGAGCACGCTGCCGGCGAGATCGGCGGGGTGCCAGCCGGCCAACTTGCCACCCTTGCGCCCTCCGGCGGTGCGGGCGGCGGCGACGATATAGGCTTCAGCCATGACAATATTCCTCAAGGGAGATGGGCGCGGGCGTTTTTAGCTGGTGTCGAGCAACCCTAGCCCAGGCGCCCTATGGTCAGCCAACGGCGTTTTGATGACGGCGCGCGCTGGGCGCCGCCGGGGTCAGGCCGTGTGGCCGTAGAAGTGGATTTTGAACGGCGTCCACCAGAGCACCTTGCCAAGGCCCCGGGCCGCCTTGTCCAGGGTCTCGGCGCGTCGCGCGCCACCGGCGATCCATTGCAGGGCTGCCAACACGCCGAAGACCAGGACCTGGATGACGCCAATGACCATCCAGCGGGCTACGCCCAGCCGGTCGGGGGGCTGCGCAATGGCGCAGGCGCTGGTCGGCCCCTGGCCGTACGCGAAGGCGCGTCGGACGGTGTAGGCCAGCGACAGGCGCTCCGGGTCCGGGTCTTCCCACACCCATGCGTCCGGGGACCACGCGAACCGTGCGCCTGCGGCCTTCATTTCGCCAAACAGCAGGTCGTCCTCGCCGCCGATCAGATTGCGCACCCCCCGGAACGGTCGGTCGGGATCAGGCATCGCCGCGCGCCGCACCAGGCTGTCGCCGCACCCATAGTGGTGATCGATCAGACCTGCCCCAGACGGGCCCTGCCGGGAAAAAAACCGCTCGAGATAGTCGCGATGCTGAGCCAGCCCCGCAGGCGTGCGCGCACGTACCGGGCCGAATACCGCGTCCGCGTCGAAGGCCAGAAAGGCCTCGAGCAGGGCGGCGAGCCAGCCCTCCGAGGCTTCCTCGTCGTCATCGAGAAAAGCGATCAGCTCGCCACGCGCCGCGGTAAGGCCGGCGTTGCGCGCATTGGCGACCCCAGCAGACGGCTCGTGGACGTAGATAACCGGCATCGGCGCGGTGTCGCGCATGGCGCAGGCTGCGGCCTTGGCAGACGGCGCGACGTCGTTGTCGACGACGACCAGTTCGAGTTCGGCGAAATCGACCCCTGTCTGCGCGAACACTGATGCCGACGCCGTCGCCAGTCCGCGCGGACGACGCTGGGTCGGAATGATGATGCTGACTTTAGGGGTTGTTCCGGGATCGTTCATGCTGGGTCCAAAAGCCAGGCGCGACTGTGGGCAGCAACCCGCGTGCCAACCGGTCGACCGCTGACAGTTTTAAGATTGCGCCGACAAGTGTTTCAACTCCACAAAGCGACTCCGATCATCAAAGGTCATCAGCCAAGTGCACCTGCCCCAGGCGCGATTAGACCAGGTGCTCGAGCGCTTCCGCGAAGTCGAAGCCCGGATGGGCGCCGCCGACGGGCGCGACGAAATCGTTCGGCTGGGCAAGGAGCACGCCGAACTGCGCCCCGTCGCAGAGGCGGTCGTTCAGATCGCCCGCTTACGCGCCGAGCACGCGCAACTGGAGGCAATGGCCGCCGCCGATGACGCGGAGATGGCATTGCTGGCCCGCGACGAACTCGCGGCTCTCGACGCGCGTCTGCCCGGGCTGGAGCGCCAGG
Source organism: Caulobacteraceae bacterium (assembly GCA_043746375.1). Taxonomy (GTDB): domain Bacteria; phylum Pseudomonadota; class Alphaproteobacteria; order Caulobacterales; family Caulobacteraceae; genus Acaudatibacter. The sequence goes on along the minus strand of JAYTRF010000130.1, from coordinate 22,087 downwards.
TCGCTTTGCTGCTTGCCCCCCGCGACGCAGATGAAAACGCCTCGGCGATCCTGGAGGTGCGGGCTGGCACCGGCGGCGACGAGGCGGCGCTGTTCGCCGGCGACCTTTTCCGCATGTACCAGCGCTATGCGGCGGCGCGCGGCTGGAGGGTCGAAATCGAGACGGTCTCGGAGGGGGACGCCGGCGGCTTCAAAGAAGTGATCGCCTCAATCAACGGCGACGGTGTCTTCGGCCGCCTGAAATTCGAAAGCGGCGTGCACCGGGTCCAGCGAGTGCCCTACACCGAGGCTCAGGGCCGGATCCACACTTCCGCCGCCACGGTCGCGGTCCTGCCAGAAACCGAAGACGTCGAGATAGAGATCAAGGACGCCGATCTGCGCATCGACACCTATCGCTCGTCTGGCGCCGGCGGACAGCACGTCAATAAGACCGACTCGGCCGTGCGCATCACCCACCTGCCGACCAATATCGTCGTCACATCATCGGAAAAGTCCCAGCACCAGAACCGTGCGCGCGCGATGAAGGTGCTGAAAGCCAAGCTCCATGACCGCCAACGCCAGGCCCTCGACGCTGAACGATCCGCCTCGCGCAAGAGCCAGGTCGGTTCGGGCGACCGGTCCGAGCGCATCCGCACCTACAATTATCCGCAAGGCCGGGTCACCGACCACCGGATCAACCTGACGCTCTATAACCTTGGCAAGATCATCGAGGGTGAGGCGCTCGACGAGGTCATCGAACCGCTGATCGCCGAAGACGAAGCTGCGCGGCTGGCCAGCCTCGAAGAGGGCGCCTGACGCGGCTAACGCCGGTCCTTGCCACCGAAGACATTCCCGATGGCGTCGAACTGGCGGCGAACGAAGCCGCCGGCGAGACGCCTGGCCTCCTGCGGGGAGACGGTGAACGCCTTGCCGACGGTGTCGGCCATGACGGCCCCGCGGGCGCCAAGGGGCGCTGGAGCCCCAGCGGTGGTGTCGCATGCGGTCTGGTGCTCGATCTCGGCATTGAATTCCGCCCCAATCAGCAACACCATCACCGACACCCACGCCCACAACATGAAGCCGATCACCGCGCCCAAAGAGCCGTAGGTGACCCCAAAGTGGGTGAAGTTGTTGACGTACCAGGAGAACCCCAGGGCAGCGGCCATCCACAGCAGGGCCGCGGCCATGCCTCCGCAAAATACCCAGCGCCAGCGTGCCCTGGCGCGCACGCGACTGGGGCCGAAGCGGTACAAGAGCGTGAACGCCAATGCCGCCATCAGATAGACTAGCGCCCAGCGAAATGGGATCCACCAGTACCGCAGATCGTGGACCCCGCTGGCGTGAAGAAACATCGGCGCGCCAACCGCAGCGATCGTCGCCCCAGCCAAAAAGATCAGCGCCGCCAGGGTCGCGCCGTAGGTAACCAGCGTACGGTGTAGATAGGGACGCCGTTCGGGCTGCTCATAGGCGATGTTGATGCCGTCGAAGAGCGATTTCATGCCGGCGTTGGCGCTCCACACCGAAACCAGGGTGCTGATGGCGAAGGCGAAGCTCAAGGTGGCGTGGCGCTGGGTCGCCAGACGCACCATCTGCGCGCCGATCAGGACGACCACATCGCGGGGAAGCACGGCCGACAGCTGGTTTAGCTGCCGCTCGACCATGTCGACGTTGGAGAACATCCCGTAAAGAGACACGAAGGCCGCCATGGCCGGAAACGTCGCCAGCAGCAGGTAGAAGGTCACTCCGCCCGCAACCGCCGGCAGTCGATCACTGGCGATGCCGCGATAGGAACGCCAGGCGATATCCTTCCACCCGAGCGGCGGAATTCGCCATGGCGCGCGCGCGTCGCGTCCGCGCCCCGGCTCCTGCCTAGCCCATTCGGCGGCCGTTTGGGCCCTCACCGGGAGCGGGACCGGGGCCGATGCGCCTCGTCGGTGGAACCAAGCCGCCGCCATGGCGGCCATGCCCAGCCATGGGGTCAGGCGGATGGGAAAACGGCGGGTCGATCGGCTCGGCCGCGCCGCGTCCCGATCGCTCTTCCTCATCCTAAACGTCGAGACCCGCGCCGGCAGCGGGCGTATCAGCGACGATCGAGGTGGATTGCGCTAGGTCCTCGCCCGCCAGTGCGCGCTCGATCAGGCCGATCGTGTTGGCGACGCCAAAGATGGCCACGAAGGTGCCAAACCTCGGCCCCTGCGGCTGGCCCAGAAGGACTTCATAGAGCGCGGCGAACCAGGCGCGCAGGGGTTCGAAGCCGGCTTCATTGCCGGCCGCGTAGACTTCCGTCTGGATCGTTTCCGCGTCGTGGCTGCCTGGCGGCAGGCCCCGCAGACGCCACGCGAGGTTGGCAAGAGCGCCGGCCTCTTTGGCTGTGGCGGCGCGAAAACGCCGCGCGGGACGGACGAAGTCCTCGTAGTAATTCACCGCATAATCGGTGAGGCGATCCAGCATCGGTTCGCCTTGCGGTGTCGCCCCAGGCAAATAGCGTGCGACGTACGACCACACGCCAGCTTTGTCCGATGCGCCAGACGCCGCCGCTAGGTTCAAGAGCAGGCTGAACGAGATGGGCGAGACCTGCCTTGGCGGCGCTCCGGCATGGATGCTCCACACGGGATTGTCGAGCGGAACGCCGGTGTTCGATCCTGCCATCGTGGCGCGGTTGAAGCTGTCCAGCTGTTGCAGATACTCGTCCATGGCCTTGGGGATGACATCGAAATAGAGCCGCTTCGCCGACTTGGGGGATTGATGCATGTAGTAGGCGAGGCTTTCAGGGGGCCCATAGCGCAGCCACTGCTCCATGGTCAGCCCATTGCCCTTGGACTTGGAAATCTTCTGGTTGTTCTCGTCCATGAACAGTTCGACGTGGAAAGTTTGCGGCGGTTCGCCACCCAGGACGCGGCAGACACGGTCGGATATACGGATGGAATCGACTAGGTCCTTGCCCGACATTTCGTAGTCAACCTCAAGCGCCTTCCACCTTGCGGCCCAGTCGGGACGCCACTGCAGCTTCACGTGGCCGCCGGTGACCCGAACCTCGGTGAGGGCGCCATCCTCGTCGGCAAAGACGATGGTCCCGCGATCGACGTGCCGCTCGAGTGTTGGCGTCTGGAGCACCCGGCCGCTTTTTGGGCTGATCGGAAGGAATGGCGAATAGGTCGTACGGCGTTCCTCGCCGAGCGTCGGCAGCATCACCGCCTGAACAGCCTCGAAGCGCTCGAGAACTTTCAGCAGCACGGTGTCAAAGCGGCCCGACCTATAGCATTGGGTAGCTGACAGGAATTCGTAGTCGAACCCGAAACGGTCGAGGAAAGCTTGGACGCGCGCATCGTTATGAGCGCCAAAGCTTTCATACTCGCCAAACGGATCACGGACGCTGGTGACCGGCTTGCCTAGATCGGCCTCAAGCCACGCCCGATTGGGAAGGTTATCGGGAACCTTGACCAGCGCATCCATGTCGTCCGCGAACACGATCAGTCTGGTCGGGATTGCGTCGTCGGTCAGCGCACGAAAGGCTGACCGTACCATCGTCGGACGTGCAGCTTCGCCGAAGGTGCCAAGGTGAGGCAGGCCTGAAGCGCCAAAGCCGCATTGGAAGACCACCGGGCGAGAGAGGGCCGGCAGGCTGGCGATGGCCTCACGCCATTTGCCAGCTCCGATCAGAGACGCGGCGAGGTCGCGCTCGTCGCCCGCGAGGCGCAGGCGTAGCACGCGGGCCAAAAGCGCCCTGGCCTGCTCGAACGGCCAGGAACGGGCCTCGCTGGCGGAGTGGGAAAGGCCTTGCAGCATCTCCGATGCGGGTAGCGGCGCCGGCGCCGAGGGTCAATCTTTACCGCCCATTCCCGCGCTGGCGTCAGCCCGTTGTTTCTTGCCGCGCGGTCGCGTCGAGAAATAGGCCCCTCGCCTTCGTGGGCTCCGCCGTCGATGAACGGCTGTTCCCGGCAAGGATCGTCCTACCCCGCCGGGCTGAGCAGGAAATGCCCCCGCAGCGCGGCCACCGGAGTGGCCCGCGACTCCTGCCAGGCTTCGACATGCACATTGGCGATCCGCCGGCCGATCTTGCGCACATCCGCTCGGGCATAGGTGGTCAGGGCCCGGCCAGGACGGAGGTATTCGATGGTCACATCGATCGTGCGTGGCTGGCGGCGCAGCGGCTCGCGGATGGAAAGCTCAGTCAACGCCGTCATTTCCATGAATGCGCCGAGCACGCCCCCGTGCAGGGCGGGAAGGACCGTGTTGCCGATCAGGGGCTGGGAAAACGGCAGCACGGCAGTCATTTCATCTCCGGCCAGCTGCGCCGTCATGCCGAGAAATCCCACATAGGGAATCGACGCCAACACGTCGGCCAGCCGTTGCGCGGCCGGCGTCATCGCGCGGCGCCCGCAGTGAGGGCGAATGCCGCCTGCACCGTCGCCACCGGATCGTCGGCGCTGTCCTCGAAGGCCGACGCGCGAACGAACGCGATGGTGTGGGTCAGCCTGTAACAATGCGCGCGCGCGACGATGTCACGGCGCGGATGGGCGGGGCGCATGTAGTCGATACGTAGATCGAGAGTGGCCATCGAGGTCGTCGATCCATCGCGCGAGGCCAAGCGAAAGGCGCTGCCAATAGCCATGCCGCCGACATGGTCGAGAAGACTGGTCACGGCACCGCCGGCGATGACGCCAGTCTCGGGATCGCCGACCAGATCTTGGCGCCACGGCATCTTCATGATCGCCACGCCCCCTTCTGCCGAGATGAACTGGAAACCGAGCGCGACCGCGTGGGGCACGCTATGGGCCATAGGATCGGCGGAAGGACTGCTCGGCGCATCGCTGCTGGTCATGCCGCCTTATAGGCAACGGCGGCGGCGCGAGGAAATCGCGCCTATATCGGCCCAGTGATCCGACCCGAATCCCTGCTTTGTCCAAAGCCGGCCGGCCTCTATTGCCCGCCCGGGGACTTCTACATCGACCCGGTGCGGCCGGTCGGGCGTGCGGTGATCACTCATGGCCATGGCGATCACGCCCGCGCCGGCCATGGATCAGTAGCAGCGACCGCTGCAACGTTGGCGATCATGGCTGTCCGTTATGGCGAGGACTTCGCCGGCGCGGTCCACCCACTCGCTTACGGCGAACGCCTCGTCCACGGCGGCGTCGAGATCAGCCTGGTTCCCGCCGGCCATGTCCTGGGATCTGCCCAGGTGGTGGTGCGCTGGAAGGGACTGACGATGGTCGTCTCCGGCGACTACAAGCGTCGCCGCGATCCCACCTGCGCGCCATTCGAAGCCGTGAGCTGCGACGTGTTCATCACCGAGGCGACCTTTGGCCTGCCGGTGTTTCGACACCCTCCTGACACGGAGGAAATTGCTAAGCTGCTGCGCTCCGTCGGGCAGTTCCCAGAACGCAGCCACATGGTCGGCGCCTACGCGCTTGGCAAGGCCCAGCGCGTGATCGCCCTGCTCCGCGACGCAGGGTGGGATCGGCCGATCGCGGTGCACGGAGCCCTGATGCGGCTGAACGCGCTCTATGAACATCATGGCATCGATCTGGGGCTCCTTACGCCAGCGACGACGGACAAGGGCCCAGACCTCGCTGGGGAGATCATCGTCGCACCGCCGTCGGCCCTGGCAGACCGGTGGTCCCGCCGCTTCGCCGACCCGGTGACCGCCTTCGCATCGGGCTGGATGCGCATCCGGGCGCGGGCCCGCCAGCGCGGCGTCGAACTGCCCCTGGTGATCTCCGACCATGCCGATTGGGACGAACTGACCGGCACCATCGCCGAGCTGCATCCAGGGGAAGTCTGGATCACCCACGGCCGCGAGGAGGCCCTGGCCCGCTGGTGCGGTCTCACCGGCATTCCGGCGCGTGCATTGGCGCTGGTCGGGTATGAGGACGAAGAGGATTGAAGAGCGGGCCGATCACGTCACCCGAAACGTTTCCACGCCGCCTGCCGTGAAACCCCCAACGCCTCGCCGATCGCCGCCCAGCTGACTTCGCGCTCGCGGAGGATTTCGACCACATCCTGCATCGACTCGCCGATCGATTCGAATGCGCCGTTATAGCCGCCGAGCATGTTCATCAGATGCTCAGTCGAGCTCTCATCTGGCAGGATTTTTCTGGGAGTCTTCGACCTGGCCTGCTTTTCCGAAACCTCGGCGACGATGGGCACGCACAGGGCGACGCACTCGTCGCAGATGGAGACGCCCGGCCCTGCGATCAGCAGTATGACCTCGGTCTGCGGCTTGCGGCAAAACGAGCAGCGAAACACGCGCGTAAGTCTCTCAGCAGCGGACATTTTTTCAGGTTGCCTTCTGTCAATATCGAATTGACAGTCAACTCGGCATTGACACAGATGTCAAATTTGGATTGACGCCGTGGCTAAGCGGGCCTGTGCTTCATCGGGCGCAGGAAGATACGTCCGATGCGGTCGTCGGAGGCCTGAACCCGGTCGCTGAGCGCCTGGGCGGCGGCCTGGATTTCTTCCCCGCTAAGGCCGTCGCGAAATTCAAGTGTGACGCCGATCAGGATCGAATCCGGCCCAAGGTGCAGGCTGAGAAGTTCGTCGACCACTTCGACATTGGGATCGTCGTCGAGAATTTTGCGCGCCGCCTCAACCACATGCGGGGCCGCCGCCTCGCCTGCCATCAGGCTGCGAACCTCGTTGGCGAGAATAAGGGCCACGGCGGCGAGCAGGACGCCGATCAGCAGCGAAGCGGCCCCGTCGGCCCAGGGGACGCGCAGGTAGGCGGTGGCGGCGACTCCGACTGCGGCAATGGCCAGTCCCACGAGAGCCGCGCTGTCCTCGAGCAGGGTCGCAAAAAGCGCCGGATCCTTGCTGAGCTGCACGAACCGCCAGAGCCGCACGTTGCGTCCGCCGACAACGCGGCGGAACTCGCGATAGCTGACCTTGAACGAGACGCCCTCGAAGATCGCCGACGCCCCGAGCACCAGGAAATTGATCCATGGCCGGTTAATCGCCTCCGGGGCCATGACCCGCCGCACCCCTTCGTAGATCGTCACGGCACCGCCGAGCGCAAAGATCAACAGCGCCACGGCAAACGACCAGAAGTAGGCCTCTAGGCCGTAGCCGAAGGGGTGTTGGTCATTGGCCGGCCGCGCCGCCCGGCGCAGTCCGACAAGCAGGAAGGCTTGATCCAGTATGTCGACCAGGGAATGTATCGCCTCGGTCAGCATGGCGCTGGAGCGGGTAACCAGAGAAGCGGCCAGCTTGATGGCGGCAATGGCCACGTTCCCGGCCAGGGCCACATAGACGACCCGCGTCGACCCTTCCGCCACCCGTCACCCTCCTTGAACGCCGCTAGGGCGAACGATCCCACCCTTGCCCACGACGTGGGGAAGTCCCGACGAAGTCGCGGAAGAGGGCCTTACCTTGGCGCAAACGGCGCACCAAGCTGGAGGCTCTCGGCCTCTTCCTGATCGCCGCTTCCAAAAGGGCGGAGGAGTCAAAGACCCCTCTGCCAGACTATATCTGAAGTCTAATGCGTGCATTCGCCCATTTGCTCGACCGACTGTCGCTAACGCCAGGGCGGAACGCCAAGTTGACGCTGGTGCGCGGCTACCTGCGCCAGACGCCCGATCCCGACCGCGGTTGGGCGCTGGCGGCGCTGGCCGGCGCGCTTTCGTTCAATGCGGCCAAGCCTGCCGCCATCCGCGCGGCGATCGAGGCGCGGATGGATCCGCTGTTGTTTCGCTGGAGCCATGAATATATCGGTGATCTGGCCGAAACCGTCGCACTGGCGTGGCCGTCTAGGCCCGGGGCCAATCGCGAGCCTGAACTATCAGAAGTCGTCGACGCCCTGGCCAGCGCTTCGCGGGGTGAGACGCAGGGGCTCATCGAGGGCTGGCTCGACGCCCTCGACGCCGATGGGCGATGGGCGTTGCTCAAGCTGGTAACCGGCGGCCTCAGGGTCGGCGTCTCCGCGCGCCTGGCCAAGCAGGCCGCCGGCGACCTCGGCGGGGCGACGGTCACCGAAATTGAGGAGCTCTGGCATGGACTAAGTCCGCCGTATGAGGACCTTTTCGCCTGGCTCGAGGGACGTAGCGAGCGGCCGTCGACAGATCATCCCGGCCGCTTTCGACCAGCCATGTTGGCCCAGGCAATCGACGAAGCTGTGGACTTCGTCAAACTCGATCCCGCGGATTATGCTGCGGAATGGAAGTGGGACGGCATCCGGGTCCAGGCGGTGAATGAGCGCGGTGAGAGGCGCCTGTACAGCCGCACGGGCGACGAGATTTCGGCCGCGTTTCCCGATGTCATGGCGGCGCTCAACTTCGACGGGGTCGTCGACGGCGAGCTCCTCGTGCTGCGGGCCGGTGCGGTCGCCTCGTTTGGGGATCTGCAGCAGCGCCTGAACCGCAAGACCGCTGATGCGAAGCTGATCGCCGCCCATCCCGCCGGCATCCGCGCCTATGACCTGTTGCTTGATGGCGCCGAGGACATCCGGCACTTGAGTTTCAGGGAGCGTCGAACACGGCTCGAGGCGCTCGTCGCCGCGATGGCGTCACCATGGATCGACCTCTCGCCTCTGCAGCCGTTCGCGAATTGGGAGGACTTGGCGCGGCTGCGCGCCGAGCCGCCGGCCGGCGACGCGCGCTGCGCCGAGGGCCTGATGCTCAAACGATGGGACTCCCCCTATACGGCTGGCCGGCCGAGGGGCCCTTGGTTCAAATGGAAACGCGATCCTCATCTGATCGACGCGGTGCTGATGTACGCCCAGCGCGGGCACGGCAAACGCTCTAGCTTCTATTCTGACTACACCTTCGGGGTCTGGCGTGAAGATGCGGGTGGCGCGCGGACGCTGACTCCGGTTGGCAAGGCCTATTTCGGCTTTACCGATGCGGAGCTGGGCCAGCTGGACAAGTTCGTTCGCGACAACACCATCGAGCGTTTTGGTCCCGTCCGCTCCGTCCGCGCCGACCGAGACGTCGGCCTGGTCCTGGAGGTCGCCTTCGAGGGGCTGCAACGCTCCACTCGACACAAGAGCGGCGTGGCCATGCGCTTTCCGCGCATCCATCGCATCCGCTGGGACAAGCCAGCGGGCGAGGCCGACGAACTGGCGACGCTCGAAAGGCTGCTTGATGCCGGGGCTAGCCGTTGAAACCGCGCACCGCGTCTATGATCTCGTCCTGTGTCGCTGTTGAGAGATAGGGGTGCATCGGCAAGGCGATCACTGTCTTCGATTTAGCTTCCGACACCGGCAGTCCGCCCGGACCTTGCGGAAAGGCGGCGTAAGGCGACTGGGCGTGCATGGGAACCGGATAGTAGACCGCCGTTGGAACGCCCCGCGTCTTCAGGTGCGCGCCCAGTCCATCGCGATCGGCGTGCTCGATGACATATTGGGCCCAGGTCGAGACGCCGCCTTCAACGACCCCCGGCACGGAAAGACAGCTTGCCCGAAGGCCGTCCGCATAGCGATTGGCGACTGTCTGCCGTAACGCAATCTCATCGCTCAATATCGCCAGCTTCTCGATCAGGATGGCCGCCTGCAGGGTATCGAGGCGGGAATTCATCCCGATGCGCGCAGTCAGGTATTTGGGATCGTGCTCGAACGCACCGCCCTGAAGGTCCCCCTCCACCGCCTTACCATGGATGCGCAGCGAATCCATTCGTCGCCAGAGGTCGGCGTCTTTGGTCATCACCGCGCCACCGTCGCCGTAGCAACCAAGCGGCTTGGCAGGAAAGAAACTCGTCGTCGCCACGTCGGCCCAGCTAATCGGGTGACGCCCGCCGAGAGTCGCTCCGAAGCCTTGCGCGCTGTCGGCGATCAGCTTCAGGCAGTGGCGGGTGCAGATTGAGGCGATGGCCGGATAGTCGGCGGGCTGGCCGAACAGATCGACGGCGATGACCGCCGCAGGCCGCAGCGCGCCTTGCTTGTGTACCGCCTCGATTGACGCCTCCAGATGGGCGGGATCGAGATTGTAGCTGTCCGGCAGGATATCCACAAAAACAGGCGTCGCGCCCGTCCACGGTATCACCTCAGGAGTGGCTGCGAAGGTGAACGACGGGCAAAACACGGCGTCGCCGACGCCGATCCCCCAGGCCATCAGCGGCAGCGCCAACGCGTCGGTACCGTTGGCGCAGGAGAGTGCATTGTCCGCGCCGCACCAAGCCGCAAGCGCGCGTTCCAACTGACCGACCTCGGGGCCCATGACATAGGCGCCGTGCGCCAGAACCCGCGCGATGGCGGCGTCGAGCGCCGGTTTTATGCGCGCCTGTTGGGCCGCAAGGTCGATAAATGCAATCATGGGGCTGACCCATAAGTCGCGCCGCAGAATGCTGCGAGACAAACCCTGTGTCTCTGCGTTTCGGGGCCGAGACGCCCGATGCAGGTCGTCACTTGGCCGGCTCGGCTGGCCCATGGAGTTCCAGAAAGGCAGCCAGATCGCCACCGGGAAAAAGCACGCCGCGGATGCCGGCGCGGCTGGCCGCCTCTATGTCACGATGCTGATCACCGACCAGCAGCGCGCGGGCTGGATCGATGCGCCACTCGGCGATGGCCCGCAGGATCATGCCCGGATTTGGTTTGCGATCGGGGTGGTCGGCATGCCGGTAACGGGCCACGCTCGCGTTGGGATGGAACGGGCAGACGTAGAAGGCGTCGATGTGCCCGCCGTCGCCCGCCAACTGGCTTTGCATCAGCGCATGGATGCGCGCTACGGCCGCTTCATCGAAAAACCCCCTCGCCACGCCGGACTGGTTGGTGGCGACGATCACCAGCACCCCCTGCCGGTTGAGCCGGCCAACGGCGACGCGGGCTCCGGGAGTCCAGGCGAACCGTTCCCACTGACCGACAAAGCCCTGGTCGACGTTGAGAACGCCGTCGCGATCGAAGATCACTGCGGCACGGGTAAGTTTCAAAGCTTCCTGCATCTGTCCCGGCGCAATAGGGTGGCGCCCTCCCGGCCCGTGCCGACAGCAGTAGCGGTCCCTTGGCGACTTCTCCAAACAAACCAGATGTTCCCATCGATCACATAGCTTCGGCCGTGCGCGCCGTCGGAGCCGAGATCGAGGGTCTTCGCGCCCTCTCTGCGGCGCTGGAGAACGGACTTCGTGCGCCGTTCGAGGCCGCGGTCGGAGCGATCGCGGCCGCGTCCGGGCGGGTGGTCGTCACCGGCATCGGCAAGAGCGGCCATGTGGCGCATAAGATTGCCGCGACCCTCGCTTCCACCGGCACACCGGCGTTTTTCCTGCATCCGGCCGAGGCCAGCCACGGTGATCTTGGCATGGTGGCGAGCGGCGATTTGGTCCTGGCCCTATCGCTTTCCGGCGAAACGCCGGAGCTGAGGGACGTCATCGACTATTGCAAACGCTTCGCCACGCTGTTGATCGCGGTCACCTCGGAGGCGGCCAGCGCTTTGGCCGCCGCCGCGGATATCGCGCTCATCCTACCTAAGGCGGAGGAAGCTTGCGCGATCCGCCTTGCGCCGACTACCTCGACGACCATGCAACTGGCCTTCGGCGACGCCCTCGCCGTCACGCTGTCGCAGGCTCGCGGCTTTTCCGCCGCCGATTTCCGGGCCTACCATCCGGGGGGCCGCCTGGGCGCGCGCCTGATCGCCGTCGGCGATCTCATGGGCGTTGGCGAAAAGTTGCCGGCGGTGACCGAGACCGCAAGCCTGTCGCAAGCCATCGTGGAAATCAGCAGCAAGGGCTATGGCGGCGCCGCAGTGGTTGATGCTCGCGGACGGCTTGTGGGGGCCTTCACCGACCGCGACTTGCGCCGGGCCCTCGGCGGCGCCGATTTAACCGCACCCGTCGCTGACCACATGACCCGCACGCCGGTAGTCGTCAGTCCCCGGACCCTCGCCAGCGAGGCGCTGCGAACGATGAACGATCGCCGCATCCTGATGCTCTTCGTCTGCGAGGAGCAGCGCCTAGTCGGCGCCGTCCACATGCACGACTTTCTCCGAGCCGGCATCGCCTAGCGCGGGCCAATATCGGAGGGACGACCTCCGCGGCAACAGGTGCGGCGCGATCAAGGGAGTCAGTGAGATTGCGGTCCTCGACGTGAGTTCGGGCCAAATCGTCGAGCTCTGCCAATGTGACGAGGACTGCATTGGCGCGGACGCTCGGGGCGGTGGAGCTAGAGAGGCGCGTTCGGCTCGGCCATGGGGCCTTCGTAGGCGGCCATCTGGGCCATGGTCAGGATTTTCGAAACCGATGCGGAAAGCGGGCAGATCTGTACCGACTTGGAAAGTCCGAGCAGAATCGGGCCAACCACGGTCGCGCCGCCCAGCGACTGCACTAGCTTGGTCGAGATCGACGCCGAATGGATGGCGGGCATGATCAGCACGTTGGCCCGCTCCGTCAGGCGCATGAACGGATAATTCTCGCGGGCGGCTGGATCGAGGTCCAGCGCGACATCGGGCGGAATCTCGCCCTCATATTCGAAGCCAACATCCCTGCGGGTATCGAGAAGTTCGACCGCCTCGCGCACCTTCTGCGAGCGCACCCCCATCGGATTTCCAAAAGTCGAATAGGACATGAACGCCACGCGGGGGGTGAAGCCCAGACGGCGCACCGCGCGCGCCGCTTCGCAGGCTATCTCGACCAGCTCGTCGGCTTCCGGCATCTCCGTGACGTTGGTGTCGGCGATGAACAGGGTCTGCCCTTTGGCCAGAACAATGCTCATCCCCATGATCCGTCCACCCGGGGCAGGGTCGATGACGCGCAGGACCTCCTCAAGCACCTGATCGAAATTGCGGGTGACCCCGGTGACAACCCCATCTGCGTAGCCCAGGGCCACCATCGAGGCGGCGAAGGAGTTGCGATCCTGGTTGATCAGTCGCTGGACGTCGCGCTTGAGATAACCCCTGCGGCGCAGGCGCGCGTAAAGAAAATCGACGAATTCCGCATTATGCCGCGAGACCCGGGCATTTATGACCTCAAGCTTCACTTCGGCCGGGTCGAGGCCGGCCAGGCGCATGTTCTCGCGCACCAGATCTTCGCGCCCGACCAGCACCGGGACGCCCAGCCCCTGCAATTGGAAGGCGTAGGCCGCCCGAATGACGCTAGGCTCCTCCCCCTCGGCAAAAACAATGCGCTTGGCGCGTCCGGATTGAACGGCACCCGAGATCTTCTGCAGAAAGCCCGCGGTGGGGTCGAGTCGCCGCGCCAGGCTGTCACGATAGGCTTCCATATCGGGGATCGGCCGGCGCGCCACCCCGCTGTCCATCGCCGCCTGGGCCACGAAGGGCGGAATGTAGTGGATCAGCCGCGGATCGAACGGAGTGGGGATGATGTATTGCGGCCCGAACTTCAGCTGCATGCCGTGATAGGCGGCGGCGACCTCGTCCGGCACGTCCTCGCGGGCCAGTGCGGCCAGCGCCCTGGCGCAGGCGATCTTCATTTCCAGGTTCACGCGCCGGGCGCGAACGTCCAGGGCGCCGCGAAAAATATAGGGAAACCCCAGGACATTGTTCACCTGATTGGGATAGTCCGAACGACCGGTGGCGACGATGGCGTCTGGCCGCACGGCGTGGACTTCCTCGGGGGTGATTTCCGGATCGGGGTTGGCCATGGCGAAGATGATTGGCCGGTCGGCCATCGATCGGACCATGTCCTGGGTGACCGCATCCTTGGCTGAAAGCCCCAGGAAAACGTCGGCGCCTTTCATGGCGTCCGCCAGCGTGCGTGCGTCGGTGTCGACCGCATGGGCCGATTTCCACTGGTTCATGCCGTGCTCGCGCCCGCGGTAGATAACCCCGGTCATGTCGACCGCGATGCAGTTGGCGGGCGCAACGCCCATGGCCTTGACCAGTTCAAGCGAGGCGATGCCGGCAGCGCCGGCCCCGCACAGCACCAGCTTGATGTCCTCGAGTCGCCGGCCGGTGATGGCGCAGGCGTTGATCAATCCCGCGGCCGAGATTATCGCGGTGCCGTGCTGGTCGTCATGAAAGACCGGGATGTCCAGCAGTTCCTGGAGCTCGGTTTCGATCCGGAAGCACTCGGGACTCTTGATGTCTTCTAGGTTGATCCCGCCGAACGTGACCCCGATGTTCTTGACCACCGTGATAATTTCATCGGGATCGCGCGCCAGGATTTCGATGTCGATGCTGTCGACATCGGCGAAGCGCTTGAAAAGCACGCATTTGCCTTCCATCACCGGCTTGGCCGCCAGCGCGCCCAAATCTCCCAGGCCAAGGATGGCGGTGCCGTTGGAGATCACCGCGACCATGTTGCCTTTGGACGTGTAGTCGTAGGCGAGGTCGGGATCCTCCGCGATGGCCAGGACCGGGATCGCGACGCCGGGCGAGTAGGCCAGCGACAGGTCGCGCTGGGTGGCCATCGGCTTGGTCGGGGCGACCGCAATCTTGCCGGGTGTCGGGTATTTGTGGAAGGCGAGCGCCTCGTCGTCGGTGAAGGTGCGCTTTTCGGCGTCGCTCATCGAACCTTCAACCTCATGGGAACGGTGACGCGCCGTCAGGCCGACGCGGCCGCGCCTCGCATCGAAACGGGCCGGCACCCTAGCGGTGGGCCTGGATCGCGACAACCGAATGTGCCCATTTGCGCAAGGGCCGGGTGGGTCGGGCCACCGGCCCGTCGGCGGAGGCGAGCATGGCCGTGGTGTTTCCAATTCGTGTCGGCATCGCCGGCGGCGCAGGCGAGATGGGCGCGACCGTCGCGCATCTGGTTGGTGAACGCCAAAACAAACTGACCCTTGCCGCATCGTTCGGTCGGGGCGAGACGGTTGCTCGCGACCAGGCGCTCGCCGACTGCGATGTCATCATCGACTTTTCCACCGCCGCCGCCTCGAGCGCTCTGGCCTTGCGCGCGGCAGCCGCCGGCCACCCAGCGCTGGTGATCGGTTCGACGGGCTTCAGCGCCGCGCAGGACGACGAGCTCAATAGGGCGGCCTTGCGCCTAGCCGTTGTGAAGTCGGCGAACTTTTCGCTAGGAGCCAACATGCTGGCCGGCCTCGTCGAGGAGACCGCACGGCGCCTGGGTCGTTCCGAGTGGGACATCGAGATTACCGAAGCCCACCACCGGCGCAAGAAGGACGCGCCGTCCGGTACGGCGTTGCTGCTGGGCAAAGCCGCTGCGCGGGGACGGGGCGTGCCGCTGGCCCAACTGCGGGGTCGTCAGCGCGAAGGCGAAAACCGGTCCCGCCGCGAAGGTGAAATCGGCTTTTGCAGCCTGCGCGGCGGCGGCATCGTCGGCGAACACGCTGTGGTGTTCGCCGGTGAGGATGAAATCCTGACTCTCTCTCACTCGGCGCGAAATCGGCGCCTGTTCGCCCGCGGCGCGCTTGAAGCGGCGCTGTGGATCGTCGGCCGGCCGCCGGGTCTCTATTCGATGGCGGACGTTC
Organism: Caulobacteraceae bacterium; assembly: GCA_043746375.1. Lineage (GTDB taxonomy): Bacteria > Pseudomonadota > Alphaproteobacteria > Caulobacterales > Caulobacteraceae > Acaudatibacter. The sequence continues at coordinate 6,802 of JAYTRF010000130.1, read as the reverse complement.
TGGGTTTCAGGACCTCGCCCAGCAAAGACTAGCCGGTCCGACCGATCAGCGCTCGCCGGTCGAGCCGAAGCCCCGTTCGCCCCTCGGCGTGTCATCCAGGGTTTCCACCACTGCCCAGTCGGCGCGAAGCGCGGGGGCGATGACCAGCTGGGCGATGCGATCGCCGCGCCGAATGGCGACGTCTTCCTGACCATGATTGATCAGGATGATTGTGATCTCGCCGCGATAATCGCAGTCGATTGTGCCGGGCGTATTTAGCTGGGTTACGCCTCTGCGCAACGCAAGTCCGGATCTCGGCCGCACCTGCCCCTCGTAGCCGGCCGGCAGGGCAATCGCGATGCCGGTGGGCGCCGCCGCTCTCTGTCCAGGCAAGAGGATCAGGGGCGCCTCCGCCGGAACGGCGGCGCGTAGGTCCATGCCGGCGGCGCCTGCCGTCTCATAGGCGGGCAGTGGCAGATCGAGGCCATGGGCCAGGCGTCGAATTTGGATGGTCAGGCTCATGCCAGTGTCGTGGCGATACGGCTCGCCAGGCGGCGAGCGACCTCCGCCTTGGAGACCATTGGCCAGGGCTCAGTCCCGCACCTGTCGATCAATAGAATTTCGTTGTCGTCGCCGCCCATCACCCCGGCCCGGCCGACGTCGTTGGCGACGATCCAATCGCAGCCCTTTCGGGCGAGCTTGGCTTTCGCATTGGCTTCCAGGTCGCCGGTTTCGGCTGCGAAACCTATCACCAGTCCCGGTCGCAGGGGCCCAGCGGCCGCGAGTTGAGCGAGAATATCGGAGTTTTCGACCAGGGTAATGATCGGCGGTCCATGCTGACCTTTTTTCAGCTTGACCCCGTACGCGACATCCGGACGCCAGTCGGAGACGGCGGCGACGCAAACAGCGGCATCGGCTGGCAACGCCGCGCGGCAGGCCGACAGCATGTCTTCTGCAGTCTCTACCCCGACCACATCGACGCCCGGCGGAGCGGCGAGGGCGGTGGGGCCGGAAACGAGGGTGACGCGCGCGCCCAGCGCCCGCAGGGCCGTGGCGATCGCATACCCCTGTTTGCCGCTCGAGCGGTTGGTCAGGACACGCACAGGATCGATTGGTTCAGCCGTTGGGCCTGCGGTGACCAGAACATGCCGGCCGGCAAGGCTCTTGCCTTCGGAGGCCGAAAACACGCCAAGAACGGCGTCAAGGATCGCCGCCGGCTCGGCCATCCGCCCCGGGCCAAACTCGCCACAGGCCATCGCCCCCTCGTCAGGCCCGACGAACATCACGCCGTCACCTTGGAGCGTGGCAAGATTTCGCAGTGTTGCCGGATGGCTCCACATGCGCATGTTCATGGCGGGCGCCATCAGCACCGGTTTGTCGGTGGCCAGCAGTGTCGTCGACGCGAGGTCGTCGGCCTGACCCGCGGCCAGCTTGGCCATCAGATGCGCCGTCGCCGGTGCGACGACGATCAGATCGGCGGAGCGGGAAAGCTCGATGTGGCCCATTTTGGCCTCGTCGCCGAGGGCGAAGAGATCACAACGAACCTCGTCCTCGGCCAGGGTGGAGAGCGACAGCGGGGTCACGAACTGGCCCCCCGCCGCGGTCAAGATCGGCCTCACGGCTACTTGAGCCCTGCGCAGCAGACGCACCAGTTCTAGGGCTTTGTAGGCGGCGATGCCGCCTCCGACGATCAGCAGTACGCGCTTGTTCGACACCGCGTGCAGGCCTCTGGCAGGGACTGCGCTCATGGATTCCAAGACTCCCTCTGGACAAGTCGCCGCAATTGTTCTTACTTTGTTCCAGTATGCTCCATCATGAGCTTATCACGGGAGAGACGAACATGAGAGTAGTGCTGTTTCTTGGGGTCGGCGCCCTGGCCTTTGGCCTTGGCGCCTGCGGGCAGAAATCGTCGGCGGTAGCCGGCGCGAACGAGACACCGCCCGCTCCCTATTCATCGAGCGTCAACCAGGCCAGCGGCTATGGACAAACCGAGGCTGCGGTTCCCCTTGTCGGCGGCAAACCGATGTGGGCGGCCAATCGCAAGCACTCGGCTGAAGACAACGCGCAGTATCAGTTCGCCAAAAACGGCAGCGACTTCGGGGCCAGAAGCCAAACCGACTATGTAACCAAGGTGCATGCCTTTATAGAGCGGCCGCCCAGCGACGTAGAGACCCTCAATCGCAAGAACGGCGATCGTCTGATGTATGCCGCCAAGACCAATGTCTTCGCGGTGGTCTCCAGGGACGGCGCCCCGCGCACGATGTTCAAGCCGCGCGACGGCGCTTCCTACTGGGCCCAGCAGAAGGACCGCGAAGCCCAACGCGGCAAGACCGGGTCAGGGGCGGGGTCAGACCAGAGTTGAGGCCCAGATGCCGGTTGGCTTCATCGCACCATGACGGTAAGGGCGAAGGCCAGAGCCGCCAAGATCACCCCGCAGGCGAACGCCGCCAGCGGGGTGACGCTCTCATCGGGCGGGGAAACCCGTGTCGGCGGCTGTTGTTCGCGCTCAGCTAAGCGGGCCAGGGCAGTCAGCGCCCCAAACGTCTGCGCCGCCTTTCTCCGCGCCCTGACCATCGGTGACAGCTCGCGCTCCATCCAGCGGCGCACCACCGGCTCGGCAGCTGCCCAGATGTCATGGTTAGGGTCGATGACCCGCGCGACGCCTTCCACGGTGACCATGGTTTTTTGCAACAGCACGAGCTCGGGGCGCAATCGCATCTGGAAAACGGCGGTAATCTGAAACAGCTGGGTCAGCAGCCGGCCCATCGAAAGGCTGCTCGCCGTTCGGCCAAACACCGGTTCACCCACGGCGCGCAGCGCCTGTGCGAACGCAGCTTGATCCTGATCTGCAGGCACATAGCCCGCGTCGAAGTGGATCGCCGCAACCCGCGCATAGTCGCGCTGAAGAAAGCCCCATAGAATTTCGGCCAGATACCGGCGCTCGCCAGCCCCTAACCGGCCAATTATCCCAAAGTCCACGGCGGTGAGAGTGGCCGGCGCCTGGACGAAGAGATTGCCCTCGTGCAGGTCGGCGTGGAAGACGCCGTGGTCCAGCGCCTGAGTCAAAAACGCACGCACCAGATTGTCGGCGAGGCGGCCGCGGTCCAGACCCGGCTGTCGCAGGCTGAGCGGATCGGAAAGTGCGACGCCCTGCGCTATCTCGAGGGTGAGCACGCGCTGCGAGACACCCTGCCACACGACCGCAGGCACCCGCATGTACGGGTCGCATGCCATGGCCACGCGCAACTCGTCGGCGCCGGCGGCTTCGAGACGCAGGTCGAGCTCCAGCCGCAAGGTACGCAGCACGGTGGCGACGAGCGCCTCCGGCTCGAGACGCCGCGCCGCCGGAACCCATGCCCCGACAATGTTTCCGGCCAGTTTCAGGGCGGCGGCATCCCTAGCCACGCGAGCTTCAATTCCGGGCCGCAGCACCTTAACCGCGCCCCGACGGCCGTCCAAAAGGGTGACGGGGTGGGCCTGAGCCAATGATGCCGCGGCCATCGGGGCCCCGAAGCTAGCGAAGATCGCGCCCAGCGGCTTTCCCAGTCCGCGCTCGATTTCAGCCTGCGCGTCTGCGGTCGGGAAGGGCGCAAGGCGGTCCTTCAGGCGCGAGAGATCTTCGCAGAACTGCTCGCCCAAGATGTCTGACCGGGTGGCCAGGAACTGGCCAAACTTGATGCCTACTGGCCCCAGAGTCTCGAGACACCGCGCCAGGCGCTCTCCGGCGCGCCCTCGCCGCGCTTGCGGCCCTGAGAAGACCCTCAAGGCCCTGGCCAGGGCCCGGGGTCCCGCCGCTAGCATCGCATCGATCTCAAGCGGGGCCAGAGCGTCGGCGCGAATGAGGATCCAGCCCGCCGCAGTCAGCCGGGCAAAGGACGCCAGTGCCCCCATGGGGCCTTACAACGCCCAGCCCTGGTGCAAAGCGCAGACGCCGCCGGAGAAGTTGCTGACCGATACCCGTGAAAACCCCGCCTGGGTCATCATCGCCAGCAAGCGGTGCTGATCGGGAAAGCGACGAATGCTTTCCACCAGATACTCGTAGGCCTTCCGATCGCGCGCCACGGCTGCGCCAACGGCGGGGATCACCCGGAAGGAATAGGCGTTGTAGACCTTGGCGACGACGGAGGTTTCAGGCGTCGAGAACTCCAGACAGAGAAAACGCCCTCCTGGCTTCAGCACCCGGTGGGCCTCGGCCAGTGCGCCCTGCACGTCGGTGACGTTGCGCAGGCCGAAGGCGATGCAATAGGCGTCGGCGGTCCCGTCTGCGAAGGGCAATGACTGCGCGTCGCCTGCGGCCCAATACACTCCGTCCAGCCCTCGGCGAGCGCGTCCGGCGGAAAGCATCGCAGCGGTGAGGTCGACGACGATCGTCCGCGCCGGCCCGCCTCCGCGCCGCCGGCGTGCGCCGTCCGCCATCGCCGACAGGCGCCGCGCCATGTCTCCGGTGCCGCCGGCGCAATCGATGATTAGTTCGCCGGGTTGCGGATTGAGCCGGGCCGCCGCCGCGTCTTTCCAGAGCCGATGTGTCCCAAAACTCATCAAATCGTTCATCAGGTCGTAGCGACTGGCGACACGCTCGAAGAGGCGTTGAACCAGGCGCGGTTTTTCCGCCGACTCGACGTCACGATTGCCGAAACTGGCGATGGCCTGGGTCATCGCCAAGGCTCTTAGGCCCGAAGGTTGACGCGCGCCAGCACCGGGCGTGGCGCGGCGGGCCGTGTTGCTTTAGTCACCAACTGTGCCCGAACTTCCCGAGGTTGAGACAGTGCGGCGCGGACTGGAGCCGACGCTGACCGGCGCGATACTGGCTCGCGTCGAGGCCCGCCGACCGGATCTGCGGTTTCCGTTGCCGGACGGCTTCGTTCAGCGGCTCACCGGGGCCAGAATTGAGCGCCTAGAACGCCGAGGGAAATTCATTATCGCTCCGCTCGATCGGGGCGAAAGCCTGGTCATGCATCTAGGCATGACCGGCCGTTTCGAGATCGGCGGAGCATCGCCGGCGACGTCGCCCGATCGCCCGGTGCGGGCGGCGCCGGCAGATCCAAAACACGCCCACGTGGTCTTCGAAACCCAGGCCGGCGCGCGGGTCACTTTCTTCGACGCCCGACGTTTCGGGTTCATGGATCTGATCGAAAGCCACGAACTGCCGCGTCACCCGTGGTTCGCGTTGATGGGGCCAGAGCCGCTCGGTGAGGCCTTTGATGAGGCTCATCTGGCGCGGGTTTTCGCCGATCGTCGGCAGGGCGCCAAGACCCTCCTGCTCGACCAGCGAACCGTCGCAGGACTTGGCAACATCTACGTTTGCGAGGCGCTCAATCGCGCCCGCGTATCGCCGACCAGGCCCGCAGGGACAATTTCCAGGGCTGCAAGAGCCCGCATCGTGGCCGCCGTTCGCTCGGTCCTCGAAGCCGCCATAGTAGCAGGGGGGTCAACCTTACGCGACTATGCCGGCGCTGACGGCGCGCTCGGCTATTTCCAGCATCGGTTCGCGGCCTACGGCCGAGCTGGGCAAGCCTGCCGCCGACAGGGTTGCCAAGGCGTGATCGCGCGCATCGTCCAGTCGGGGCGCTCCACGTTTTTTTGCCCGCGGTGCCAGCGATGAGACGAACCCGCCAAGCTGCGCGGGGGCCGTTTGCCCTGATCACGATGTCGCTCGCCTTGCTGGCCTTGGTCATCGGGGGGCGCCCCGCGAAGGCACAGCCTCCCGTGTGGACCGTCCACGGCGCCCGAGGGACCCTTGTGCTGTTTGGCTCGGTCCACCTGCTGCCGCCAGACCTTAGGTGGCAGCCGGCGCAACTCACCTCGGCCCTGGCGCACGCCGATGAGCTGTGGTTCGAACTGCCGATCGACGAAGCCGCCGATGCCGATGTCGCACGCCTGACGCTGGCCCGCGGGGAGCTTACCCCCGGCGACAGCCTTTTCACACACCTCGATGCCTCCCAGGGCGAGCAGCTGCGGCAAACGAATCTCGCGCTCGGCCTGTCCTCGGTAGCCATCGCGCGAATGCGACCTTGGCTGGCGGAGATGACGCTTTCTCTGGTTGTGGACATGCAAGCGGGCGCGAGGGCCGAACAGGGCGTCGAGCGACAGCTTCAGGCACTGACCCCGGTCACCGTCCGCAGGCGCGCACTGGAAACCCCAGCGCAGCAGGTCGGCTATCTGGCCGGGGCGGCGATGGTCGACCAGGTCGCCTCCCTCGATGAGAGTCTGACGGAAATCCACGACAGCCCGAACGCCTATCGTCAGTTGGTCGACGATTGGATGGCCGGCGATCTTTCCGCACTGCGCGCCGAGGCCCTGACACCACTGCAGAAGGCTTCGCCCGCGCTCTACCGCCGCCTGATCAGCGACAGAAATCGCCGTTGGGCCGGCGTGCTTCAACGCAGACTGGCCAATGGCGGCGTGATCGTGATCGTGGTCGGCATAGGCCACCTGATCGGTCCAGAGGGGGTTCCCGCGCTCCTGCGCGCCAAAGGTCTCGAGGTTGAAGGGCCTTAAGACCCATAGCCCAGGGCAATCGGGTGAAGAAGGACGTGACAAGGGGGTGATGTGCTGAATCTGTCGTGGTCCACTGATTCGGAAGTGGAGCACGGGGATGGCAAACGCAACGGAGAGTTGTTCGGCGCTGGCGGAAGCGATTGTATTTTTGAGTTATTTTGAGGATTTGCCGGACACGCGCCAAGCCGGCAAGGTAATGTACCCTTTGGACGAGGTGCTGCTCTTGTGCCTGCTGGCGGTGTTGGCCGGGGCGGAGACCATCACCGACATTGCCCGCTTCGGCCAGAAGAAGCTTGGGCTGCTGCGCCGGTTTCGACCGTTTTCC
>JAYTRF010000129.1:0-2783 GCA_043746375.1 Caulobacteraceae bacterium | reverse complement strand
GTGGAACACTGGGACAATGCGGTGAGGCAGGGCATCCATGCCGCCCGCCGCCTGCTCGCCCGGCCGGGCGACGAGGCGGAGCGCACGCCCTATCGGCCGACGCCATGGTTCTGGTCCGATCAATATGGCCTGAAACTTCAGCTGGTGGGCTCGGCCCACAACGCCGATGAGGTCAGGATCGTCTCCGGCTCGGAGGAGGAGGAGCGTTTCGTCGCCCTCTATCGGCGCGGCGATCGCTTGATTGGGGCCTTTGGTCTGTCCAGCGCCGGCAAGATCGCCCGCTACCGCCGCATCCTCGAGGGCGAGGCGTTCTGGGACGACGTCGTCTCGCCGATGGCATGAATCAAGCGGAGACCATGGTGACAACCAGCCTTGAGGAGCAACTTCGCAGCATCGTCGGGATCGGGCAGGTGTTTCGCGGCGCGGAAATCGAAGAGCGCTACCGCACCGATATTCTACGCCGCAATCGCGCTGACCCAGGGCTGGTGGCGCGGCCGGCCAATACGCGGGAGGTGGCGGCGATCGTGATGGCCGCCGCCCGGGCGGGAGTTCCGGTTACGCCTCTCGGCGGCGGCACCGGTCTGGTTGGCGGTGCCCTGGCGGAGCCGGGCGGCCTTCTGCTTTCGATGGAGCGAATGAACACCATCGTCGAGATCGACCCGATGTCGATGACGCTCACCGTGGAGGCGGGTTCGACAATCCAGGCCGCACAGGAAGCCGCCGACGCTGAGGGCCTGCTGCTGCCGCTGGACCTCGGCGCCCGAGGCTCGGCCACCATTGGCGGGGCGATCTCCACTAACGCCGGGGGCACGCGCGTTCTGCGATGGGGGATGATGCGTGACATGGTTCTCGGCCTGGAAGCTGTGCTCGCGGACGGATCCATCGTCTCGTCGCTGGGGAAGTCCCTGAAGGACAACGCCGGCTACAACTGGAAGCATCTGCTGATCGGTTCCGAGGGAACGCTGGGGATCGTCACCCGGGCGACGTTGAGGTTGCGGGTCAGGCCAGTGAGTGCCCAGACCGCCCTGGTTGGTCTGCGCGGACTTGCTGACGCGGCGCGCCTTTTGCGCACCTTGCAAGGCGAGTTGCCGGAACTCTCCAGCTTTGAGCTTATGTGGCGCAACTTTTACGAGTTCGTCAGCACGGCGCAACTCGACAAGCGGCCCCGTCCGATGTCTCCCGAGCATGGCATCTACGTCTTACTCGAAACCCTCGGCGCCCATCCGGTCGACGATGCCTCCGCCTTCGAACGGGCCCTGACCAGGGCCCTCGAAAGTGGATTGGTCGAGGATGTGGTGATTGCTCAGTCCGAACGCGAGCGGGCGAACCTCTGGGCCGTCCGCGAGGACCTCATCGAGGTCATGGGACTGATAAAGCCCCGCTACGCCTTCGACGTCAGTATGGGGCTTTCGGACATGGCGGCCTTCGTCGAGGATGCCGAGGCCCGGGTTCGCCGCCGTTTTCCCCGGGCGCGCGTGATGTTCTATGGCCACGGGGGAGACGGTAACCTTCACGTCGCCGTGGGGCCCGAAGAGGCGGGCGCCACCATCGAGCGCGAGGTCAACGAGGCGGTCTACGAGGCGGTACGCGCCGTCCGTGGGTCGGTCTCCGCCGAGCACGGGATCGGCCGCTCTAAACTTCCCTATATCGGCTATACCCGCTCGCCCACCGAGCTTGCCCTCATGCGCACGATCAAGGCCGCATTGGATCCGGCAAATCTCCTCAACCCGGGCAAGGTGGCGCCGCCGCCCTAGAGCAACCGAGCGGATGGGAGGGGCGACCGTTAAGCGGGCGGACCGGTTCGGGAAGACGCCAGGGCCGCCGGAACCGGGCCGCCGCTGGCCCAGTCCAGCAGCTCGACTGTATGAACCACCGGTATGTCCGTCATCCGCGCGATCTGAACGGCGCAACCGATATTGCCGGTGGCGATCACATCCGGTCCGAGCGCCTGGAGGTTGGCGACCTTGCGGGCGCCAAGTTGATCGGCGATCTCCGACTGCAGGATATTGTAGACGCCGGCAGATCCACAGCACAGATGACCTTCATCAGGTTGACTGACGTAAAATCCCGCCTTCACCAGCAGAGCCACCGGCGCCGTCGTCACCTTTTGTCCGTGCTGGAGAGAACAGGCCGGATGATAGGCCACCCTCAATCCGGCATTGCCGAACGAGGCTGGTGAAACCTCCGCCAGAAACTCGGTGATGTCCCTTGTCAGGGCGGAAACCGCCGCCGCCTTGCGCGCATAGATCGGATCACCGCGCAAGGCGAAGCCGTAGTCCTTAATGGCCGTGCCACAGCCTGAAGCGGTGACCAGAATTGCGGCGACGTCTCCGCTTTCGATCTCGCGCGTCCAAGCATCGACGTTCCGTCGCGCGGCGGCCAAGGAGTCCGCTTCACGACCCAGATGATGAACCAGGGCGCCGCAGCAGACTTCGCCATCGGCGAAGCTCACGCGGTAATGTAGCCTGGCGAGCAGCCGCATCGTCGCCTCCCTGACGCTCGGTTGGAGCACAGGCTCGGCGCACCCCTGGAGCAGGATCACCCGGCCCGCCGAGCCGTCGCCGGCGGCTTGCTTCGCCGGCGGGGAGGGAGGCAGTCGCCTGGGGGCTAGTCTCAGCATCGCCGCGAGGGGCCCAAGCCAGGGGATCCGGGCCAGCACCGGCGCCAGCGGCCGCGCAAGCGACGCCAGTCGTAGCGATGCTCGGAAACGCGCGGGATGGGGCAGCACGGCGGCCAACAACGCGCGGATCGCCTTTTCGACCAACGGTCGGCGGTAACGCTCC
>JAYTRF010000128.1:0-3014 GCA_043746375.1 Caulobacteraceae bacterium | reverse complement strand
GCGGTACTTCGAAGACCTGAAATGCGTGATTGTCGACGAAATCCATGCGGTACGGCCATCAAAACGCGGCGATCTTCTGGCGTTGGATCTGGCGCGCCTTCAGCGTATCGCCCCCGATCACCGGAGGGTCGGATTGTCGGCGACGGTGGACGATCCGGACCTCATTCGCCGTTGGATGTCGCCGGCGGACGGGCAAGAGGCGACGCTGATTCGCGGGGCCGCAGGCGCGCCGGCAGTGGTCGAAATCCTGCTGGCCGGGGACGGTGCAACGCCCTGGGCTGGCCACACCGCCCAACACGCCATGGGAGAGGTCTATAAGGCCATCGTGGGCGCCAAGACCGCGCTGGTCTTCGTCAACACCCGCTTCCAGGCAGAGTTCGCCTTCCAGGAACTGTGGCGTCTCAACGAAGATGGCCTCGCGATCGCTCTTCACCACGGCTCGCTCGCCGCCGAGCAGAGACGCAAGGTCGAAGCGACAATGGCCCGGGGGGCTCTGCGTGCGGTGGTCTGCACCTCGACGTTGGATCTGGGGGTCGACTGGGGCAATGTTGACTTGGTCATCCAACTGGCGTCGCCAAAAGGCGCGTCTCGCATGGTGCAGCGAATCGGGCGCGCCAACCACCGTCTCGACGAGCCGAGTCGCGCCCTGTTCGTGCCCGCCAACCGGTTCGAAATGCTCGAATGCCAGGCCGCCAGGGAAGCCATCGCCGACAACGCCTTTGATCCGGAAGTCGAACGCGAAGGGGCCCTGGATGTGCTGGCCCAGCACGTCATGGGCTGCGCCTGCAGCGAACCGTTCGACCTGGTCGACCTTTACGATGAGGTGCGCGCCGCCGGCCCCTATCGGCGCTTGGCCTGGGAAGATTTCGAGAGTGTTGTCGATTTCGTGGCCACCGGCGGTTACGCGCTGCGCGCCTATGACCGTTTCGCCCGTATTGTAAAAGGGGTCGACGGACTGTGGCGCGTTCGCAATGCCCAGATGACGCTGCGCCACCGACTTAACGTCGGCGCGATCATTTCGCCGGCTATGCTCAGCGTGCGCATTGCCTCACCTCGACGGGCAGGCCCTGGCCGCAAGATCGGCGAAGTCGAGGAAGGTTATCTCGAGGTTCTCGAGGTCGGCGACACCTTTGTCTTCGCCGGCGCCGTATGGCGTCTCGTGGGCTTGACTGGCGTCGACGTGTGGGTGACGCCGGCCCCCGGCGAAGAGGCGAAAATGCCTTCCTGGGGTGGCTCGAAGTTCGCGCTCTCCACGTTTCTCGCTAGGCGGGTTCGGGAACTGATGTCGGACCCTGACCATTGGGCCGTGCTGCCCGCAGATGTGCGCGAATGGCTGGAGATTCAGCGCGACCGTTCGGCGATCGCCGACGCCCGCGAGATGCTGGTCGAGACCTTCCCGCTTGGACATCGGCATTTCATGGTCTGCTACGCGTTCGAAGGCCGGCTGGCCCACACCACCATGGCCATGCTGCTAACCCGGCGCCTTGAGCGCGCCGGCGTGGGGCCGCTTGGCTTCGTCTGCAACGACTACGCGGTCACCGTCTGGTCGATAAAGCCGATGGACGGTCTTGATCTTGGCGACCTGTTCGATGAGGACATGCTGGGAGACGATCTCGAGGCATGGCTGGCGGAAAGCGCGATGATGCGGGGCGCCTTCAAGAGCTGCGCCTTGATCGCGGGGCTCATCGACCGGCGTTTTCCTGGCGAGCAGAAGTCCGGGCGACAAGTCAGTTTTTCGACCGACCTTGTCTACGATGTGCTGCGCCGCCATCAAGGCGACCATCTTCTGCTGCGATGCGCACGTGAGGACGCCGCCCGCGGCCTGATCGATGTCGCAAGGCTGGGTCAACTCCTGGCCCGCATCAAGAACCACATCCGCCATGCCGCGCTTGATCACCTTTCCCCATTCGCAGTGCCGATGATCCTGGAAATTGGGCGTCAACGCTCGCCGGGCGGCGCCGCGGAGATGATCTTGGCGGCCGCCGCCGACGATCTGATCGCCGAGGCGACCCGATGAGCGCGCGGCCGGCCGACCATCGCTATGAATTCGATCGCGGGCCGCAGGGCGGCCTTTGCCTACGTGTCGCGGGCGCAAGCGTGGTTCTCCGCGCCGCGGGAGCGCTGTGGATCGAGACCCATGCGGCGCTCATCGTCGCCGATCTGCACCTGGAAAAAGGCTCGTTCTTCGCCGGCCGCGGCCAGATGCTGCCACCTTACGACACCGTTGACACTCTCGGCCGGCTCGAGGCCGAGGTGGCCGCGCTTGCTCCGCGGCTGATCGTTTTATTGGGCGACAGCTTTCACGACAGCGCGGGTCAGGCGAGGCTGAGCCCCGAGAGCGCCGCCAGGCTGAGCGCGCTTGGCGCGGGTCGGGAGATGATATGGATCATCGGTAACCATGACCGGCGCGGCCTGGACGCTGTCCCCGGCCAAATTTCGACCAGACTTTTGCTGGCGGGGCTGCTTCTGGTCCACGAGCCATCTGCGGCCCCGATCCGCGCGGAAGTCGCCGGACACCTTCATCCTTGCGCGCGCGTCGTGGGCGCGTCGGCCAGCGTCCGCAGGCGCTGCTTCGTCACCGATGGTGATCGCTTGATCCTGCCCGCCTTCGGGGCCTATGCTGGTGGCCTCAATGTGCGCGACGCGGCCTTCGCCGGCCTCTTTCATCGCCAGCCGCTCGCCGCCGCGCTCGGCGTCGCCCGCGTCCACGCCGTCGGCTGGCGGTCGCTTCGCGACGATTGACCCTACATCGTCAGACAGACCCTTGGCCGGCGCCACACGGGAGACTGATGGGACCCGCGCGCGTTCAGGGCTGCCGGTCGTAGCGGCCTGAAGGCGGGACCCGCTGCAGCGGGCAACATGCCTTCGTAGAGCTTGACCGGAACCTTTGAGGCCCTAATGCTTTTCGGACTGCGCATATGCCGGGCGCGCAACGCCCAAACCCGAAGGGACCCTAAGGACATGACTTCCAGACTAGCCCGTAATCTTCTCATCGCCGGGACCGCGGTCGCGGC
>JAYTRF010000127.1:0-19920 GCA_043746375.1 Caulobacteraceae bacterium | reverse complement strand
CAGGCCGCCTATTCGGCCTCCAAGGGCGGCATCGTCGGAATGACCCTGCCGATCGCCCGTGACCTGATGAGCGAGGGCATCCGGGTCAACACCATATTGCCCGGCATCTTCGACACCCCGCTAATGAACGCCGCGCCGCCGCAGGTAAAAGACGCGCTGGCTGCCTCGGTGCCGTTCCCAAAGCGGCTCGGCAAGGCCGAGGAGTACGCCCAACTGGCGCTGGCGATGGTCACCAACGGCTATTTCAACGGCGAGGACGTGCGACTGGACGGCGCGATCAGGATGGCGCCGCGGTAGCTTGCTCTTCCGGCAACGCGAAACCGATTTCGACTACTTCGGCCGGACGATCGTTGGGCCAAGGTTGGCAATCACGGCGCGTGCATCGAAGGCGCGCGCATCGCCTTCCGGCTTAGGTCCCCGGTGGATGACGATTTCGGCCGTGGCCTCGAATTTCTGCACCGTTTGAACATCGAGACTGTCGCCCCAGAACGGGTCTCCCCAGAACGGGTCCCACGTGCGCCAGCCAAAGCCGCCGAAACGGCCCCCGCCTCCATAGTAACGCCAATAAGGCCGCCAGTAGCCCCACGCGTATTCCGCCCGACCGTAAAAAGGGTCCGGGTCCACATAGGTGCGCTGGTCACGATCGGTGTGCCGATCGGCCATCTCAAACCAGTCGGCGCCTTGAGCGAGGGTCAGTTCGGCGGCGCGGTACAGCAGGTAGGTTTCCACTGTCTGGCGCGAGGTCAGGGTGTTGCCCTGAAAGGTGACACGGAACCGGTCGGCCTCAAGGCGCTGGTCGCTGAACCCCCCGCTGACCGCCGCATTGGGCCTTAACGGCTGATACGGCGTGGCCGTCTCGCAGGCGGAAAGATTGGCGCCCAAAACTACGACACCGGCCAGAGCGGCAATCTTGATGTTCATCGTGATTCCGTTTTCGTGCAACGCCGTCCTCGGCGCAAGGGGTCCCTACAAACGTAGAACGTCTCAAGCGCGCCGGGGTTTCGCGTCATACCGGCGCTAGGCCACGGCGCCTACGGCGCTAGCGATCTCCAGCCGCGCTGGAACGACCAGACCCGACGCGGTAACGGTGACCGAATGGATGACCGCATCGATCTCTCGGCGCCAGAAGTCGAGGAACCGGCGCACCCGAGGATATTCGGGGGCCACGTCGAGCGTTTGCCACGGGAACCTCTGCAGCATGGCGGGATGGTCTGGCAGATAGTAGAGCACCTCGGCCGTCGTCAGCCTTTCGCCGGACAGCCGCCGGCAAAAATCGCTGTCCGCCATGAGTCCCCCGTTGGCAAGCGCGGCTCTCAAGAAAAGCTAGACGGCGAATCAATCGGAACGCAAGTCAAATTCACACGCGAATCCCGATACTTAGCAGCGAGCGGCACCGACTGCTGACAGCGGCCGCTCGGGCAGCCCTCAGACACCGGTATGCAACGCCACATAGACGATCTTGCCGAGCGCGCCGAAAAGTAAAATGCCGGTGGCCAGAGCCTGAATGCCGAAACCTGGCCCCCGGCTGGCGGCGTCCTTCGAATAGCTGGTCATGTAGAGAATCCGCCCGACGATCCAGATCACTCCGATCACGGCGGCGGCGCGGTCATTCCAGTAGATGGCGAACAGCCAAAGCGAGACGATAAAGGTTGGCAGCCACTCCAGGGTGTTGGCCTGGACGCGAAAGGCGCGATCAAACTCGGGATGACCGCTGATCGCGGGCGCAACTATCTTGTGCGTACTTCGCGCCTGGCCGACGCGAAAGCCCATCATCACATACAGGATCAAGGCCAAAAGCGTAACGATGGCCACGAGACTATGGTTTTCCATGATTGCAGATTTCCTTCCCTCTGGCGGGGTTCAGCCGCAGCCGATCCCCAACAGGCCAGAGCGTGGCATGATTTGGCGAACGGGGAAACCGCGCATGCCCACCGCGCATGCCCGCCGCTTGTCGCCAATCGACGAGAGCCGCGCCTATGGTGGCTGTTCTGATTCGGGCCGAGGGTGAATGAGTCCGCAAGACCTGATCCTCGCGGCAGCCGCGGGGGCGGTGTGCCTGGCGATCTGTGCGACGCTGTGGGCCCTGGTCAGCCGGCGTGCCGGCGAGGCCAAGATGGCGACCATCAAAGCCCAGGTTCGCGAGGCTCAGGTGCTAGCTGCCGAAATGCGGGCTTCGGCTGAGGCCTTTGATACGGCCATAGTTTCGATCCTGGACGGAAAGGCGCGCCTGACCGTCGGCGAAGACAGCCTAGCGGCATGCGCCCAGGTGTTGGCCATCGCGGACAACGGAGCGCAAGCGCTCGTGGACGCCCTGGCCGCCGCTGGGTCGGACCAAGCCAGACGTCTGCAAGGCCTGATCGCCCGCGGAGCGGCTTGCGATTTCGAGGTTAGAGGCGCGGGCGGCGGCGGGGTGCTGGTCGAGGGGCGCTCGGCGGGGGCCACGGCTTGGCTCCGGCTTTCGGCGTTCGCCTCACGCGTCAGCCAGCCCAGCGCTTCCCATTTGGCCGCTTTCATCGACGGTGGCGCCGATCCAGCCTGGATAGCGGGCGCCGACGGGGCTCCGGTGTGGGTCAACCGCGCGTGGCGGGCGGCCGTCGGGGCCGAGAGTCTGGAAGCGGCGGTCGCCGCCAATCTGACCCTCGACCGAGGCGCGGACGCTCTGGCGCGCGAAGCTGCCACCGCTGGCGAACGTCGAGAAAGTCTGATCTGGGCCAGCCTGCCGCGCGGCCGCCGAGCCTTTCGCGCTGCGGCCCAACCGCTCGAAGGAGGCGGAGTGGGCGTGTGGACGCAGGACGTCACCGAGCTGCAGGAGGCCGCTCGTGTCCTTGGTCGATACGTCACCGCCCAGGATCTGATCCTCAACCAGATCGCCGACGCCGTGGCCGTGTTCGGTCGCGACAAGCGCCTCAGCTTTCACAACGGCGCCTTCGCGGAGCTTTGGGGGCTCGAACCGGCTTGGTTGGCCGACAAGCCGAGCCATGCCGAAATTCTGGACCGCCTTCGCCAGCGCCGCAGGCTGCCGGAGACCGTCGACTATACCCGGTTCAAGGCGGCAGAACTGGCGCGTTATGAATCCCTGACGGCGTCGGCCGAGGCGATCTGGAGGCTCCCGGGCGAGCGCACCCTTCGCGTGCTCAGCCAGCCCGATCCACAGGGGGGACTGCGCATGCTGTTTTCGGACATTACCCCCGAGCTTCGCCTGAAAACCCAGTTCAACCATCTGATTCAGGTCCAGCAGGCGACGCTCGACAAGCTGACCGATGCCGTCGCGGTGTTCGGGTCCGATGGACGGATGACGCTTCACAATGAAGCCTTCGAGAGCTTCTGGTCGGTAAGCGCCGCAGCGCTCGCCGCCGCCTCGGACTTCGACGGCGTGGTCGAACTGTGCGTGCGGCGCCTGCACGACCTGCAGTTCTGGCGCGAACTGAAAGCGCGGATCACCGACCCTGACCCCGCCGCCCGCGCCGCAGTCTTGGGTGAAGTCGTCACGGGCGACAAGCGAATCGTCGCCTATCAGTCTCGACCGCTACCCGATGGCGCAACCTTGATCAGTTTCGCCGACATAACCGCAACGCGCCACCTGGAGGGCGCGCTTCGCGACCGCGAAGCGGCCCTGGCCGAAGCCGAGCGGCTCAAGCGCGAGTTCGTCGGCAGCGTCTCCTACGAATTGCGCACGCCGCTGACCACCATCATCGGCTATTCCGAACTCCTGGAGAGCGGCGCGGACAGCCTGTCTGAACGCGGCCGCGGCCACGTCGCCGCAGTTAGAACCGCCGCCACCCATCTAGCCCGCTCGATCGACAATGTGCTGCACATGGCGGAAGTCGATGCCGGCGAAATGGCCTTGGATATCGAGGATGTCGATGTCGCCGGACTTTTGGCAGGGGCCGCTGACAGGTGGTCGCGGGAGGCGCAGGAGGGCGCCGTCGAGATTGCGATCGCCGCCGATGCAGAACCTGGGCTCATTCGCGGCGATGCGCGCCGCCTGGCGCAGGTTCTCGATCACCTGACCCACAACGCCATCCGGCATGCACCGCGGGGCAGTGTCGTCACCCTGTCGGCCAAACGCGCCGTCGGCGAGATCCGCATTCAGGTTTCGGACACGGGCCGGGGCATTCCGTTTCACGTCCAGGCCCACATCTTCGACCGCTTCGTTGGCCAGGATCGCGGCGGCCCCGGTCTTGGCCTCGCTCTGGTCAAGGCGCTGGTCGAGCTGCACGGCGGCTGGGTCGATCTCGAAAGCGACCCAGGGGCCGGCGCCGCCTTTACCTGCCACCTGCCAGAGGCCGCCCAAATCTCAGCCGGCCGCCCAGAGCTTTTTTGAATGGGTCATTTGGTCCACTGGAGAGTGGGCGCCCTTCCCCCTGGAATCTAGCGGCGGCGGGTCTAGCGGTTTTCCCCGGGCCGCCTGCTGCGCTCTGGCGCCTGCCCTCGATGTAGCGGGCTTCAGTCTCGCCGGGACGACTGTCATCACCAGCTAACGGTCATAGCTCACGCTGGCGAACCTCGTAGGGCTCGCAGCTGGACTGTGGTGGTGTGGCGTCCCGTAGGGACGACCGACTTTGGCGGCCCGTCGCCTCCAAGAACGACTCCGTTGATGGTTTTTCCGTAGTTGGAATTGCCGTCGCCGTGGAACCTCTTTCGCGTAGCTTCGGTCGAACCTAGGTAGCGAGGATCCTGGGGTCGCGGCTGGCTGTCGATGTAGGTCGCCAGGTCCCAAGCTTGCTGTTCAGTGAGTTTTCCACCCTGGCTCAAGGGCATGTTGGCTTTGATGAAGCCGGCCGCATTGTTGACGTCGGCCATCCCTGCTCCCCAGTTGTAAGACCGGGCGCCCCAAACCGGCGGAAAGACGGTGGCCCCGTCAGCCTTTTGACCGGCGCCGTCATTGCCGTGGCACATGGCGCAGTTGGCCGCATAGGCCTCCTGGCCACGATCATAATCCGGGGCTAAGGGCGGCTTCTCCAGCTTGAGGTAGCCGTGGCCAGCCAGCTTGGCCCCTAGAGGCGCGCCGCCCGACAGAAAGGCGGCGTAGCTTTCCAGGGCGACAAGCACCGGATCTCCGAGCGGCGGCGCCCTGCCGTTCATGCTGTACTTGAAGCAGCCCTGCATTCGCTCCTGGAAGGTGTTCACGTGGCCATTCTTCGCGCGGTACTGGGGAAACAACCCATAGGCGCCCCAAAGCGGAGCGGAGTTAGGAAGGCGCCCCCGGTCTAGATGACAGTTTGAGCATTTCAGATCATTGCCGACAAACTGCGGCGCCGCCGCGGCGGTGTCGACGAACAGATATCGGCCAAGCGCGATCTCCTTGCCGAATGCACCTTTGGGGATTGCTGCGTCGTCAGGCGGCACGAAAGCCTTGGGCGCTGCGGCCGGAGGATGTAAGTCGACGAGCCGTGAAGCGAAGAACCCCACGGTAAAGCTCGCCAAACCCACCAGGACCGCGACCACTGCGGTCTTGCCGGGAGGGACGCCCTTCACGGCCCTGCCTCCAGTGGCGCTGCCTGATCAGCCGGGAAAGGCCTGCCCGCATAGTAGGCCGCCACGGCATGGAGATCTGCGATAGCTAGCCGCTTGGCGATCCCGCTCATGAGTCCAAGCGGGCCTGTCCGGTCCCCGTTTCGAAATGCTGTCATCTGCCGGAAGAGATAGTCCTGGCTCTGGCCGACCAGGGGCGGGGTCAAATTCCCGACGCCACCGCCCTGGGGTCCGTGACAGGAGCCGCACGGCGGAGCCTGAACCGACCAATCACCAATGCTCGCGATGTGTTCGCCTCGGGTGAGATTGGCGTGGCGACCGGAAGCGCTCGGCTCATGAGCGGCCGGTAAGCCCGCGAGATAGGCGCTCAGTTCGGCTCGCTGATCCGAAGTCAGCTTCTTGGCAATCGGTCCCATGACTGAGCTTTGCCGACTTCCCGAAGCGAAGGCCTCCAGTTGTGCATCCATATAGTCTTCGTTGAGATGAGCCAGGCGCGGCCCATTCTGAACGGCTACGCCCTGGCCGTGCATGCCATGGCATGATGCACAGGCAGGGACTGCCTGGCTGAGCAGACCAAAATGCACAATCCGATTTGCCTCGCTGTCGGCGCCTGCGCCAACGGACCCCACCCCGGCGGCCCCGACCAAAAGTCCCGCCGCCGCACAAACCATGCCGGCGCGCGAAATTATCACCCCGCCACGCCCCGGGGCGGCCCCACCCGCGCGAAGGCCGCCGCGACCTTAGGGGCGCTGACCGGCCGTTCGCGTTTGCCGCCGCTGATAAACTCGCGCAGCGCGGTTGCGATGCTGCCCGGGGAGCCGAACATCGCTTCGATGCCTTTTACGCAGGTGACGACGTCGTCGTTGGCCAGGGCGTAATAGATTTGCTTGGAGGATCGGCGCGTCTTGACCACGTCGCTGCGGCGCAATTCCGCCAGTTGCTGGCTTAGGGCCGGCTGACCGATGCCGGTGCTCTCCTCAATTTCGCCGACTGAGTGCTCACCACCCAGCAAGCGCGACAGGATCATTAGCCGCTGCGGTTGGGCGTAGATTTTCAACCTTTCGGCGGCGACCTCGGCTGCGGCCCTGGAAGCGTAAAGCGTCATGGAGCATCGGCCCGCACGCGATAGAACCAATCAGTGTCTGATCCGCTTTCAAAGGCAGAGGCTTGGTCCTGGGCTGGCAGGAGCAAGACATCCTGGCCGGAGCGCCATCCCTCCGGCGTAAGCACGTCCCCGCTGGCGGTGCGCCGCATCGCCGAGACCATGCGCACCATCTCTTCAACGCTGCGACCAATAGTCATCGGATACCAATTCGTTGCCCGTACGATCCCGCCCGGATCGATGAAAAACGTCGCGCGAACTGTCGATGAGTCCTTCGATGCATCATCGATCATGCCGTACGCGCGGCCGATCTCCATGGAAGGATCCTCAACAATGGGGAAGGGGACGGTGACCCCGAACCGCTCACGGATCGCGCGAACCCAGGCCAGGTGAGAATAGAGGCTATCCACCGAAAGACCGAGCAGCGCGCAGTCCATTGCGTTGAAACGTTCCGCCGCCTTGGCCAGGGCGACGAACTCGCTGGTGCAAACGGGCGTGAAGTCCGCCGGATGCGAAAAGAACACCAGCCACCGGCCACGATAATCGGACAGTCCGACCTCACCCAATGTGGTCCTTGCCCGAAAGTCCGGCGCGGCGTCGCCGATCCGCAATGGACGGGGGCCAAGGAAGGCAGTGCCTTGGGCAGAGTCGGTCATGGCTTTGGAAATGGCGCGGTTCGGTGGTTGACGCAAGATGGATACAGAATTACATGGTAAGTGTAATTAATTAATTGCGACAGCCGAGGACGCCGTGTCCGACACCCATCTCTCCGAAGCCGCCACCCTGATCTGCGCGGTGCGTGCGGGCGCCCGGTCGGCGCCTGTCGTCAACTGTTTCTTCGATGAGCCGACTAACACAGCTTCCTATGTTGTGCATGATCCGGCGAGTCGCTCAGCGGCCATCATCGACAGCGTTCTGGACTTCGATCCCGCAGCGGGCCGAATCTCCTACACCTCAGCCGATGATATCATCGCCTATGTGAAGGCAGAGAACCTGAGCGTGGTGTGGATTTTGGAAACCCACGCCCACGCGGACCATTTGTCCGCCGCACCTTACTTGAAGGCCGCCCTGGGCGGGCGGCTGGCGATCGGCCGCGAAATCATCGTCGTACAGAATGTCTTTGGGAAGATTTTCAACGCCGGGACTGAGTTCGCCCGCGATGGGTCTGAGTTCGATCGGTTGTTCGAGGACGGCGATCCCTTTTCGATCGGGGAAATCGAAGCTGTCGCCCTTCATGTCCCAGGTCATACACCTGCCGACTTGGCCTACGTCATTGGCGATGCGGTCTTCACCGGCGACACCCTGTTCATGCCGGATTACGGAACAGCGCGGGCGGATTTTCCGGGCGGCGACTCCCGTCAACTCTTTCGATCGATCCGTCGTCTCCTAAGCCTACCCGCTGAGACACGGCTCTTCCTCTGCCACGACTATAAGGCAGTCGGTCGAGATCAGTTCGTCTGGGAGACCACGGTCGGCGCTGAGCGGTCAGGCAATGTCCATGTCCACCAGGGCGTCGACGAAGACGACTTCGTCGCCATGCGAGACGCCCGCGACGCGACCTTGGGCATGCCCAAGATGATCCTGCCTTCGATCCAGGTGAACATGCGGGGAGGACACCTGCCCGAACCGGAATCCAACGGCGGCCGCTACCTCAAGATTCCATTGGACGCCCTCTGATGGCAAGCGCCCTTCAGAACGCGATGCCTCTGCACGGCCTGATTGGCGGCCTGATGATCGGGCTCGCGGCGGCGATCATGCTGCTGGGCGTTGGCCGTATCGCCGGGGTTAGCGGTATGGCCGCCCGCGTAACTGGGATCACCGCCGATGGCGCGCCTTGGCCTTGGGCGGCGGCGTTCGTGATCGGCCTGCCGCTCGGCGCGGCGCTTGTCGCCGCTGCGATCGGTCCCGTGCAAGCGCGCTTTTTTGTCAGCCCCGTCATCACCGTCGTCGGCGGCCTCCTGGTCGGGTTTGGGACGCGGCTGGGCAATGGATGCACGAGCGGCCATGGGGTCTGTGGCCTCTCGCGCCTCTCTATCCGATCCGTGGTCGCGACGGCGACGTTCATGGCCACCGGCTTCGCCACTGTCGCCATCATGCACATCATGGGACTGGGCGGATGATCCGCACAGTCCTGATCGCCCTCATGGCCGGGGTGCTCTTCGGAGCTGGCTTGGCCGTATCCGGCATGGCCGATCCTGCCCGTGTCCGCGGCTTTCTCGACGTGCTCGGGCACTGGGATCCTACCTTGGCCTTCGTCATGGGCGGCGCGGTGTTTGTGATGGCCGCGGCGTGGCTGCTGAAGGCCAGGACGCAAAAGCCGGTGGGGGCGGACGCTTACGTCCTGCCGCTCACCGGAGCGATCGACGGTCGCCTCATCGCGGGGGCGGCAGCCTTCGGCGTTGGCTGGGGTCTATCGGGCCTGTGTCCCGGCCCGGCGATCGCCGACTTTGCCATCGCACCGCGCGCCGCAGCGCTCTTCGTCGCGCCCATGCTGCTGGGAATGCTGCTTCACCGGGTCGCCTTCAGACGCGCCGGGCCCGTAGTGTTCTATGCGGACCCTTCAACCGCCAGCGAACGAGTCATCGCCCGACAAAGGACAATGTCGTGACCTTCAAGCGTCTTTCGGCGTCGTACTCGGCCGCGCCGCAGCTCACCGAAGCTGATGTCGCTTTGGCGGCCCAGGCGGGGTTCCGTACGATCGTCGACAATCGACCTGATTCCGAGGAAGCGGGCCAGCCCAGCGCTGCGGATGTGGAAACCATCGCAAAGAGACACGGCATGGCGTTTGCCCACGTCCCGGTCTCCTCCGACGCCATCGGTGTTGCCGATATCGAAAAGATGGCCACCATCCTTACGCAATCGCCCGGCCCCGTCTTGGGATACTGCCGGTCCGGAACAAGGGCCGCGATGATGTGGGCCTTGACCCAGGCCGGACAGGCGTCGTCCGAAAGCCTTTTGAAGGCTGGCGCAGACGCCGGCTACGATCTCAGCTCGATCAAGTCTCGCCTTGTCGATAAGCCGGCTACGCTGAACCGCACGGCAAGTCGCGGGGCCAAGACCTACGATGTGGTGATCGTCGGGGGTGGAAGCGCGGGGATCGCCACGGCTTCCAGCCTGCTCAAGCGCAACGCCCAGCTCTCCGTCGCCATCGTCGAGCCGGCGACGGAGCATTTCTACCAGCCTGGTTGGACCATGGTCGGCGCGGGTGTGTTCACCCCCGAACAAACCCGACACACAATGCAGTCGGCGATGCCCGACCACGTGAGCTGGATTCGCCAAGCGGCCACGGGCTTCTCGCCCGAAACAAACGAAGTGATCCTGGCCGACAGCAGCGCCGTGACCTACCGCGTCCTCATCGCCGCGCCGGGACTCAAGTTGGACTGGGGCGCCATTCCCGGGCTCAGCGCGGCGCTTGGGGAGAACGGCGTCACCTCCAACTATCGCTTTGATCTCGCGCCCTACACCTGCAGGCTGGTTCAGGGTTTGCAGCGGGGCAGGGCGCTGTTCACTCAACCGCCGATGCCCATCAAGTGTGCGGGCGCGCCCCAAAAGGCGATGTACCTATCCTGCGATGGCTGGATGGACGCCGGCGTTCTTTCAAACATCGAGGTAGAATTCCACAACGCCGGCGAGGTCCTGTTTGGGGTTGCGGCCTACGTCCCCGCCTTGATGGAATATGTGAAGCGCTATGGCATCCAACTGAAGCCCGAGTCGAATCTGGTGGGAGTCGACGGGGCGGCCAAGGTTGCGACGTTTGAGGATAAGTTCGACGGACAGACGACGCGGAGTGAATGCGGCTTCGACATGCTGCACGCTGTGCCGCCGCAGGTCGCGCCAGATTTCGTGCGCTCCAGTCAGATCGCCGGCCCGGCCGGCTTCATCGACGTCGATCAATCGACCTTACGTCACGCCCGGTTCCCCAACATCTACGCCTTGGGCGACGCCTGTTCGGCGCCGAACGCCAAGACTATGGCTGCAGCCCGCAAGCAGGCCCCAATCGTGGCGGTCAATGTCCTGGCGACCCTGGCGGGGCGGGAACCGACAGCGATCTATGACGGCTATGGCTCGTGTCCGCTGACTGTCGAACGCGGAAAGATCGTGCTGGCGGAGTTCGGCTATGGAGGAAAAGTTATTCCGACCTTCCCCTCCTGGCTGATCGATGGGACCAAGCCCACCCGCGCCGCGTGGTTCCTCAAGGTCAGGATGCTGCCTTCCATTTATTGGGACGGCATGCTGAAGGGGCGAGAGTGGCTGGCTCAGCCCCACAACGCGGACGGCCACGCGGCATGATCCTAGAGCCGCTTCAGTATGGTCTAGGCGCGATCTCCGGCGGTCTGGTGGGGTTCACGCTCGGTCTTGTGGGGGGCGGCGGCTCGATCCTGGCCGTGCCGCTGATGGTCTATCTGGTTGGCGTTCGCGACCCCCACCTGGCCATTGGCACCAGCGCCTTCGCGGTCGCGGCCAACGCTGCCGTGGGGACCGTCAATCACGCCCGCGGCCGGACCGTGAAATGGCGATGTGCGCTGATGTATGCCGGCGCCGGGGTGCTGGGCGCATTCGCCGGCTCTTCCGCCGGCAAGGCGTTCGACGGCCAGAAGCTGCTCTTCCTCTTCGCCATAGTCATGGTCGTGGTGGGCGTTCTAATGCTTCGCGGACGCAGAGCCGCCGGTAACGAAGGGGCCGTGTGCAACCGGCAGAATGCACCCAAAGTCCTGGGCTTCGGCCTGGGGACTGGCTTGTTCTCCGGCTTCTTTGGGATCGGCGGCGGCTTCCTGATCGTGCCGGGCCTGGTCGCATCGACAGGAATGCCGATCCTTAACGCTATCGGTTCTTCGCTGGTGGCGGTCACGGCCTTCGGTCTGACGACCGCGATCAACTACTCTTTCTCCGGCATGGTGGACTGGCCCTTGGCCTTCGTCTTCATCGCCGGCGGCGTGGTCGGCAGTCTGGTCGGAACGCGGATCGCCAAACGGTTGGCCGGTACGACGGGCCTTTTGACTACCGTCTTCGCGGTTCTGATCTTTGTGGTGGCCGCCTATATGCTCTGGAGGAGCGCCGGCGCTTTCATAAGGATCTAGCCTGTGTTCGACCACGTCGACGCTGTCATCCTCGCGCGGGCTCAGTTCGCGTTTACGGTCAGCTTCCACTTTATCTTTCCGGCGTTTTCCATCGGGCTGGCAAGCTACCTGATGGTGCTCGAGGGGCTTTGGCTGAAGACGGGGCGCCCGCTCTATCTCGACCTCTTCCGCTATTGGGTGAAAATCTTCGCGATCGCCTTCGGCATGGGGGTCGTCTCCGGCATCGTCATGTCCTACCAGTTCGGAACCAACTGGTCGGTTTTTTCCTACAAGGCTGGCCCGGTCATCGGCCCATTGATGGCTTATGAGGTGCTGACGGCCTTCTTCCTCGAGGCAGGGTTTCTCGGGGTCATGCTCTTTGGCATGGCCAAGGTTGGACGGTCTCTGCACTATTTCGCAACGTGCATGGTGGCCTTGGGCACGCTGACTTCCGCCTTTTGGATTATATCGGCCAACAGTTGGATGCAGACGCCGGCGGGCTTTGCCATCAACGCGAAGGGCCAGTTCGTTCCGGCTGGATCGTGGCTGCAGATCATCTTCAACCCCAGCTTCCCGTATCGGCTCGTCCACACAGTCATCGCCGCCTACCTGACGACCTCGCTGGTGGTCGGGGCGGTCGGCGCTTGGCACCTGCTGAAAGACCGAGCCAATCCGCACACTCGCAAGATGTTTTCGATGGCGATGTGGATGGCGGCCCTTGTAGCGCCGGTCCAGATCCTAGCCGGCGATGCGCATGGCCTGAACACCCTGGAACATCAGCCGGCGAAGGTGCTGGCCATGGAGGGCGATTACGACCCCAGTCCCCACGGCGCCCCCCTGGTGCTTTTCGGACTTCCGAGCAACAAGGACGCAACGGTTCACTATCGGGTCGAAGTGCCGAAAATTGGCTCGTTGATCCTGAAGCACGACCCGAACGCCGCTCTACCGGGGCTGAAGGACTTTCCGCGTGACCGCTGGCCGCCGACACCGGTCGTATTCTGGTCGTTCCGCATCATGGTCGGCCTTGGGTTCGCCATGCTCGGTCTTGGGCTCTGGAGTCTGTTCGCCCGCGCGCGAGGGAGGCTCTATGACTGGCCTTGGCTGCATCGCGCCGCCGTCCTGATGGGCCCGGCGGGGTTTGTCGCGGTCATCGCCGGTTGGGTGACGACAGAGGTCGGCCGTCAGCCCTACACCGTCTACGGCTACCTCCTGACGGCGCAGTCGCACTCTCCGCTTGCAGCGCCGGCGGTCGCCTCATCCTTGCTGGCATTCATTGTCGTCTATTCCGCGGTGTTCGGGGCAGGCATCCTTTACCTGCTGAGATTGATGGCGCACGCGCCGCAGGCTCAAGAATCCGAGATTGCGCGCACGCCGCAGCGCGCGGCCGGCATCACACCGGCCGCAGCGATCGCCCCCACCGAGGCGCCAGCGGAATGAACCGATGATCCTCGGCTTCGACCTCACGATCATCTGGGCGGGCATCGTCGCCTTCGCCGTCTTCGCCTACGTGGTATTGGACGGTTTCGACCTCGGGATCGGCATTCTGTTTCCGAGCTTCTCGGTCGGAGAAGAACGCGACCAGGCAATGAATTCCATCGCCCCGGTCTGGGACGGCAACGAAACTTGGCTGGTGCTCGGGGGCGGCGGCCTGATGGCGGCCTTTCCGCTCGCCTATTCGATCATTCTGCCGGCTACCTATCCACTTATGATCGTCATGCTCCTCGGGCTCGTCTTTCGCGGCGTGGCCTTCGAGTTCCGCTGGCGCGACCCGACCCACCGGCGCTACTGGGACTTGGCATTCACGGTTGGCTCAGTTGCCGCGACCCTAGCCCAAGGCGTCACTCTGGGCACCCTGCTGCAAGGGATCACCGTCTCCGGCGGCGCCTATGCGGGAGGGTGGCTCGATTGGCTGACGCCGTTTTCCGTGCTGACGGGCGGATCGCTGGTGATCGGCTACGCCCTGCTCGGCGCGACTTGGCTGGTCTGGAAAACAGAGGGGCAAGCGCAAATCCATGCACGGCGGCTGGCGACGTGGCTCGGCGCTGCAACCCTGCTAGCGATGGCGGCGGTCAGCATGGCTACGCCCTTCCTGCACCACGATTATTGGCATCGTTGGTTCGCCATGCCTGGCGTCTTGTTGACAGCCCAAGTGCCGCTATTGGTGGCGATTGCAGCGGTTGGCTATTTCTGGAGTCTACGCCGCGGCGCCGAGCGCGCGCCATTTCTGATCGCGCTGGCCCTCTTTCTGCTGGGCTTCATCGGCCTGGGTATCAGCATGTTTCCTTATGTTGTGCCAAGCCGGGTAACGATCTGGGACGCCGCGGCGCCGGCGGCAAGCCAGCTATTCATGCTGGTCGGCGTCGCACTCACCGTGCCGGTGATCCTCGCATACACCGCCTGGGCCTATTGGGTGTTCCGCGGAAAGGCCGGACATGAGGGATACCATTGATGGCGCAAGGCGCCACGACCCTTCCGCTCTGGCGGCGAATCGCTTGGATGGTGGCGATCTGGAGCCTCAGCGTCGCCGCGGTGGGGGCTGTGAGCCTAGTCATTCATCTCTGGCTCAGGCTGTAACGGCGATGCCGCTCATCACTCGCGCCGCCTTGCCATCATTCTGGCGGCGCTCGCGCCACTTTCCTGAAAGTAGCAGATTGTGATCATCCAACGGAATTTTGGCTTCGGCTTGGCGATCCTCTCCAGCCTGCTTCTAATAGGGCCGGCTTCGGTCGCCGCTGCAGAGACGACGGCCATAACGCAGGCTGGCAAGAGCGCCATTCTGGCTTCACCGGGCGTCCCATTCGCGGGCGCTGGGAAGGCCGACGTCACTGTCATCGAATATCTCGATTTCAACTGCCCCTTTTGCAAGAGGGCAGCGCCGGTCCTCAGCGCGTTCATGGCCGCAGACCCGAAAGTGCGCGTACTCTATCGGGATTGGCCGATTTTCGGAGGGGTCTCCGTGTACGCCGCTCGAGCGGCCCTGGCCGCGAACTATCAGGGCAAATATTTGCAAGCCCACGATGCCCTCATCAACAATCTGGGCCGGCTCGCGAGCGAGACCGAGGTCCGCGATAGGCTAAAAGGAGCGGGCGTGGATTTAGCTCTGCTCGATCGCGATCTGGTCACCCACTCCGTCGATATCAACACCCTCCTGAAACGCATCAACACCGAGGCCGTGCACCTTCGCTTTGAGGGTACGCCTGGATTTGTCGTTGGGGATTTCATCGAGTCTGGAGCGCCCGATTTACCGGGACTGAAGGCGCTTGCCGCCGAAACGCGTCATTTGGCAAGTCCCGAAACTCCATGAACGTTGGGAGGATGACAGAATGATCGCGGTCAACCCTCGATGCGGCGCCTCAAGAGGCGCGCGTCGCCCATCAGCGTGATCGCGTCCAGCTGCTTCGAGAAGCCGGGCGTGGCGATTTGCGGCGTGCGCGCGGGAGGTTTCGTCCGAGCAAGGTCGTGATGACCATTACAAAAACGCTGCTACTCGCAGCGACTTCGGCCTGGGAGGTCGCGCCCACTCTAGCGGCCCGACAAGGCCCAACCCCCTCAGTCGGGAATTAGCGCGTAGCCCTGCAGCTCCAGCGTCGAAAGGGTGGTCAGGGCCGACAAATCCACGTTGATGCCTGGAAGGACCTCGCTTTGGCTGATTTTGGCAAATGCGAGCGCCTGGCCACAGACATGGACGCTGACGCCAGCGGCGGTCAGTTTGTCGACGATTTCAGCGCTCGGGTTGGCTGCCTTGTTGCGGGCCCTTTCCCCCGCTTCGTTCAGGACGGCCAGGGTCGCCGCGCCGTGCAGAACCACGACGATATGCCGATGAGCCGCGGATACGCCCGATTCTGCCAGCAGGTTGACCAGCCGCGCGGCTTTCTCCAGCGCCGGGGGAGGGGCGTTGGCCTCACCGGCCTTTGTCACGCTCATAACGACCTTGTAGTCGATCGAAGGATCCGGACGTTCTCCAGCGTTTGCGACCGGAACTGTCTTTCCATATCCAGCGATAGGCGGCGCTATGGGGCTTGTCTCCGCAGCTGCGGCGTTTCTGGCCCCGATCAGAATTACTGCACCCAGCACGCCCAATGACCAGAGTCGCTGTCTCATGGTGTCGCTCCAAGAGGTATCTGAACCACGACGAAGGGTTAGGCTAATGCTGGCTCTCGGGCATGGTGACGATGAGGCCCTCGAGCGCGTCGGTAATCTTGATCTGGCACGACAGGCGCGAGTTGGGCTCAACGTTCTCGGCGAAATCAAGCATCGACTCCTCCATCGCCGAAGGTGTGCCGGTCTTGTCGCGCCAGGCCTCATCGACATAGACGTGACAGGTGGCGCAGGCGCAGGCGCCGCCGCAATCAGCGTCGATTCCGGGGACGTTGTTCTTCACCGCGCCCTCCATAACCGACAGGCCGGTCTTGACGTCGATCACGTGCCGCTCGCCGCTATGTTCGACGTAGGTGATTTTGGCCATGAACTCCCCGCGGCATCCGCCTTTCAGGCGGCGACCTCTTTCATGGAAACGGCGCTATCCGCAAGCCTCGCGCGTACGATCGGTCGTCTTTGACCGATAAGTTGGCGGCCGGCCATGAACTCTGCCGGCGCATTGACCGCCTCGACGGCTTGGACCAGATCGCCCTTGAGGTGGAACACCGCGAACCTGGACAGCGCCGGATCGCCGCGTAGCACGACACCGTCAGCGTCAAAGGGAAGCCCGGCGAACTGAAGTTTCAGATCGTACTGATCGGACCAATTCCAGGTTACCTCATGCGCCGGCGCGGGGCGCCCGACGATCTGCGAGGCCGCCTGCTTTGCCTGTTCCAGAGCGTTTGCGACGCTTTCCAGCCAGAACATTCGTTCATAGAGAGGCAATGGCCGGTGGGTGACATCGCCGATGGCCAGCACATGCGGATCGGCGGTGCGGGCGTGTTCGTCGACGACCACTCCATTGATGCACACAAGACCACAGTCCTGGGCCAGGCCGTCGTTGCGCACCATGCCGATGCCCACGAGCGCCACATCGCAATCGATCACCCGTCCGCCCGCCAGTCGCACCCCGGTGACATTCTCGCCTGCGCCGTCAAACCCCTCGACGATCGCGCCTACCTCGAAGGCGACGCCTCTGGCCCGGTGATAGTTGGCGAGGAAGGAGGCCAGCGGCTCCTTGGCGACCCGCGACAGGATCTGCGGCTCGCGTTCGATGACCACCACCTCGCAGCCGAGCGCGCGCGCCGAAGCGGCGGCCTCAAGGCCAATGTAGCCGCCGCCGATCACCGCCAAGCGCTTTCCCCCGGCGAGGGCCGCCTTGAGGCATTCCGCATCGGCGGCGGAGCGCAGCGACAGCACGCCGGCCAGATCGGCGCCAGGGATAACCAATGCACGCGCCCGCGCCCCGGTTGCCAGGATCAGCGTATCGTAGGAAAGCGTGCGGCCGTCCTTCAGGCTGATTGTCCGCTCGGAACGACGGATCGCGGTCGCCTCTGCGCCGAGGATCAGGTCGATGCCGGCGCCGGCATAGAAACTCTCGGGCTTCAGCATCAGGCTGTCGGCGTCCACCTCGCCCTTAAGCCAGGCTTTCGAAAGTGGTGGCCGCTGATAGGGCGCGATTGGCTCGTCGCCGACGAGCGTCACCTTGCCGGCGTAGCCGTACTTGCGCAGCAGGGCCGCCGCCGTTCCCCCGGCATGCCCCGCGCCGACGATGACAACGCCAGCGTCGCCACCCGTCATCGGGCGTCCATGCCCGGTGACGGGCCTTCTCCGGGAAGCCAGGGGGGCCCCTCGAGACCGCCCCCGCGCTGCGAATGCCTACACCACCCGCTCAACCAACGCCCCCTTGATGGCAGCGATGGCCTTGGCGGGGTTGAGGCCCTTGGGGCACACCTGGGCGCAGTTCATGATCGTGTGGCAGCGGTAGAGCTTGAACGGGTCCTCGAGCTGGTCGAGCCGCTCGCCGGTGGCTTCGTCGCGACTGTCGGCCAGCCAGCGCTCGGCCTGGAGTAGGGTCGCGGGGCCTAGGTATCGCTCGGGGTTCCACCAGTAGCTAGGGCATGAGGTGCTGCAGCAGGCGCAGAGAATGCACTCATAGAGACCGTCGAGCTTGGCGCGGTCGGCTTCAGACTGCAGCCACTCGCCTTGCGGTTCTGGGGTTGTGGTGTGCAGCCAGGGCTCGATCGAGGCGTACTGGGCGTAGAACAGGGTCAGGTCGGGAACGAGGTCTTTGACCACCGGTTGGCTGGGGAGGGGGGCAATCTGGATGGCCCTGCCCGGAATGTCGCGCCAGCCATGGGTGCAGGCCAGGGTGTTGCGTCCGCCGATGTTCATCGCGCAGGAGCCGCAAACCCCTTCCCGACATGACCGGCGGAAGGCGAGCGTGGCGTCCATGGTGTTCTTGATGTGGATCAGAACGTCCAGGACCATCGGCCCGCAGGCATCCACGTCGACCTCATATGTATCCCAGCGGGGGTTCTGGCCGGCCTCCGGATCGTAGCGATAGACCTTGAACGCCTTGAGTGTCTTGGCGCCGGCCGGAGCGGGCCAATCACGTCCCGTGCCAACCTTGGAGTTTCGTGGAAGCAGAAGTTCAACCATCTAGTAAACCCGCGCCTTGGGGGGAATGTAG
Source organism: Caulobacteraceae bacterium (assembly GCA_043746375.1). Taxonomy (GTDB): domain Bacteria; phylum Pseudomonadota; class Alphaproteobacteria; order Caulobacterales; family Caulobacteraceae; genus Acaudatibacter. Next base: position 1,676 of record JAYTRF010000127.1, on the reverse strand, counting down.
GCCACGTCGTTGCTCATCGTGTAGGCATGGACCGGGCGGTAGTCGATTTTCACCCGGCCGCTGGCATCATCGAACCAGGCCAGGGTGTGCTTCATCCAGGTCTGGTCGTCGCGATCGGGAAAGTCCTCGCGGGCGTGGGCGCCGCGGCTTTCGGTACGATTGAGCGCACCGGCGACGGTTACCACCGCTTGGCCGATCAGGTTGTCGAACTCCAGCGTCTCCATCAGGTCGGTGTTCCAGATCAGGCCGCGATCGGAGACGGCGATGTCGGCGCGCGCCTCGCAGGTCTTGGCCAAGCGAGACACGCCGCTCTCCAGCGATCGGGCGCTGCGGAAAACCGCCGCGTCGTCCTGCATCGCCCTTTGCATGTCCAGGCGCAACTGCGCGGTCGGCGAGCCGCCCTTGGCATGGCGCAAGCGGTCGAAACGCGCGAGGTGGCCATCGGTCACGGAAGGCTTCAGTTCAGGCTGGCTTTCGCCCGCCTTCAGGCGCTCGCCAAGGCGCAGGCCAGCCGCGCGGCCGAAGACCACCAGATCGCAAAGGGAATTGGACCCCAGGCGGTTGGCGCCGTGGACGCTGACGCACGCAGCCTCGCCCACAGCCATCAGCCCAGGCACGACCACATCCGGATCCCCGCCCTTGAGGATCACCGCTTCGGCATGGGCGTTGGTGGCGATGCCGCCCATGTTGTAGTGCGCGGTCGGTACAATCGGGATCGGCTGCTTGGTCACATCGACGCCGGCGAATATGCGCGCGCTTTCTGAAATCCCCGGCAGGCGTTCATGCAGCACCTTGGGATCGAGGTGGTCTAGGTGGAGGTCTATGTAATCCTTGTTCGGCCCGCAGCCGCGCCCCTCGCGCATCTCGATGGTCATGGCGCGCGAGACCACGTCGCGGGAAGCGAGATCCTTCGCGTGGGGCGCATAGCGCTCCATGAACCGCTCGCCAGTTCCGTTGGTCAGATAGCCGCCTTCGCCGCGCGCCCCCTCGGTGACTAGGCAGCCGGCCCCGAAGATGCCGGTGGGATGAAACTGCACGAATTCCATGTCCTGCAGCGGCAGGCCGGCGCGCAGAACCATGCCCCCGCCGTCGCCGGTGCAGGTGTGGGCCGATGTGCACCAGAAATAGGCCCGGCCGTAGCCGCCGGTGGCCAGCACCACCGCCTGGGCCCTAAAGCGATGCAGGGTTCCGTCGTCCAGCTTCCAGGCGGTGACCCCCCGGCAGGTTCCCTCGTCCATGATGAGGTCGATGGCGAAGTACTCGATGAAGAACTCGACGCTCTTCGACAGCGCCTGGCCGTACATGGCGTGCAACATCGCGTGACCAGTGCGGTCAGCTGCGGCGCAGGTGCGCTGGATCGGCGCTTCGCCGAAGTTGCGGGTCATGCCGCCGAACGCGCGCTGATAGATCCTCCCATCGGGGGTACGGGAGAACGGCACGCCCCAGTGCTCGAGTTCATAGACCGCCTGCGGCGCGTTGCGGACCAGGTACTCGATGGCGTCCTGATCGCCCAGCCAGTCCGCCCCCTTGACGGTGTCGTACATGTGCCAACGCCAGTCGTCCGGCCCCATGTTGCCGAGGCTGGCGGAAATCCCGCCTTGGGCGGCCACCGTGTGGGACCGCGTCGGGAACACCTTGGTGATGCACGCGGTCTTCAGTCCCGCTGCGGCGCAGCC
>JAYTRF010000126.1:0-2174 GCA_043746375.1 Caulobacteraceae bacterium | reverse complement strand
GGCGACAGCCAACAAAGAACGAATCGGGTTGGATGGCTTTGTGTGTTGTGGGGGTGGGGATTCTGGCGCGGGTGAGTTCGGCGTAGGCTCGGCCGATGGTAGACGCAACATTGATTCGCGATCGGTTCACGGCGGTTTCGCGAGACCTGAACGAACGAAGCCGCCGCTTGTTGGCGGCGGCGGAGGCGCGTGCGGCCGGGTACGGCGGGATCGTGGCCGCTTCCAGGGCGACGGGGGTGGCGCGCGGCACGATTGGTCGGGGATTGAAGGACTTGGCTGATCCGGGTTCGTTGTCTGGGGTGGTGCGCCGGCCGGGCAGCGGACGTCCGTCGTTGACGGCCAAGGACCCGAGCCTGATGGACGACCTGCGGCGGTTGCTCGAACCGGCGACGTTGGGCGATCCGATGCGCCCGCTTTTGTGGGTGTCGAAGAGCCACGCGAAATTGGCGGTGGCGCTGTGCGAGATGGGACATCAGATCGCGAAAAGCAGCATCCCCAAGCTGTTGGACATGTTGAAATACCGCCGACAGGTCAATCGCAAGATATTGGAAAGTAGCCATAATCCCGATCGTGACGCCCAGTTCGAGCACATCAATGCCGCGGCGATAGCGACGCAGGCGGCCGGCCAGCCGGTGATTTCGATCGACACCAAGAAGAAGGAACTGATCGGCCGCTACAAAAACGGCGGTAGTGACTATCGGCCGGAAGGCTGTCCCGATGAGGTCAAGGTGCATGACTTCGTGGACAAGGGCCTCGGCAAGGCGATCCCCTATGGCGTTTACGACATCGCGGCCAACAAGGGTTGCGTGAGCGTCGGTATCGATAACGACACGGCGCAGTTCTCCGTCAATTCGATCCGCCGCTGGCTCGACCTGATGGGCCGCGCCCGATATCCCCAAATGACCCAGCTGATGATCACGGCCGATGGCGGCGGTTCGAATGGCTCGCGCGTGCGGCTGTTCAAGGTTGAACTGCAAAAACTGGCCGACGAAACCGGCCTGACCCTCACGGTTTGCCATTACCCGCCGGGGACCTCGAAATGGAACAAGATCGAACACCGGCTGTTCTGCCACATCACACAGACTTGGCGGGGCAAGCCTCTGACATGCCGTGAGACTGTGGTCGAACTGATTGCCTCCACCACGACCACCGGCGGCCTGACCGTGCAATGCGAACTTGACACCCGAGACTATCCCAAGGGCCTCAAGGTAAGCGACGCGGAACTGGCCGCGCTCAATATAAAAGGCGACGCATTCCATCCCGAGTGGAACTACACCATCTCACCCAGAGATCCGACATGAAGCGACAATTATTGGGCGTCGCCTTAGCCCCCGTGCGCAAGGCGGTTGCCGGCCGTGAGCCGGGCACTGTGACGCCCGGCCGGCGCGCGGGCAAGGCTCTAGCCGCGGAGCCGGTTGTGGATCGCCGTCGCCGCCACGGCCCCTTCGCCCTGGGCCGTGGCGATCTGGTCGAGGCCGCGGACCAGGTCGCCGGCGGCGAACAGGCCCCGCACCGTGGTCGCCTGATGACAGTCGACCACCAGGCGTCCCTCATCGTCCGCCTCCGCGCCGGCGGCCAGGGCCAGCTCGGACCGCGGCGTCACCCCCAGAGCGGAATAGAGGGCGTCGAACCGCCGGGGACCACCCTGGGTGAACACCAGGGCGTCAACGCGGTCGCCACGAAGCTCGACCTCGGAGAGCGGCGCCTCGATCACCTCGATCCCGGCGCGCGCCACCTCGGCCCGGGCCCTGGCGGACAAGGCGGCGGCGTCCCCCACATGGATGAGGCTGACCCGGTCGCTATAGGTGGTCAGGAACAGCGCCTCGCTCGCCCCCCGGTCGTCGCGGCCGATCACCGCCAAGGCGTGCCCGGACGCCTCGAAGCCGTCGCAGATCGGGCAGATGCGCACCACGGCCCGGCGGACGGCGTCGGTGACGCCCGGCAGGTCGGGCGTGCAATCGGCGACGCCGGTGGCGAGCAGCACCGTGCGCGCGCGGCGGGGCGCTCCGTCGACGGTGAGCGTGAACACCTCGTCCTCGCACCGCAGGTCGCCAACCGCGCCGGAGACGATCTCCGCGCCATAGCGCTGCGCATGCCGCCGCATCAGCGCCAGCAGATCGGGGCCGGTGACGCCGTCCACGAAGCCGGGATGGTTGTGGGACAGCGGTATCCAC
>JAYTRF010000125.1:0-5495 GCA_043746375.1 Caulobacteraceae bacterium | reverse complement strand
GAAGATTCGCGCGGCACGGTTCGCGCGTGAGCGGTCGGTGCCGTTCTTCGGCGTCTGCTTTGGCATGCAGATGGCGGTGATCGAGGCCTTGCGGAACGTTGGCGGCCTAGCCTGCGCCTCCTCGACGGAATTTGGCCCGACCCCCGAGCCTGTGGTTGGGCTGATGACGGAATGGACGCGCGGGAACGCGCGCGAGATGCGCGGCGCGGACGACGACCTTGGCGGCACCATGCGGGTCGGGGCCTATGAAGCCTCGCTGACCCAGGGATCCAGGATCGCCGAGATTTACGGCCAGACCGCGATCAGCGAGCGTCATCGCCATCGTTATGAGGTCAACATCGCCTATGGCGCGGCCCTTGAGCGCGCAGGGCTGAAGATGAGCGGCGTTTCGCCTGACGGCCTGCTGCCCGAGACGGTCGAGCGTGATGACCACCCGTGGTTCATCGGCGTGCAGTTTCATCCTGAGCTGAAAAGCCGGCCCTTCGCGCCTCACCCGCTCTACGCCAGCTTCATCGCCGCAGCGGTCGAGCAGAGCCGCCTCGTGTAGCCAAGGGACGATGGTTACCGCCCAGTCCGTCCGCGAAATTTGTCTGGCGCACCCGGAGGCGCTTGAGCTCGATCACCACGGCGCGCCGTCGTTCCGGGTCGGCGGCAAGATCTTTTGCACGCTGCGCGCCGATCCTCCGCGAATGATGGTCAAGCTCGATCCTGAAGATCAGCACAACCTCATTGGCGCCCACCCCGGCGTTGTCGAAGCGGTTCCAGGCTATTGGGGCCGCAAAGGCTCGACCTTCGTCGATCTGCAAAGCGTCAGCGAAACGCTTGCCGGCCTCCTCCTTGGGATGGCGTGGACGCGCGCGGCGCCGGCGAGGCTCGCCCGCGGACCTTGAACGGCGGCAGCTTTTACGCCATAGGCTTGGCGTCCCCCATACCGGCGGCCGAGCTAGCCGCTTCTTCAAGAGCGTCAAAGAATTCGTCATGGCCGTCCCGAAGCGAAAAGTCTCCCCATCCAGGCGCAACATGCGCCGGGCGCACCATGCCTTGAGCGCCAACAGCTTCATCGAAGACAAGGACACCGGCGAACTGCGCCGGCCCCACCACGTCGATCTGAAGACCGGAATGTACAAGGGCCGCCAGGTTCTAGCGCCAAAGGAAGATTGACCTTCGCGTTCGACTGAACGGCGCCTAGCGGCGTCCTGCCAGTGGTCAAATCTAGCACTCAAGTCGCACCGACCCCCTGGATGTCCGAATTCTCCAGGTTCGAGCGGTAAAGATCGACCGAGCGGACTCCGCGAAATCTTTGCGTTTGCTGGCAGGCGCGGTAGTGCAAGGCCATGTCAGAGAATGCGGGAACCCGCTGACCGTCTCGATCTAGCGAGGCATGCCGCAACGGCCATGACTGCCGCCGCATCGCGGTCGCGCAGTGGGCTGTCACTCAGGTTTTCTACAGGCTCATCAAGATGCAGATCCGACTGGAGCGTCCCGACGACGCGACCTCAATCCACGCCCTTACCAACACCGCGTTCAAGGGCATGCCGTTCAGCGACAATACCGAAGCCAGGGTCATTGATGCGTTGCGGGCGGCAGGCGCATTGACCCTTTCCCTCGTGGCGACAGAGGGGGGCGAGATCGTGGGCCACGTCGCCTTTTCGCCAGTCACGATCAATGGAGAGGCAGGCGATTGGTACGCGCTTGGACCTGTATCGGTATGGCCGAACCGTCAGCGGACGGGCACCGGCCAGGCGCTGATCCGGGAGGGATTGGGACGTCTGCAATCGGTGGGTGCTGGTGGATGTGTTCTGCTTGGCGACCCAGCCTATTATGCGCGTTTTGGATTTCAGAACGATCCAGACCTTCGCCACGCCGGCGCGCCGCCATGGGCTTTCCAATGCCTGACCCTCAACGGTGCCCGCCCCGCTGGCCAAGTGAGCTTCCACTCCGGCTTCGACGGTTCGTAAAACAAGGGATTGAGCGGCGTACCATGAGAAGCCGCTCTCCACCCCTCTACGCAATTTCGGGAGATCCGCTTTGCGGCCGGACGGTTGAAGGCCGGCTTTCCGCTGCGGGAAGATGGCTAGGTTCGACCCCTGTCCAACGTTGATTTGGGCTGCTTTCCGCCCGCGCCGACCCGTCCCGGTAAACACCTCGATCCGGCGCGCCACCGGCATGACCACGGCCGCGGCGAACGGTACGACCCCGGCCGACATCATCGCCCAAGTCACTCGGCACTGGCGGCGGGTCGCGTCGCCCCGTTCGGCGATGCGGTGTAACGATGTCGGCGCGACGATGGCGACGACGGAAACCATCAGCAGGGCGAAGGTGGCGCCCTCTACGACCTTCAGCGTTGGCGGGAGTGCGCGGAATACCGGTTCGAGCTCGCTTCATATTGAAAGCTAGGAAGACTCTGAGCGCCGATGACCAGGGTGCGTACGCCGCTAAGCCCTTCCCTTACCTTGTCCGCAACGCTCGCCATCATCCCTCACGCGCTACCGACGCTTGGCCACGTTAAGCGGGAGGGGCGCGGCGTTGTTCCATGCCTGAAAGCTTGTTTGGCGCATGCGCCGACGGTTGCCGCGTTGGCCCAGCGCCGGTAAAGCCTCGCCGTTCCCCTTGCGCTCCCGGATGGCCATGACCCAGATCGTCGACATTGCCGCGCGGGAAATTCTCGACAGCCGGGGCAATCCCACTGTCGAAGCGGACGTCACCCTGGAAGACGGCTCGCTAGGCCGTGCAGCCGTCCCGTCTGGCGCGTCGACGGGCGCCCACGAGGCTGTCGAGCGCCGCGACGGCGACATCCGCCGCTATGGCGGAAAGGGGGTCCAGGGCGCCGTCGATGCCGTCAACGGCGAGATATTCGACGCGGTGTCGGGGGCGGAGGCCGAGGACCAGCGGCGCCTGGATCGCCTGCTCATCGAACTCGACGGCTCCACGAACAAGGCGCGCCTCGGCGCCAACGCCATTCTCGCGGTCAGCCTCGCCACCGCCAAGGCCGCGGCCCAGTCTGCCGGGTTGCCGCTCTACAAATATGTCGGAGGCGTCGGCGCTCACGTCCTGCCGGTTCCAATGATGAACATCATCAACGGTGGCGCGCATGCCGACAATCCGATCGACATTCAGGAGTTCATGGTCCTGCCAACGGGCTCGGCAAGTTTTTCCGAAGCGTTGCGCATGGGCGTCGAAATCTTCCACGCCTTGAAAGCCGGCCTTACGGACGCGGGACAGAACACCAACGTCGGCGACGAGGGCGGCTTTGCGCCGGGTCTGGCGGGGGCCGAGGAAGCCCTGGCTTTCATTGTCGCGGCGGGAAAACACGCCGGTTACCTTGCGGGCGAGGATTTTCACCTCGCCATCGACGTGGCGGCGAGCGAATTTTTCAAGGACGGCCGCTACTGCATGACAGGCGAAGGCACGGTTCTCGATGGGTCGGGGATGGTCGATTACCTGGCCGCGCTGATCGCCCGATTCCCGATCATTTCCATCGAAGACGGCTGCGCGGAAGACGACTTCGAGGGCTGGGCGCACTTGACGTCAGTGCTGGGCGACAAGGTTCAGTTGGTCGGCGATGATCTGTTCGTCACCAACCCGGCGCGGCTGGCGATGGGAATCGACAAGGGTCTGGCCAATGCAATCCTGATGAAGGTCAACCAGATCGGCACTTTGTCTGAAACCCTTGACGCCTTCGACATGGCGCGGCGCGCTGCCTATGGCGCGGTCATCAGCCATCGGTCTGGCGAGACCGAGGATACCACCATCGCCGATCTGGCCGTCGCCACTGGCTGCGGGCAGATCAAGACCGGATCGCTCTCACGCTCCGAACGCCTGGCCAAGTACAACCAGTTGCTGCGCATCGAGGCACAGCTTGGGGACCAGGCGACCTATCCCGGCCGCGCTGCAATCGCCAGACCCCGTCTCGCCGCGTTAGCTGCCCGTTAAGCACGTTCGAGTGAGGTTGGCTCTGGTCCAGCCAAGCCCTGAAAGTTTATCAGTGTTTTCTCGCCTGCAGACCTATATTCCGACCGCCGCATTGGCGGCGCTGATCTTCTATTTCGGGTTCAATGCGCTCACCGGAGATCGGGGCCTGCTGCAGGCGCGTCAACGGCGCGAAAGTCTCGGTGAAAAGGAGGCGCAGTTGAAGCAACTTCGAAGCGAGCGCGCTGGCCTCGAAATCCGGGCGCGACTGCTCAGGAACCGGAGCCTGTCGGCGGACCTGCTGGAGGAAAGGGCGCACGTCCTGCTAGGCTTTGCCGATCCCAGAGACTATGTGATCCGCGTGACGCCGGGCCGTGGCTGAATAGAAGCTTAGTCCGCAGCGGCTCTAGAAGGCTAGTGTTGGGAGAAGCGCATGGCGCGTCGCGGCGTCGCCAAAACGGCCGCCTCAACAGGATCGACCGCAAAAGCCGGCGCGGCCAAGCCTCCCGCGATTGGGGCGGACACAGCGCAGTTGCTGGATTTCTATCGCGCCATGTTGCTTATCCGCCGCTTCGAGGAGCGGGCGGGCCAACTCTACGGCATGGGCCTGATCGGCGGTTACTGCCATCTGTACATAGGCCAGGAAGCTATCGCCGTCGGCATGCAATCGGTGAAGCGCCCGGGCGACCAAGTGATCACCGGCTATCGCGAGCATGGACACATGCTGGCCGCTGGCATGACCCCAAATTCGGTCATGGCCGAACTCACCGGCCGCGCCGCCGGAGCCTCGCGCGGCAAGGGCGGCTCGATGCACATGTTTTCGACTGAAGCCGGCTTCTATGGCGGGCACGGCATCGTTGGCGCACAGGTCAGCCTTGGGACTGGCCTCGCGCTGGCCAACCGTTATCGCGGCAATGACGGGGTGGCCTTCGTCTATTTCGGTGATGGAGCGGCCAACCAAGGCCAGGTTTACGAAAGCTTCAACATGGCGGAAATCTGGCGCCTGCCGGTGGTTTATGTGATCGAGAACAACCAGTACGCCATGGGCACCAGCATCGAGCGGTCAACGTCCGAAACCCACCTCTATCGGCGAGGGGCCAGTTTCAATATCAGCGGCGCGGAGGTCGACGGCATGGATGTCATGGCCGTGCGCGAGGCCGGACTGAGAGCCGCCGAACATGCGCGCTCGGGCAAGGGGCCCTTCATCCTCGAGATGAAGACCTACCGCTATCGCGGCCACTCGATGAGCGATCCGCAAAAATACCGCACGCGGGACGAAATCGACGAAGTGCGCAAGAACCGCGACCCGATCGAGCATCTGCAGGAGCGTCTCACGAAGTCCAGATTGGCCGACGAGCCGGCTCTCAAAGCCATCGACTCCGAGGTCAAGGCGCAAATCGCCGACGCCGCGGAGTTTGCCCGCACAACACCGGAGCCTGACGCGGCCGAGTTGTACACCGACGTCTACCTGGAGCTCACCCGGTGACCGACGTGCTGATGCCGGCTCTCTCTCCGACGATGGAGGAGGGCACGCTGGCCAAGTGGCATGTGAAGGTGGGCGACAGGGTGAAGGCGGGCGACGTGAT
>JAYTRF010000124.1:0-9049 GCA_043746375.1 Caulobacteraceae bacterium | reverse complement strand
GGTCGTCACCGGGCGGATTGACCGCGGCATCGTCAAGGTCGGCGAGGAGGTCGAGATCGTTGGCCTTCGCCCGACCCAGAAGACCATCTGCACCGGCGTCGAAATGTTCCGCAAGCTGCTAGACCAGGGACAGGCGGGCGACAATGTCGGGGTGCTTCTGCGCGGCACCAAGCGCGAAGACGTCGAGCGCGGGCAGGTGTTGTGCAAACCCGGCTCGATCACGCCTCACACCAAGTTCACAGCCGAAGTCTACATTCTGACCAAAGAAGAGGGGGGCCGGCACACCCCGTTCTTCACGAACTATCGGCCGCAGTTTTACTTCCGCACCACCGACGTCACCGGCATCATCAAGCTTAAGGAAGGCGTCGAGATGATCATGCCCGGCGACAACGCCGAGCTCGACATCGAGCTGATCACGCCCATCGCCATGGAAGAGCGGCTGCGCTTCGCGATCCGCGAAGGAGGCCGCACCGTCGGCTCGGGGGTGGTCACCAAGATCGTCGAATAGTGTATCTATTCCCTCCCCCTTATGAGGAGGGTCGGCCCGATTGCCGAGGTGGAGAAGTCTCGATGGTCCCCGCCCGGTTCGCTTCGCGGCCCACCCTCCCGATGAGGGCAGGGAGGTCTATTAGGAGTGTAGCTCAGCTGGTAGAGCATCGGTCTCCAAAACCGAGGGTCGTGGGTTCGAGTCCCCCCACTCCTGCCACTTAAATCGAAAGAGAGATGACGGCCGCCATGGCCAAGGATCAAGACATTGTGCAGACCTCGATGCGCCGGCGAACGCCTCTGCGCGCCGCCTCGTCATCGACGGCTGGCGAGCCGCGCACCGCTCGCCGCGGACCAATCGAGTTCTTGCTGTGGCTACCTCAGTTCCTACGCGAGGTGCGCGTCGAGGCCCGTAAGATCACCTGGACGACCTGGAAGGAAACCTGGATCACCTCGGTGATGGTAGGGATCATGGTGGTTCTCACTGCCACCTTCTTTTTTGCGCTCGACGGCGTTCTCAGCCTGGGCATCAACGCGCTGCTCAAAGCGGCCAACGCGGAGTAGGCGCAATAATGTCCGACATCGCCCCGCAGAACGCCAATTCTCATCACAAGTGGTACATCGTCCACGCCTATTCCAATTTTGAACGCAAGGTCGCCGAGAGCATAAAGGAACAGGCCCACGCGCACGGACTCGACGACTGCTTTTCTGAAATCCTCGTCCCGACCGAGGACGTCATCGAGATTCGCAGGGGCCGGAAGATAAATTCCGAACGCAAGTTTTTCCCGGGTTACGTGTTGGTCAAGATGGACCTGTCGGACGAGGCCTACCACCTGGTCAAGAACACGCCCAAGGTCACTGGATTCCTGGGTTCCGGGTCCAGACCCATGCCGGTGTCGGAGCGCGAAGTGGCCCGCATCATCGGGGCCATCGAAGACGGGGTGGAGCGGCCGAAACCCACCATTACCTTCGAGATCGGCGAAACCGTGCGCGTGATCGACGGGCCGTTCGCCAGCTTCAACGGCTCGGTCGAGCAGGTCGACGAGGAACGCACCCGCCTTCGGGTCACCGTTTCGATCTTCGGGCGCGCCACGCCCGTCGAACTCGAATACGCGCAGGTTGAAAAGGTCAGCTGACTTAAGGGCGGGCTTCCATCCCGCATCATTGAAATCCGTGGGAGGGGCGCCACCCCGCACCACGGCTCATAACAGCCGGCCAGCCCGGCGAGAGAGGAGATCATGGCCAAGAAGATCCTGGGCTACATCAAGCTGCAGGTGCCCGCCGGGGCCGCCACGCCTTCCCCGCCCATCGGGCCGGCGCTTGGGCAGCGCGGCGTCAACATCATGGGCTTTTGCAAGGAGTTCAACGCCCGCACCGACCAGGTGCAGAAGGGGACCCCCCTGCCGACGGTGATTACCGTCTATCAGGACAAGAGCTTCACCTTCGTCACCAAGACGCCCCCTGCGACCCACTTTCTCAAGCAGGCGGTTGGCATAAAGTCCGGCTCAGGCCAAACGGGCCGCGAGACCATCGGCCAGGTGACCCGCACGCAGCTGCGTGAGATCGCCGAGAAGAAGATGAAGGATCTCAACGCCAACGATATCGAGGCTGCGGCCAGAATCATCGAAGGCTCAGCCAGGGCCATGGGCCTTCGCGTGGTGGAGGCCTAGCATGCCCAAGCAAGCCAAGAGAGTTCAGGCCTGGACCGGCGACCGTGAAGCAACCCACATGCTCGCTGAGGCGGTCAAGCTGGTAAAAGCCAACGCCACCGCGAAGTTCGATGAAAGTGTCGAGATCGCGGTCAATCTCGGCGTCGATCCCCGCCACGCTGACCAGCAGGTGCGCGGCGTTGTCGCCTTGCCGTCCGGCACCGGCCGTGACGTGCGCGTCGCCGTCATCGCCAAGGACGCCAAGGCAGAGGAGGCGAAGGCTGCCGGCGCTGAGGTCGTGGGGGCCGAGGATCTGGTCGAGCGCATCCAAGGCGGGTTCATGGAGTTTGACCGGGTAATCGCCACCCCGGACATGATGGCGCTTGTCGGACGCCTGGGTAAGATCCTGGGCCCCCGCGGCCTCATGCCCAACCCCCGCGTCGGTACCGTTACCCCCAACGTCGGCCAAGCGGTCAAGGACGCCAAGGGCGGCTCGATCGAGTTCCGGGTCGAAAAGGAAGGTATCGTTCACGCCGGCATCGGCAAGGCCAGTTTCACCGAAGCGGCGCTGACCGCGAACATCAAGGCCATCGTCGAGGCCCTGACCAGAGCCAGGCCGTCCGGGGCCAAGGGCGCCTACATCAAGCGGATCAGCCTTTCGTCGACCATGGGCCCAGGTTTCAAGGTCGACGCCGCAAGCATCTCGGGCTAAGCGGGCCGTCTGCCGCACGTGTTTCACGCGGCTAGTTTCACGCGGCCAGGCTTGAACCACGCCTGCAGGTCCTATATAGGCGCGCCTCCGATGCGGCCCTGGCCGTATCGCCTGTCCAAGAACCGCAGGCCCGTGTGGGCTTAATCCTTAGCGCTGCGGGGAGACGGGAAGCGATTGAGGCGAGGCGCATCCGCAAGGGTGAACCTCGGCTTCGCGCATCCTCACGGACAGCCATGATCTTGTCGCGCGCGGGAGCGATCCGGCGTCGCCCGAAGTTTGATTGGAGATTGTCCGAATGGACCGCGCACAGAAAGCCGAATCGATCGAGGCCCTCAGGGGCGTGTTCGCCGGCGCGGGCGCGGTGGTGGTCACCCATTACCTGGGATTGACGGTCGCGGAGATGTCCGATCTGCGCCGGCGGTTGCGCAAGGAAGGCGCCTCGTTGAAGGTGGTCAAGAACCGCTTAGCGCAAAAGGCGCTGAATGGAGCGGGGGAGGGGGCCGGCGGCCTCTTCAAGGGCCCGGTGGCCATCGCCTACGCGAACGATCCGGTCAGCGCCGCCAAGGTCACCACCGCCTACGCCAAGGACAACGAGAAGTTCACCATCGTCGGCGGGCTGATGGGCGAGGATGTGCTGGATGCCGTCGCCATCGGCATGCTGGCCAAGCTGCCGTCCCTCGACGAACTGCGTGGCAAGATCATCGGGCTGCTGCAGGCGCCTGCGACCAAGCTCGCCGTCGTCCTGCAAGCGCCCGGCTCGCAGATCGCTCGGGTGATCAGTGCGCACGCCCTTAAAGACGCCGCCTAGACCCTTTTTCCTTTCCTCTCGCAACTAAGCCAACAAAGGACCCGTAAAAAAATGGCCAAGCTAGAAAAACTGGTCGAAGATCTTTCTTCGCTGACCGTGCTCGAAGCCTCCGAGCTCTCCAAGCTGCTGGAAGAAAAGTGGGGCGTTAGCGCCGCAGCTCCGGTGGCCATGGCCGCCGCCGGCGGGCCCGCAGCCGCAGCTCCAGCCGAAGCGGTCGAGGAGCAGACGGAGTTCACCGTCGTGATCACCGCGGCCGGGGACAAGAAGATTAACGTGATCAAGGAAGTCCGCTCGGTCCGCCCTGATCTTGGCCTCAAGGAAGCCAAGGACCTGGTCGAAGGCGCCCCGCAGAACATCAAGGAAAATGTCTCCAAGCAGGAAGCCGAGGAGATCAAGACCAAGCTTGAGGCGGCCGGCGCGAGCATCTCCGTCAAATAGGAGCGCGTACCAACGTCACGAAGCGCCGCCTGTCAGGGCCGCACAGAGGAAACCGCACGATGCGTCCTTGCCAAGCCGCGCAAATGGGGTTTTCCTGACGGGAGGTGTGAGAAATCGCGCGGAGGGGTCTTTCCATTTCCGCGGCAAACGACTAGATACGCCTCTCCTCAAACATGAGTGATGAGTTGCACGCGTGCGCCTGAAGCCTTCGGGCGCGCTCGTCTTACGCCCCGAGGCGCGGTCCGCCGCCCTCTGACCAGCGCGAAGGGGCGCGTCGCCTCTTTTGGGGCGGCGGGAATTCCGGCGTCCGGCGGACGGCATGCGGCCCCGGGGGACCTCCCCAAGGGGCCCCCGTTCGATCCGAGGGTGGACGCATGGATGACAACCCGGCGCGCGGACTCCCGTGCGCCCATTTCGGAGCCAGCATGGCGCAATCGTTCACCGGAAAAAAGCGAATCCGGCTGTCTTTCGGCCGCATCCCCGAAGCCGTGCGGATGCCGAACCTGATCGAGGTTCAACGCTCTTCCTACGAACAATTCCTGCAACGAGAGGTCCGCCCGGCCCAGCGCCGCGACGAGGGCATCGAGGCGGTGTTCAAGTCGGTGTTTCCGATCAAGGACTTTAACGAGCGCGCCATGCTCGAGTACGTCTCGTACGAATTCGAGGACCCCAAATACGACGTCGAAGAGTGCATCCAGCGCGACATGACCTATGCCGCGCCGCTGAAGGTCAAGCTGCGCCTGATCGTCTGGGAAACCGACGAGGAAACGCAGGCTCGTTCGGTCAAGGACATCAAAGAGCAGGATGTCTACATGGGCGACATTCCGCTGATGACCGAGAAGGGCACCTTTGTCGTCAACGGCACCGAGCGGGTGATCGTCTCTCAGATGCACCGTTCGCCCGGCGTGTTCTTCGATCACGATAAAGGCAAGACCCACTCGTCCGGCAAGCTGCTGTTCGCCGCGCGCGTCATTCCGTACCGAGGCTCCTGGCTCGATTTCGAATTCGACGCCAAGGATGTCGTGTTCGTGCGCATCGATCGGCGCCGCAAGCTGCCCGCCACCACCTTTCTCTATGCCCTCGGCATGGATGGCGAAGAGATCCTGACCACCTTCTATGACGTCGTGCCCTACGTGAAACGCGAAGGAGCTGAAGGCGGCTGGGCGACGCCGTACAAGCCGGAGCGCTGGCGCGGGGTGAAGCCCGAATTTCCGCTCATCGACGCAGACAGCGGCGACGAAGTCGCCCCCGCCGGAACCAAGATTTCCGCCCGCCATGCCAAGCGCCTGGCCGACAACGGGCTGAAGACTTTGCTGCTGTCGCCCGAGGCGCTGGTCGGCCGCTACCTGGCCCGCGACGAAGTCAATGCCCAGACGGGCGAGATCTACGCCGAGGCCGGCGACGAACTCGATGCCGCGTCGATCGCTGCCCTGGAGGAAAAGGGCTTCACCACCATCGATGTTCTCGACATCGACCACGTCACCGTCGGCGCCTACATGCGCAATACGTTGAGAGTGGACAAGAATGTGACCCGCGAGGACGCGCTGTTCGACGTCTATCGTGTCATGCGCCCAGGCGAGCCGCCAACGGTGGAAGCGGCCGAGGCGATGTTCCGCAGCCTGTTCTTCGACCAGGATCGCTACGACCTGTCGTCGGTCGGCCGGGTGAAGATGAACATGCGCCTTGAGCTCGATTGCCCGGACGACGTGCGCGTCATCCGCAAGGAAGACGTGCTGGAGGTGATGAAAACTCTGGTCGGCCTGCGCGACGGCCGCGGCGAGATCGACGACATCGACAACCTCGGCAACCGCCGCGTGCGATCGGTGGGCGAGCTCCTGGAAAACCAGTACCGGGTCGGCCTCTTGCGTATGGAGCGGGCGATCAAGGAGCGCATGTCGAGCGTCGATATCGATACGGTCATGCCCCACGATCTGATCAACGCCAAGCCGGCGGCTGCGGCGGTGCGGGAGTTCTTTGGCTCCTCGCAGCTGTCGCAGTTCATGGACCAGACCAACCCGCTGTCGGAAATCACCCATAAGCGCCGCCTGTCGGCGCTTGGCCCTGGCGGCCTTACCCGAGAGCGGGCCGGCTTTGAGGTTCGCGACGTCCATCCGACGCACTACGGCCGCATCTGCCCGATCGAGACGCCGGAGGGCCCGAACATCGGCCTGATCAACTCGCTGGCCACCCACGCGGTGGTCAACAAGTACGGCTTCATCGAGAGCCCGTACCGACGGGTCAAGGACGGCAAGATCACCGACGAGGTGGTCTACATGTCGGCCATGGAAGAGGCCAAGCACGTCATCGCTCAGGCCAATATCAAGCTCAAGAACGGCGAAATCGTCGACGACCTGGTCCCAGGGCGGATCAACGGCGATCCGACCTTGCTGGCCAAGGATCAGGTCGACCTGATGGACGTCAGTCCCAAGCAGGTGGTCTCGGTCGCCGCAGCCTTGATTCCCTTTCTGGAGAACGACGACGCCAATCGGGCCCTGATGGGCTCGAACATGCAGCGCCAGGCGGTGCCGCTGATCCAATCCGACGCGCCCCTGGTGGGCACCGGCATGGAAGATGTCGTCGCCCGGGATTCCGGCGCGGTGGTCATCGCCAGGCGGCCCGGCATCGTCGAGCAGATCGACGGCACCCGGATCGTCATCCGCGCCACCGAGGAGACCGATCCGACCAAGCCCGGGGTCGACATCTATCGGCTGTCGAAGTTCCAGCGCTCCAATCAGAACACCTGCATCAACCAGCGTCCGCTGGTCAGGGTCGGCGACAAGATCGTCCTTGGCGACATCATCGCCGATGGACCCTCGACCGATCTTGGGGAACTGGCGCTCGGCCGCAACGCGCTGGTCGCCTTCATGCCTTGGAATGGCTACAACTTCGAGGACTCGATCCTGATCAGTGAGCGCATCGTCCGCGACGACGTGTTCACCTCGATCCACATCGAGGAATTCGAGGTCATGGCCCGCGACACCAAGCTGGGCCCCGAAGAAATCACCCGCGACATTCCCAACGTTGGCGAGGAAGCCTTGCGCAACCTCGACGAGGCCGGGATCGTCGCCATCGGCGCTGAAGTGCTCCCAGGCGATATCCTGGTCGGCAAGGTGACGCCCAAGGGCGAGAGTCCGATGACGCCGGAGGAAAAGCTGCTGCGCGCCATCTTCGGCGAAAAGGCTTCCGACGTGCGCGACACCTCCTTGCGCCTACCCCCCGGCGTTGCTGGCACGGTGGTCGAGGTGAGGGTGTTCAACCGCCACGGCGTGGACAAGGACGAACGGGCCCTGGCCATCGAACGCGAAGAGATCGACCGCCTGGGCAAGGACCGCGATGACGAGTTCGCCATCCTCAACCGCAACATGACCGCCCGGCTGCGCGAGCTACTCATCGGCCGCGCCGCCGTGTCCGGTCCCAAGGGTCTGGGTCGCGGCGAAATCACCCCAGCCAAGCTGGCCGATATACAGCCGGGCCTGTGGTGGCAGATCGCCGTCGACGACGAAAAGGCCATGGGCGAGCTGGAGGCCATGCGCCGCCTGTTCGACGAGGCCCGCAAGCGGCTCGACCGCCGCTTCGAAGACAAGGTGGACAAGCTCCAGCGCGGCGACGAATTGCCTCCCGGGGTGATGAAGATGGTCAAGGTCTTCGTGGCCGTGAAGCGCAAGCTTCAGCCGGGCGACAAGATGGCCGGACGCCACGGCAACAAGGGAGTGATCTCCAAGATCTTGCCGATCGAGGACATGCCTCACCTTGAGGACGGCACCCCGGTGGACGTGGTGCTCAATCCGCTCGGGGTGCCCTCGCGGATGAACGTCGGCCAAATCTTCGAGACCCACCTCGGCTGGGCCTGCGCCGGTCTCGGTCGGCAGATCGGCGATTTGCTCGAAGCCTGGCAGCATGGGGGCCAGAAGAAGGCTCTCACCGATCGCTTGAGGGCCATCTACGGCAAGGCGCAGGTCTTGCCCGACGACGAGGAAGAACTCATCGAACTGGCCCGAAATCTCTCAAAGGGCGTTCCGATCGCCACGCCGGTATTCGATGGCGCCCACATCGACGACATCGAAAACATGCTCGAAGCTGCGGGTCTCAGCCGCAGCGGTCAGGTGATGCTCTATGACGGCCTGACCGGCGAGGAGTTCAAGCGCGCCGTCACCGTCGGCTACATCTACATGCTCAAGCTGCACCATCTTGTCGATGACAAGATTCACGCCCGCTCCATCGGCCCCTACAGCCTGGTCACCCAGCAACCGCTGGGCGGCAAGGCGCAGTTCGGCGGCCAGCGGTTCGGGGAGATGGAGGTGTGGGCCCTCGAAGCCTATGGCGCAGCCTACACGTTGCAGGAGATGCTGACGGTAAAGTCGGACGATGTCGCCGGCCGCACCAAGGTCTACGAGAGCATCGTGCGGGGCGACGACGCTTTCGAAGCGGGCATCCCGGAAAGCTTCAACGTCCTGGTCAAGGAAATGCGCTCTCTTGGCCTCAACGTGGAGCTGGAAAACAGCTGATCGTGGCCCGTGCGCCTTCCACCACCGCGCTTGCCGCGCGGCGGTCCCCTTTCCCCGCAAGGGGACGGGGGGATGGGCCAGGCCTTGTTAATTCTCTCTGATTTCAACGCATTGGGTACCCGATGAACCAGGAAGTCCTCAATATTTTCAGCCCGGTTGTCGCCGCGCCGACCTTCGACCAGATCCGCATCTCGCTCTCCAGTCCGGAGAAGATTCGCTCCTGGTCATTTGGCGAAATCAAAAAGCCGGAGACGATCAACTACCGGACCTTCAAGCCCGAGCGCGACGGCCTGTTCTGCGCTCGCATCTTCGGTCCGACCAAGGACTACGAGTGCCTGTGCGGAAAGTATAAGCGCATGAAATACAAGGGCATCATCTGCGAAAAATGTGGCGTTGAAGTCACCCTGGCGCGGGTTCGCCGCGAGCGGATGGGCCACATCGAGCTGGCTTC
>JAYTRF010000123.1:0-13161 GCA_043746375.1 Caulobacteraceae bacterium | reverse complement strand
CAGGATGAGGTTGGCGCCCTTGACTGTCGCTGTCGTTGTCGCGCGAAGGTCGAGGTTGTCCCAGTGGAACGCCTTGGCTACTCCATCGTAGGTGGCCTGGGCGAAAGCGCCCAGATGGGCCCCAAAACCGCCGGCCAAAAACACGCTGATCTGGTCGAGAGCGAAATTGTCGTTGGCGCGGTAGCCGGGCGCCGGCGGCTGATTCTCCGCCGTATGGATGTAGGATGCCACCGCCATGGCTGAAAACGGGACATTGAAGCTTCCGACGCGGGTGGTGTAGCCGCGCAGCTTGAACTGGCGCCCGAACGGGGTCAGCTGCGGTCCAAAGCCGCCAACATGGCAACCGCTGCACGGCTGGCCCGTCTGGATGGCGAAGGAGGGAACTGCGGAGGCGTTTCTGGCGCTCAGCGCCAGAAAACAGAAGGCAAGCGAAAGAGCGGCGTAGAACGTGCGCCCGATCACTTGGGTGCGAAGAGGCTGCACCAGCCGGAGGGACTGATCACTCCGTCGACAACCTTGCACGAGGCAGGTGGCTGCCAGAACGAGCATTTGTCGCAGCGTTGCGCGCCCTTTGGCTTGGCCTGGTAGGCCACGCCCTTCTGTGACGCTTTAGCGGAGGCGGGGGCGGCAATGAAAATTCCACCTGCGACGACCGCCCCGCCGGCGAAGAATGCGCCGTCCCGCAGAACGCGGCGTCTCGATACTTCGCGCGCACTGTCCGATTTATCTTGAGCCATAGTGAAAAGTTCCGCAGAGACGCCCCTCGACATGTAAAATAACACGAAAAGTCGCACTGAGTTCCCCGAGAAACTCTATTTTGTGTTCTAAATGCTAAATTATCGGCAAACAAATACTTTTTGATCTCTAGAATATTATCTTGACCGCAGGCCGCCTCCAGGTAGCAACGTCGCTTTTGTAATTTATGGAACTTGGGGTCGACGCCCTACGCTTAAGCTCCGTGGTGACTTTTGAGTGGGGTAGTTCAATGAAACGACCACGGCGGCGTTCGGAGTGGCACTACGTCGGGCGCACCGGATGGCTGCGAGCCGCGGTGCTGGGCGCCAACGACGGCATTCTCTCCACCGGCAGTCTTATTCTGGGCGTCTCGGCCGCTGCGGTGAACCGCCACAGTCTGGTGATCACGGGCCTTGCGGGTTTGGTTGCCGGCGCGATGTCCATGGCGGCTGGCGAGTATGTCTCCGTGAGTTCGCAGGCCGACTCCGAGACGGCTGATCTCGCGCGCGAGCGGCTGGAACTGCAGCAGGATAGCGATGCCGAACGGCGCGAGCTCGCCGGCATCTATGTGCGGCGGGGCCTGGACGGCGATCTCGCCGATAAGGTCGCCGCTCAGCTGATGGCCAAGGATGCGCTAGGCGCCCACGCCCGCGACGAACTGGGCATCACCGAAACGACCAAGCCGCGCCCCGTTCAGGCGGCGATGGCTTCGGCCGCATCGTTCAGCGCCGGAGCCGCCGCGCCGGTGCTCGTGGCCGCCTTTGCCCCGGCGAATTTCCTCGCTCAATTCGTGGCGGTGGCCTCCCTCGCGGTGCTTGGGGTCCTCGGAGCGGTCGGCGCCAAGGCAGGGGGCGCGCCTGCCGGCAAGGCCGCGGTGCGGGTGGTGTTCTGGGGCGTGCTGGCGATGGCCGTCACCTATGCCATCGGCGCGCTGGTCGGCCACGCGGTCTAGCCGGGCCCCCGTCTTTTTGTACCCGGCTGTTGAGCGGCGCCGGGACGGCGCCTAAAGAGTTCCAATGCGGCGCAATTCGCAAATCGGCGTGTTCCTGGCTATCGGGGCGGGCATGGGGACGGCTCTTGGCGTCGCTTTCCACAACATCGCCGTCGGCGTCGCCCTCGGCGTGGCTTTCGGCCTCGCCATCGGCGCGATTGCGGCGAACAGGGCGGGCCCCCGACGCTGACGCCGGCGCGTTGACAGCAGGGCCGCGTGAGACGAAAAGGCGACGCTTCCTCAAAGGCTCGCCGGCCCACCGCGCGGATCTTCGTCGTCTCAAGGAGGCTTACCCCGCATGACGCAGGCCAGTTCGCTTACGGTCCCTGACGATCATCTGCTGGGCGTCTACAAGCGCGCGCCGCTGGCCTTCGAACGGGGGTCCGGCGCCCGCCTCTACACGAGCGACGGCGATATCTATCTCGACTGCCTCGCGGGTATTGCCACTACCGGACTGGGCCATGCGCACCCGGCCCTGGTCGAGGCGCTGACCGAGCAGGCGCAGAAGCTGTGGCATGTCTCCAACATATTCCGCATTCCCGGCCAGGAGGAACTGGCACGGCGCCTGTGCGCGGCCAGCTTCGCCGACGTCGTGTTCTTCACCAATTCCGGCACCGAGGCCGTCGAGTGCGCGCTGAAAATGGCCCGCAAGTATCATTGGGCCAACGGCGCGGCTGAACGGATCGACATCATCGGCTTTTCAGGCGCCTTTCACGGACGCAGCTACGCGGCGGTGTTTGCCGCCGGAAACGAGGTCTACACCGAGGGTTTCGGGCCGGCGCTGCCCGGCTACGTGAACCTGCCGTTCGGGGACATGGATGCGCTTGTGGCGGCGATAGGCCCCACCACGGCGGCGGTGATCGTCGAGCCGGTTCAGGGCGAAGGCGGCGCGCGCGCGCTACCGGAGGCCGACCTCACCGCCCTGCGCGCCCTCTGCGACGAGCGCGGGGTGCTGCTGATCTATGACGAGATCCAATGCGGGCTTGGGCGGACGGGCAAGCTTTTCGCCCACGAATGGGCCAGAGACGCGGCCCCGGACATCATGTGCCTGGCCAAGGCGCTGGGCGATGGTTTCCCGGTCGGTGCATGCCTTGCGACCGTGCGCGCCGCGGCCGGGATGAACGTAGGGGCGCACGGCTCGACCTATGGCGGCAATCCGCTGGCCATGGCGGTCGGCCTGGCGGCTTTCGCCGAACTGAGCCGACCGGAGACGCTGGCCCACGTGCGCGAGATCGCAGGCTATTTCACCCAGCAGCTCAAGGGGCTGCAGGACCGTTATCCGGACGTGATCGCGGATGTGCGGGGCAAGGGCCTGCTGATCGGGGTCAAGTTGATCCCCAACAACCGTACGTTCATGGAGCTGGCGCGTGACGAGCGGCTTCTGATCGCCGGGGGCGGCGACAACTGCGTGCGCCTGCTGCCCTCACTGTTGATCACCCATGCTGAAGCGCGAGAAGCGATCGAGAAACTCGAACGCGCCTGCCAGGCGGCCAGGACGCAGGCAGCGGCGTGAACCCGAGGCATTTTCTGGATCTGTGGCGGATGGAGAGTGCGACCCTGCGGGCCATTCTCGAGGACGCCAAGGCGCGCAAGGCGGCCCGGCGAGGCTGGCCGAGGGGCAAGGCCGACCCCGATGCGCCCGGTGCCGGACACACCCTGGCGATGATTTTTCAGAAGACCTCGACGCGGACGAGGTTCTCCTTCGACGCCGCCATGCGCCAGCTCGGCGGATCGACGATCATCGCCAACGGCGCCGACATGCAGCTCGGCCGCGGCGAAACCATAGAGGATACCGCCAGGGTGCTTTCGCGAATGGTCGATGCGGTGATGCTGCGCGGCAAGGACCATCGGGATCTCGAACGGTTCAGCATGGCCGCCGGCGTGCCGGTGATCAACGGCCTCACCGACGCCAGTCACCCGTGCCAGATCATGGCCGACGTGATGACCATCGAGGAGCGGCTCGGGCCGATAGCCGGCAAGACCGTCGCCTGGATCGGCGATGGCAACAACACCTGCGCCAGCTTCATTCACGCCACCGCCAAGTTCGGCTTTCGGCTCAAAGTCGCTTGTCCCGGCGCCTATCATCCAGATCTCCTCGATCTGGCCAGGGCTTCGCAGGAGCAGGGCCGTGTCGAAGTGACCGACGACGCCAAGGCGGCCGTGCGCGGGGCCGACTGCGTGGTCGCTGACACCTGGGTGTCGATGGGCGATCTCGATCACGAGGCGCGGATCGAGGCGTTCGAGCCGTTTCAAGTCGACGAGGCCCTGCTTGAACTGGCCGCGCCGTCTGCGGTGTTTCTGCACTGCCTGCCGGCGCACCGGGGCGAAGAGGTCACCGACGCGGTCATCGATGGCCCAAGGTCCCTGGTCTGGGACGAGGCCGAGAATCGCATCCACGCCCAGAAGTCGATTCTAGCCTGGTGTTTCGGGGGCGTGGCCTAGCGGCTCTGCGCACCCATATCCTGGCCGTGACCGACTCTACGCACGATGATTTCGTCGCCCCGTTTCAGATCGAGGCAGAGCCCGTCCGCGGAAGGATCGTGCGGCTCGGGGCTGCGGTGGACGAGGTGCTGGGCGCGCATGCCTATCCGCCGCCGGTCGCCAATCTGTTGGGGGAGGCGTGCGCGCTCGCCGCCTTGGTCGGAGCCAGCCTGAAATTCGAGGGCCGGCTGATCGTCCAGGCCCAAGGGGACGGGCCTGTCGCCTATGTGGTCGCCGACTACGACACGACCGGCGCGCTGCGCGGTTTTTGCCGTTTCGACGCGGAGCGCCTGGCAGGGACTTGCGCACAGACGCCCAGGCCCGGGGCCGGCGAGCTTCTCGGCACGGGCGTTTTCATCATGACCGTCGATCCCGAAGGCGACAGGGAGCGCTACCAGGGGGTTACACCGATCGAGGGTGAGACCCTGGCGCTCTGCGCTGAGACCCATTTTGCGCAGTCCGAACAGACGCCGACACGCGTGCGGCTGGCCGTCGGGCAGGCCGATGTCGGGGCGGGTCCCCATTGGCGCGCCGGTGGATTGATCATTCAGAACATTGCCGAGGACGAATCGCGCGGACCGACGGCCGAGGCGTGGCTGCGCGCCCAGTCACTTTTGGCCACGGTCGCCCAGGATGAGCTGATCGATCCTAGCGTTCCGGCCGAGACCCTGCTCTGGCGGCTGTTTCACGAGGAGGGGGTCCGCCTGTTCGCGCCGACGCCGCTGCGTGCCTTCTGCCGTTGTTCGCAGGAGCGGATTGTTGGCGTGCTGCGCGCCTTCGAGGCCGACGAGCGCGCCGATATGGTCGAAGCCGACGGCAAGATCCGCGTGACCTGCGAATACTGCTCGAAGCTCTATGAGATGACCCCGCAGGCCGTGGGTTAGTCCCGGGATTCCTGAGCCCCCAGTGGGAAAGGATCGCCCCTTTTAATTTCCCACGGCTTCGAGGGCCCGATCGATGTCTCTGGCGAGATCGTTTTCACCTTCGAGGCCGATGGACAGGCGCACCCAACCCGCGGTGAGGCCGATTTCCAGGCGCTGCTCCTCAGTCATGGCGCGGTGGGTCGTGGTCGAAGGATGGGTGGCCATGGACTTGGCGTCGCCAAGATTGTTGGAAATATCCAGGATCTCAAGGGCGTCCAGGAACCGAAAGGCTGCGTCGCGCGAACCCAGATCGAGGGCGATTAGGCTGCCGCCTCCGCTCATCTGCCGCGAGGCGATGGCATGTTGCGGGTGGTCGGAACGGCCCGGGTACCGACATTGCCTGACTCGCGGATTGGCCGCGACGCGGTCGGCGAGCAAGGTGGCGGTGGCGCTCTGGCGGCGCACCCGCAAGTCGAGGGTTTCCAAACCCTTGAGCAGCACCCAGGCGTTGAACGGCGACAGCGCCGGGCCGGTGTGGCGGATAAAGTCGCGGTAGGCCTCGGTGACCAGGTCGGCGGGCCCCAGGAGCGCCCCGCCCATAACCCGGCCCTGACCGTCGATGTGCTTGGTGGCCGAATAGACGACGATGTCCGCTCCCAGTTCCAGCGGCTGCTGGAAGATCGGCGTGGCGAAGACGTTGTCTACGATCACCCTGGCCCCGATCTCCTTGGCGATGGAGCAGATGGCTGCGATGTCGCAGATCTCCAGGAGCGGGTTGGCGGGGCTTTCGAGGAAAAACACCCGGGTGTTGGGACGCACCGCACCGCGCCAGGCCGCGACATCCGGCCCGTCGACGAAGCTTGTCTCGATCCCGAAGCGCGGGGCCCAGGTGTTCAGAATCCAGCGGCAGGAGCCGAACAAGGCCTTGCCCGCAACCACATGGTCGCCGGCCTTGACGAGCCCGGTCAGAGCCAGGTGCACGGCGGCCATGCCAGACGCGGTGGCCCGGCATGCCTGCGCGCCCTCAAGCAGCGCGAGGCGATCCTCGAACATCTGAACAGTCGGGTTGCCGTAGCGGGTGTAGATGAAGCCAGGGTCTGTTCCGGCGAAACGCGCGTCGGCCGCCTCTGCACTCTCGTAGACGAAGCTCTGGGTAAGATAGAGGGCCTCGGCGGTCTCGCCGTGGGGCGAGCGATTCATCCCCCCGCGCACCAGCCGCGTCGCCGCTTCCCAGTCCTTCGGATCCTCGGCCATCGCGCGGCATCAACCGCGGAGGCGCGGCCGGGTCAAGCGTTCGTCGAGTTCTCCTGGTCGGCCAGTTTGACCAGCATCTTGCCGGCGTTGACGCCGCTGAACAGGCCGATGAGCGCCGCCGGGGCCTTCTCGATGCCTTCGAAGATGGTCTCCTGGTATTTGATCTTGCCGTCTCGAAGCCAGCCGGTCATGTCGGCGCGGAATGCCTCATAGAGGTGCATGAAATCGGTGGCCACGAAGCCGCGCAACATTACCCGGCTGTAGATGATGTTGGAAAGGTTTCGCACCGGCGCGCCGCTGGTGTTGTAGCCGGAAATCATCCCGCAGACCGGGATGCGGCCAAGGGTGTTCATCCGCCGCAACGCCGCCTCCAGATGTTCGCCGCCGACGTTGTCGAAATAGACGTCGAGACCCTTGGGCGTGGCCGCTTCCAGCGCCTGGCGGATCGGTTCGGCCTTGTAGTTGATGACCGCGTCCAGGCCGCATTCGTCCTTCAGCCAGCGCGCCTTTTCGTCGGTCCCGGTCGAGCCGACGACGCGGCAGCCCTTGATCTTGGCGATCTGTGCGGCGACCGAGCCGACCGCCCCGCCGGCGGTGGAAACGAACACCTGCTCGCCGTCCTTCAAAGCGCCGATGTGCAGCAGGCCCCCGTAGGCGGTGAACCCGGTGCCGCCGAGGGCGTGCATGTGGACAGTCAGCGGCAGGCCGGTTTCTGGCGAAAGCTTGCTCAGCCCCTTGCCGTCGCTGGCGAAAAACTCGCGAAAGCCGAAGCGGTTGTTGACGAGATCACCCTCCTGGAACTCCCCATGCCGCGAGGCGATCACGCGGCCGATCGCGCCCCCGCCCATGGCTTCGCCGAGGGCTTGGCCGGCTGTCATCCGCGGCCGCATGGCCGGATCGACCGACATGTAGAGGTTCTCGATCACGACCTCGCCGTCGGCCGGATCGGCCACCTGGGTGGTGACCAGGGCGAAGTCGTCTTGCGTCGGCAGCCCATCGGGGCGCCGCACCAGGTGAATTTCACGGCTTTCGCGGGTCATGATCGCGTCTCCTCATAGCGTTTACGGTTCTGGACCAGATTGTCGACTACAGACGGGTCGGCCAGGGTCGTCGTGTCGCCGAGGTTGTCGGTTTCCCCCTCGGCGACCTTGCGCAGGATACGGCGCATGATCTTGCCCGAGCGGGTCTTGGGAAGGCCAGGGGCCCATTGGATGACGTCCGGCGCTGCGAAGGGCCCGATCTCCCGGCGCACCCATTTGACCAGCTCGGCGCGCAGGTCCTCGTTAGGCTGTCGGTCGGCCTTCAGGGTGACGAAGGCGTAGATGCCCTGGCCCTTGATCTCGTGCGGAAAGCCGACGACGGCGGCTTCGGCGACCGCCAAATGTCCGACCAGGGCGCTCTCGATTTCGGCCGTGCCCAGGCGGTGTCCCGAGACATTGATCACGTCGTCGACCCGGCCGGTGATCCAGTAATAGCCATCTTCATCCCGCCGGCAGCCGTCGCCGGTGAAGTACCTGCCAGGATAGGTGGTGAAATAGGTGTCGATGAACCGCTGGTGATCGCCATAGACGGTGCGCATCTGACCCGGCCAGCTGTCGGTCAGGCACAGGTTGCCGGCGCCGGCCCCGTCGATCGACGCGCCATCGGCGTCGACCAGCTGCAGCTTGACGCCGGGTAGCGGCCGGGTGGCCGAACCGGGCTTAAGCGACGTGGCGCCTGGCAGCGGCGATATCAGGGCCGCCCCGGTCTCGGTCTGCCACCAGGTATCCACGATGGGGCAGCGGCCATCGCCTACCACCTCATGATACCACTTCCAGGCTTCCGGGTTGATGGGCTCGCCGACACTGCCCAGCAGACGCAGCGACTGGCGGGAGGTTCGTTTCACCGGAGCGTCCCCCTCGCGCATCAGGGCGCGCAGCGCGGTGGGGGCCGTGTAGAAAATCTCGACCTTGTGCTTATCGATGACCTCCCAGAAGCGGCTCACGGTGGGATAGTTGGGCACCCCCTCGAAAATCAGCACGGTGGCGGCGTTGGCCAGGGGGCCATAGACGATGTAGCTGTGACCTGTAACCCAGCCCACGTCGGCGGTGCACCAGAAGACCTCGCCGGGGCGATAATCGAAGATAAGTTCGTGAGTCCACGCGGCCCAGGCGAGATAACCGGCCGTAGTGTGCAGGACCCCCTTGGGTTTTCCCGTCGACCCGGACGTGTAGAGAATGAACAGCGGATCCTCAGCCCCCATCGGCTCCGGCGCGCAGTCGGGTGAAACCTCGGCGGCGGCCCTCTCATAGACCACGTCGCGGCCGGCCTGCATCGCCACCTCCACACCGGTTCGGCGAATGACCAGCACGGTCTCGACCTCCGGGCACGAGGCCAGGGCTGCATCGACATTGGCTTTCAGCGGCACCTTGCGCCCACCGCGCAGCCCCTCGTCGGCGGTGATGACGATGCGTGAGGCGCAGTCCTGGATTCGCCCCGCGATCGAATCGGGTGAAAATCCGCCGAAGATCACCGAATGCACCGCTCCGATACGCGCGCAGGCGAGCATCGCGTAGGCCGCCTGGGGGATCATGGGCAGGTAGATGGTTACCCGGTCGCCCTTTCTGACCCCGTGCGCCTTGAGCACGTTGGCCATACGGCAGACCTCGCGGTGGGCTTCGGCGTAGGTGATCGTGGCGCTATCGGCCGGATCGTCGCCTTCGAAGATGAAAGCTGTCTGTTGGGCGCGGTCCGGCAGATGGCGGTCGAGACAGTTGACGCAAACGTTCAGCACTCCGTCGCCGAACCAGCGGATGTGAAAGTCATCGGCGGCGAACGAGACATCCTTGATCTCGGTGAATGGCTTTATCCAATCCAGGCGCTCGCCGACCTCGCGCCAGAAACCGTCGGGATCGCTCTCCACGCGCTGCAACGCCGTCGCATAGGCCGTCGCATCCATGTGCGCCCGCCTGGCCCAGGCGGGGGGGACCGGGAACAGCTGGCCTTCGCTCATGTCAGGTACGCGTCTCCTTTAGGAAGTCGGAATTTGCGCCAATCGGCGACAAAAGCCAGACTGATGCCGGGCCTAACGCTATGTAGGCGCCGCCGGAGCCCTCAATTATGCTTCTCCATCTTTCGACCTGGGCCGAGATCGAGACCTTTCTCGTACGCTCGACCGCCATCGTCATTCCGATCGGTTCCAACGAGCAGCATGGGCCGACCGGTCTTCTCGGCACCGACTGGCTTTGCCCCGAGATCATCGCCCACGAGGCCCAGAAGGGCGCCGATATACTGGTCGCCCCGACCTTCAACATCGGCATGGCCCAGCATCATCTGGACTTCCCAGGCACCATCGCGCTGCGGCCCTCGACGTTCATGGCGGCAATCGGCGACTGGACCCGGTCGCTGACCCACCACGGATTCACCAAGCTGTTTTTCCTGAACGGCCACGGCGGCAACGTCGCGACCATGGAGGCTGCGTTCTCGGAGATTTACGCCGAATCCAGCTTCGCCGGGCGGCGAGCGGGTTTCGCGCTGAAGCTGCGGAACTGGTGGGACCTGCGCGGGGTCTTTCGGCTGGCCCAGCAACAGTTTCCATCGGGTCATGGCAGCCACGCCACGCCCTCGGAGATCGCCGTCACCCAATGGGCCTATCCAGACGCGATCAAGGCCGCCAACTACGCGCCACAGATCGCGCCCACCGGGCCGATCCGGGAGGCCGCAGACTTCCGCGCCCGCTTCGCCGATGGCCGCATGGGCTCCGACCCCGGCCTGGCGACACCTGAAAAGGGCGGCGAACTCGTCAAGCTAGCGGCCGCCGGGCTGATCGAGGCCCTGGCCGAATTCCAGGCCGAGCGCGCGCCGGGCGAGGGCTAGGAGAGCTTCTCAAATCGTCAATACGAGCCCTTCCCAGACCCGAACGGGCCACGGGTGAAGAGCGGCGTTGGCGCAGGGACCGGAGGTGCAAAGGCCGTCGTGGAGACGGAAAAGGGCGCCGTGAGCAGCGCAGAGGATGCGGTCTCCCTCCCGGGTGAGGTAACGATCCCCAAAGCCGGCCAGCGGCATTCCCGCGTGCGGGCAGCGATCGACCCAGCCGTAGACGGCGCCGGCCGAGCGAACCACAAAGCCGGCGAACAGCTGGTCGCCGCTGCGGAAAATAAAGCGTTTCGCGCCGGGATCGTCGATGTCGGCCAAGGCGCAAAGCTCGGTTGCCGGGGCCGGACGCGCGTCTGACTCGTTCAAGCGATCGCGCCGACGGTTGCGCGCCACGGCCGGATGTCGACGCTCTCGAAAAGGCCGGCCAGGACGTAGGGGTCGGCGGCGCTGAATTGGCGAGCGGCTTCGAGGTTCGCTGCTTCGAGGATGATCATCGATCCGGCCATGTCGCCGGCCTCGTCGAGAAACGGGCCTGCCAGCCTGATCGCGCGCGGATGGCCTTGAACATAGGCGAAATGGGCCTCGCGCGTGGCCAGGCGCAGAGCCAGAGAGGCGGGCTTGTCGATGCAGGTCAGAACGAAGGTGGCCACGGTCGTTTCGCCGCCCCTTTAAGACTCGGTTCGCAGGGGCCGGGAGAGCAGCCCGGCGATGGCGGTGTCGATATCTGTCGCTTCGGCCAGGATCGCGGCAACGGCTTTGCAGATTGGCATGTCGACCGCAGCCTTCGCGGCCAGCGCCTCGACCGCTGGCGCCGAGGCGACCCCTTCGGCCACTGAAAGTTTCCCAGCCAGAGCCGTCGCCAGGCTGTCCCCGCGGCCAAGCGCCACTCCCACGCTCATGTTACGGGATTGCAGGCTCGAACAGGTGAGGATCAGATCGCCTAGGCCGCACAGGCCCGCGCAGGTTTCCGGTTCTCCGCCGAGCGCGACGGCCAGGCGAGTAAGCTCGGCGAACCCACGGGTGATCAGGGCGGCGTGAGCGCTGCGTCCCAGCCCCCGGCCCTCGACGATGCCGCAGGCGATGGCGAGGACATTCTTCACCGCCCCGCCGATCTGGGCCCCGATCAGGTCGTCGGAGACGTAGGGTCGAAAGCTGGGCGTGGCGATGGCCGCAGCGATCGAATGGGCGAGTTCGGCGTCGGCTGCGGCAAGGGTGATGGCGGTGGGCAGGCCGCGCGCCACCTCACCGGCAAAACTGGGGCCCGAGAGAACCAGGGGCAGGGCCGCCGGTATAGCGTCGGCCAAAACCTGGCTCATCAGCTTCAGGGAGACCGCCTCGATGCCCTTGGCGCAAAGGACGATTGGCAGGCCCGCGCGCGCATGGGGCTCAAAGGCGGCCAGGCTCGCTCGCAGGTGCTGGGCGGGTACAACCGCCAGGAGGATGTCGGCGCCGGCCAATTCGGCCAGTGAGTCGGTGGCGATAATTGACGATTCGAGGTCGACGCCGCGAAGAAAGACGGTGTTCTCGCGGTCGCCATTGATGGCGTCGACGACCTCGATCTCCCGCGCCCACAGTCGGGTGGCGAGGCCGGCGCGGGCGCAGACCTGGGCCAGGGCCGTGCCCCAGGCGCCGCCACCCAGCACCCCGGCGCTGGTCATGCCTTGGCTCCCTTGCGGCCAGGAATGTGAGTGGGCCGCAGTCGCGCGGCGGTTTCGTCGAGGGGCCAGCGTGGGCGCGCGGGCGCGTCGAGATCGTCGGTCAGCCCTGCCGCCAGCCGTTCGGCGCCCGCCAGGGCGATCATGGCCGCATTGTCAGTGCAGTAGATCAGCGGCGGCGCGGCGAAATCGAAGCCCTCCGCGTCGCAGAGCGCCTTCAGGGCGCGGCGCACCGCGGCGTTGGCGGCGACCCCACCTGCGACCACAAACCGCGGAGGCTGGCCGTCGGCGCCGCGCGGATACAGGGTCATGGCCCGGGCGGTGCGCTCGACCAGCTGGCGCGCAATGGCCAACTGCACGGCGGCGGCCAGATCGCGGCGGCTGTGGTCATCAGTCAGGGTCTCGGCGATGCGGGTGGCGGCTGTCTTCAATCCGGAGAAGGAAAAGTCGCAGCCTGAGCGACCCGCAAGCGCCCTCGGCAGGATGAAGCGCTCCGGATCGCCACCGTCGGCCAACTTCTCCAGCGCCGGACCGCCGGGGTAGCCGAGGCCAAGCGCCGAGCCGATCTTGTCGAAGGCTTCGCCTGCGGCGTCATCGATTGTCGTACCCAGCCGCTTGCACGCGCCGACGCCGCCCACGGTCAGCAACTGACAATGGCCGCCCGATACCAGCAGTAGCAAAAACGGATAAGCGATGTCCTGATCGAGGCGGGCGGAGAGGGCGTGGCCTTCGAGGTGGTTGACCGCGATCAGCGGCAGGTCGCGGGCCAGGGCGACGGCCTTGGCGAATGAAAGGCCAACCATCACTCCGCCGACCAGGCCGGGGCCTGCCGTGGCGGCGATGGCGTCGATTTCGGAAAGGGTGAGGCCAGCGTCCGCCATAGCCTTGCCGACCACCGCGTCGATGGTTTCGACATGCGCCCGGGCGGCGATCTCGGGCACGACGCCGCCGAACGGCGCGTGATCGGCGATCTGGCTGAGAATGACGTTGGAGAGCACTCGCAGACGCTCTGGGCCGCCGACCCGGACCACGGCGGCGGCGGTCTCGTCACAGCTGGTCTCGATGCCCAGCACGGTGATGGGCAAGGCGGGCTGATCGCGAAGCAGGCTGGATGGCGAAGTGTGGAACATCTGGAACGACCTGGCGCCTTCAAACTTCCCCACCCCGGGGCCCTCGGCCGACCCTTCCCATGAGGCAGGGGGTCGACCTCCAGTTGCCGCAGTGGGCAGGGTGGGGTAGCCCGTCATTGCATGGCGAGGCAACAGGTACGCATCGGCACGCGCGCGTCGAAACTGGCGCTTGCCCAGTCCGGGCTGGTCCGGGCGAA
>JAYTRF010000122.1:0-13193 GCA_043746375.1 Caulobacteraceae bacterium | reverse complement strand
ACCACCGTCTCCAGGTAGGGCTCGACGACCAGCGCCTTGCCGAACTCCTCCATCACCACCAGCGTCTCAACGGCCCCGCCGCCGAGGCCCCCAACCTCCTCTGGAAACGCGGCCCCGAGGATGCCGAGATCCTCCGCGAACGCCTTCCACACCGCCGGCCGCCAGCCGTCCGCGCTGGCGATGGCCGCGCGCCGTTGCTCGAAGCTGTAGTGATCGGCCAGGTAGCTGGCGAGGCTGTCGCGCAGCATCGACTGTTCCTGGGTGAAGCTGAAGTCCATGGGATCCCTGTGGGTCGAGCGTTCTTGGGCGAGACGCGGTGGGTTAGAGACCCAGCACCAGCTTGGCGATGATGTTGCGCTGAATCTCGTTCGAGCCGCCGTAGATCGAGGTCTTGCGCGTGTTGAAGTAATCGCCCGCGACGCCCTGGGCGTAGTCCGGTCCGACGGCGCCGGCGTTGTGCGGCAGGTCGCGAAGATACGGGGCGCCGTAGTGTCCGGCCGCCTCGAGAACCAGCTCGGTAAGCCGCTGCTGAATCTCGGTCCCCTTGATCTTCAGGATCGAGGATTCCGGTCCGGGACCCCTGCCGGAACTCTCCCCCGCCAGGGTGCGCAGCTCGGTATATTCGAGCGCTGTAAGATCGATTTCGAGATCGGCGACCTTGCGGCGGAAAAACGCGTCGCTGAGCAGCGGACCGTCGTCGTCGCCTCGTTCGGTCGTGGCCATCTCGCGCAGGCGCTCCAGCCCGCGCTTGGAGCGGGCCACACCCGCAATGCCGGACCGCTCGTGTTGCAGCAGCGCCTTGGCGCAGGTCCAGCCCTGGTTCTCGTGGAAGATGCGGTTTTCCACCGGCACCTTGACGTTGTCGAGGAAGACGTCGTTGACCTCGTGCCCACCTTCCAGGGTGATGATCGGCCGCACCGTCACGCCTGGGGATTTCATGTCGATGAGCAGGAAGCTGATCCCCGCCTGCGGTTTCACGTTCGGGTCGGTCTTGACCAGGAAGAAACCCCAATCGGCGTGCTGGGC
This sequence comes from Caulobacteraceae bacterium, assembly GCA_043746375.1. GTDB lineage: Bacteria > Pseudomonadota > Alphaproteobacteria > Caulobacterales > Caulobacteraceae > Acaudatibacter. Next base: position 12,167 of record JAYTRF010000122.1, on the reverse strand, counting down.
GAGGGTCGTCCAGGTCTTCTGGCCGTTGACGAGGTAGTACTCCTTGCCGTCGTCGCCGCTGATCCGCTCGGCCCGCGTGGTCAGGGACGCGAGATCCGAGCCGGCGCCGGGCTCGGAGTAGCCCTGACACCACCACACCTGGCCATCGCGAATGCCGGGCAGGAACCGCGCCTTCTGTTCCTCGGTCCCGAAGGTGTAGATCACCGGGGCCAGCATGGCGACGCCGAAGGGCAGGATCGGAATGGTGTCGGCCTTCGCCTGCTCTTCTGACCAGATGTATTTCTGCGTCGGCGTCCAGCCGGTGCCGCCCCACTCCTTGGGCCACGACGGCGCCGCCCAGCCCTTGGCCGCCAGAATGCGGTGCCAGGAGAAGTAATCCTCCTTGGTCAGCTGGTCTTCGCTCGCCTGTTTGGCGCGCAGAGCGGCCGGGTAGCTCGCGGCGATGAAGGCGCGGGCCTCCTCGCGAAAGGCGTTGTCCTCGGGAGAAAAGTCGAGGTCCATGGGGTGATCCTTCTGCGGGCCCGTTGACCCGCGCTTTGCCGAACTCGACAATAGGGGCGAGGCCCCCGCCTTGCCAAGCCGCGCCGACAATTGGCTAGTGTGACCGCGATGCTGCGGATCCTCACCTACAACGTCCATCGGTGCCTGGGCTCAGACCGGCGCATCGACGTCGACCGCATCGCCGATGTCATCGCCGCGCGCGCCCCAGATATCGTCGTGCTGCAGGAAGTTGATGTGGGCCGCGCCCGCACCGGCGGCGTCGACCAAGCCCACAAGCTCGCCCAGCGGCTCGGCATGACCAGCCGGTTCAACGCCGCCCTGACGGTCGAGGAAGAGCTTTATGGCGACGCCATTCTCACGGCGCTTCCGGAGCGTCTGGTCAAGGCCGGGCCCCTCCCCGGCTACGCGCCGATCCCCCAGCTCGAGACGCGAGGGGCCCTGTGGGTGGCGATCACGCTCGCGGGCGGGGTCGAACTTCAGGTGATCAACACGCACCTAGGTCTCGTCCCGCGTGAGCAGCAGATTCAGGCGACGGCGCTGGCCGGCAAGGCGTGGCTCGGCGATGAGGCTGCAAAGGATCCGCTGATTCTGCTCGGCGATTTCAACGCCACGGCCCGCACCGTGGCCTACCGCACCCTTACGCGCCGGCTGAAGGACGCGCGCGCCCTGCTGCCAGGCCGGCGGCGGCGGCTGGCCACGTTCCCGGCCTCGATGCCGATGTTGCGCATCGATCATGTCTTTGTCAGCGGCGGAGTGAAGGTAACGCGCATGGCCGCCCCGAGCGATCCGATCGCCCGCGTTGCCTCAGACCACCTTCCCCTGATCGTGGATTTCGAGGTAGGGGGCTGAATCTCCTCCGCCCTAAAGGATGTGGGTCAGCAGTTCAGCGTCACCTGCGAACGACTCCGCCAGATCAGCCCAAGGTCCTGCGCAAACTCGCATACCCCCAGCCGCTCGCGCGAGCTGCGGAGCTTCCTGGATAGGTGAGTGGGCTCAAGCCAATCCCTGGAAGGCAACCAAGGCGGAGTTGACAAGGCCCATAACGTCCTCCTCCAGGATGCCGCAACGAGTCGTCACTCGCTCGCGCCGAATGGTGACGATCTTGTCGACGGCCACGGTCGATTCGATAGTGAGCCCGTTGGCCTCCGTCGGCGCGACTGGGACGCGGAAGAAGGCATCTCTTGGAGCATCTTCCGCGCCGTAGATGAGGCAAAATTGTAGGCTGGCGTGATCCTCCAGAGCTTCCGCTTGAATCAGGACCGCGGGGCGGGGCTTGTCGGTCAGAAAACCCTTGTCGGCCACGACCCAGATTTCTCCCCGAGCGAAGCTCAAGGATCGAGGCCTCCGTCCAGGGTCTGCACGTACTCCGCGTCCTCCGCGAGCCGCTGTTCGGACGGCTCGTCTCGATGGCGGGCTATCCAGGCGCCGGCTTCCTCCATCTTGCTATTACGCTGAGCGGCCTTGTCGCGGGGCAGGCGCGGCGCCGTTGAGGCGTTCCCATCGGGTCCAAGCAACTCTTCGACGAGTCCATCGATCTCAGCGGACACGCCCGCGTCGGCCAACGCTTGTCGGATCAAGCTTCTCGACCGGGTGAAGGGTCGATCCAAATCGAGCGAAACAGCGCCCGCAACTTTTTCCGCGCGCGCGGCCGCCTGAGCGAGCCTCTGGTGCAGATCGTCCTTGGGATCGAACCGAGGAATCGGCAGGGTGAAGAAGAGCTTGTCGAAATCCCGGGCGCCCTGCTCGCCACGTGACTGGAGATGAGCGATCCGGATGCGCGCGGAGTCGCTGTTGAGGATCGCCGTCAGAAAGCCCGCCTCGTCCAGTGTCGCGATGCTGGCCCAATAGAGTTTGTGATCGATCACCACTTCGCGATTGCGAACGATCGTTGCCGCGGGGAGTGTGCCTGCCTTGCTGAACACCACACGGATCAGTCCAGGATCAGACTGAGCACGCAGCTTGCCGATGTGGTTCAACTGCTCCGACAATGTCGCGCGACCGCTGCCATGTGCTCGCCAAAGCCGCTCAGACTGTTCGAGCCATCGGCTCAAATGCGGAAGTCCGCGCAGCGCCGCCGTGTCGGCGTTAAGAATGTCGCCGTGTGGCAGCATCGGGATGACCCCTTCGCTGGCGCGCAACATCCTGAACGGCGCGATCGATTCGCCGAGCAGCACCGGCCGCAAGAATTCGATCTCCACCGGGCCCTCAAGAGGCTCCAAATCCTTCCATGCACCCTTGCGGTCGCGTGTTTCGCTCCGTACGAGCGGAGCCGCCGCATTCACACCAATCCTCCCTCCGTCGACTCGATCAACGAGGCATAGAAGGCGCGGATAGAGGGTCGCTCCGTTCTTGAACCGCTCACGATATGGCGATCCCTTCTTGTAGCTGACCATCGCCGGCGCATTGGACGCGAACACCTGGATGTAGCGCGCCGCTTCGGCCTCCGAGGCGTCCTTTCGTCCGCTCGGCAGGCGGCCGACGAAGGTTGTGGCCCTGTCGGGAACCGCGCGCGCTAGGACACTGCGAGTAGCGAAGAGCACACAGGTGGGCACGCGAAAGAGCGGCTGAATATCCTGATTGTCGAGGACCCACGCGCGGTCGAACGCGACGTGCACGTGCGCCCAAGCGCCGGAGCGGAAAGCGCGGAATTGGCCACGCGTCATCGCCGCCAGTGGCAGGACCATGGCGATCCGGCCGCCCGGCGAATCCCCTGCCGGCGGCCGAATATAAAGCTCCGCGCAGCGGGCGAAGAACAGACCCGAGAGGTCCATCTGGGTCACCAGTTTCCCCTCGTCCTTGCCGGAAACCCAGACGCCGAGAGTCTTGCTCGCGGCGCGAAAGCGCCGTTGCATGGGCCGAGACATGAAGCGATAGGACAACCAGGGCGGGTTGCCGACGATCACATCCATCTTGCGACCCTGAGACACCGCAACGGGGCGGCTTAGATTCCGCGCCACATAGGTCCAGATGTGGTCTCGTCCCTCGTCGCGAAGCCGTCTGAAGCGGGCGTAGGTTTCCTGAAGCGTCCGACGCTCGTCTTCTCGTACTCCGCGCCCAAGTGCGAGCGCGGCGAAAGTATCAGGTGCGTGACCGCGCTGCGCGGAGTCTTCCATCAGCTCGACGGCCGCATCGAAATCCGTCACCCGCTCGCACAGGCTGATTGGAAATCTGAGGGTGACGGAGCCGAGCAGGGGATGACTAGCGTCGGGCGGCGCCTCGACTATGAGGTCTTGCTCCAATTCGTCACGGCGCACGTTCCACTGCAGCGAGTCGCCCATAAATACCGGCACGACGAACCCTTCGCGGCGGTGGGTGAGCGCCGGTCCGAGCCCCAGGAGGTAGGTGACTCGGGCGAAGATCACCGCAACGGGATGCACGTCGAAGCCGAATACTTGGCCGGACAGGATCGCCGCCCAGTCTTCGATCGGAACGCCCTGCTTCTCCAGCGCTGTCCGTTTCAGACGAAGGCTCTGGAAGAGGAACGTTCCCGAGCCGCACGCAGGGTCGAGCACGCGCTCGGTCGCGGCATGTTGCACGACGTTCCGGACAACCTTCGCAGCCAGCCAGTCGGGCGTGTAGTATTCGCCGAGATCATGGCGCTGCGCGGGATCGATGAGGCTTTCATAGAGGACCTTCAGCAGATCGACCTGAATGTCGCTCAGATCGAAGCGCGCCGCATGCTGGACCAGCTGCTTCACGATCTCCTCGCCACCTGGTGCGCGCAGCACCCAACCGAAGAAATCTTCCTCGACGGCGCCATGTACGCCCGCTCGGTCAAAACGCGCCCCGTCGAGCAATTCGCGCGGCGACTGGTCGGAGAAGTTCATGGCGCCGGCGGCGATCGCCTTGGCCACCGTGACCAGATAGGTGTGCTGTAACCACAGGGCGTCGTCTTGTACGAGTTCGCCTTCGTCGCCGTAGACGCTGCCCATGTGTCGCGCCCAGAGCTGTCGTTTTAGGGACGCCTCGGGGTCGAGACGGACCGCGCTCCATGCCCGCGCTAGTCTCCCTGCGGCGTGGGCGAAGGCAGTGCTTTCGCGACCCAGTTGGTAGATGATGTTCAGCGCGTCAGCGGGCAGGCGATCCTGGACCGCGACCACACCCTCGAGCCAAGCAATGAGGTCGCGGGGCTTGTCCCGCTTAGTCTCGTGGCGCGAGAGCTTCTGCAAGTTGCCGCCTTGCATCTCGTAGGCGACGAATTCGGCCCCATCGGTGGCGAGCCCCACGTATCGCTGGCCCGTTTCCGCTTCACGGTGCGGCAGGTAGCGGGAGAGCTGGTGTTCGGCGTCAGAGCGCTCCCGTCGGAGGTCGGATTTGATCTCGATGATCGTTTGGCCAAGCAGGGCGTCGATCCGGCCATTCACCTCGGGTACCTGCCGCTCGAAGTCTATCTGCGTCGAGTCAGCGCCCAAGGCATCGGTGAGGAGGCGGTGGACCAGCGCGCGCACCTTCTCGTGCTTCGGCCGGCTTGCCAGTTCGGCGACCGTCCTCTCAAGGATGTCAGGAGCAATCATTTAGGTGCCAGCTAGAGCGGCTTGACCGCGAGTTTCAATCCCGGAGTTTGTATTTGTTTCGGCCGGTCGTCGAAATAGTAGATCCTCGCGTTCTTCGCGCAATTGCGTGGTGACGCCCCTAGAGAAGGTCCGCAAGGTGCTGAAGATCGCCAAGGAGCCGATCAGGCCCCAGGCTCCTATCGGGACGAGGAGGAACCATCTGCGCAACTTCATCCAGGACAACAACGCCATCCTGCCGATGGACGCGGCCATCCTGAGCAATCTGCGCCAGACGGCAACCGGGTCCTAGCATCGCTCACCCCGGACGAAAAGCTGGCCCTGCGCATGCGCTTTGGCATCGGCATGAACACCGATCACACGACTAAGTGAGGCTGAAGCCTCAGCCCCCCTTCCCGCACCGCGCGGGCCATGCGGTAGAGGCGGTCGCGGCGGCGCAGGGGGGCCCAGGAGTCGGCGACGCTCATCGGATCGCCGAGGTGAAAATTGGCGACGAATTCGCCGAACATGTCCAGCTTCTGCGGTTCGATCGGCTGCAGCCGCCCGCGGCGGTTCATCTCGTCGACGGCCGCAATCAGTCCGCCGCGCCGTTCGCGCGCGGTGGCCAGTTCCGCGCCAGAGCGGCCGAGCCAGTGGCCGATCATCCTGTCGGCCAGGGCCTGAATCGCCGCGCGCTCGTCGGGGCGCGTGGCTTCCAGCGCGAGTTCGCACTCGGTGTCGAAGCCTTGCGAGCGGTTGTTGAGGTTGGCCGAGCCGATGCGCACGAGGGTATCGTCGACGATCATCGCCTTGGCGTGGACGATGATCGGCAGGCCATCGGTGGTGAACGGCGCCCAGACCCGCAGCCGGCCGAATATGTCGGCCGCGCGCAGACGCCAGATGAACACCGCGCGGGTGCGGTCCATGGTCAGCTTGTCGAAATAGCTGGGGCTCTGATGGGTGGAGATCAGCACCACCTGGGGGCCGTCCGGCTGCGCCAGGCGCGCGGCAAGGGCCTCGCACACCAGCGGCGAGGTGAAATACTGGTTCTCCACGTAAAGCGTGGTTTTGGCGGCGGCGATGGCGGCCAGAGTCAGGGCCGTGACCTCGGCCGCGCCCGCGTCGCCTTTCCGCGCCGGCAGGGTGCGAGCGATGCCGAGGCGCGAGTCGGCCACATCCGCGGCGAGGTTGGGTGGCCAGGCGCTATCCTCGCCGGTCGCGGCTGCAGGACGGACCAGGACATCGCCGCTCGCCAGCCGCCAGCGCTCGCGGGCCATGTCGCCGAGCGCCCCGGCGATCGCGCCCTCGACGACCATCGTCACTTCGTGGCGCGGCGGGTGAAAGCCGCCGGCGGGGCTGCGGCGGCGCGCGTCTCGGTCGAGATGGGCCTGGGTGTCCCAGCGGTCGCCGCAGATGTCGCCGCTGCCGACGAAGGCGACCTCGTCGTCGATGACTAAGACCTTCTGGTGATGGCAGGCGCCGAAGGGCGTCGTGCCGTCCAGAAGGAACTGGACTCCGGCATTGCGAAACCAGGCCTTGGCCCGGTGGGGAAACCCCTCCTGGGTGGCGCTGATCGGCACGGCCGAGCGCCAGATCAGCACGCGGATGTCCACCTGCGGGCGGTCTTTGGCCAGATCGATGAGCAGGCGGCCGATTTCGTCGGCCTTGACCGCGACGCCCTTGCTCCCGTCAGGGGCCAGGCGCGTGCGCGGATCGAAGCTCCAGCCGAGCAGCAGCACCTGGCGGCGCGCCCGCCCGAGGGCCGCGGCCAGGCTGGTGAAGTAGTCCTGATAGTCGACCAGAAACGCCGCCCTCTGCGCCGACTCGATGCGCCAGCAGGTTTCGCCTGGCTCCAGTATCGCCATGGGCGCTTCTATTCCATGCAAGCGCCCTGCGCGCGAGAGGGCGGCGGCGCCTTGCCTGCCGCGCAGCGCAAGGCCATGAACCCGCGCAGTGATGGCCGTACCCCCCGCCTTGTCAGCACCTGTCGCCACGCCGTGCGTCGGGGTGTGCATTGTCGATGGCCAAAGCGGCCTTTGCCTCGGCTGCCTTCGCACCCTGGCCGAGATCGCTCAATGGAGCGGCCTTGACGACCGCCAGCGGCGGACGATCATGACCGCCCTTCCTGCGCGCGAGGCACGCATCCGCCCGGATAAACGCGCATTGCGCAACCGTTAGCGGCGGCGATCATCTTTTCAGGTGTGGATCGCTTTGGGTCATCAGCGTGCGGACGGTGAACACCCCGTCGCCGCTCAGCACCCCGCCTCGGCCGAACAAGCGGCCGTTCTGCCAGTTGGCGAGGCCCAGTTCAGGGCGATTGAAAGCGTACTGTCCATCCACCCAGCGGGTGAAGCCATCGCCGACGAAGGCCGCGTCGGCGCCCGCGAAGAAACGCGCCTGGGCGGCTGCGTCCTCGGCGATCAGGCTGGCGATGAAGCGCGGGCTGTAGGCGTTGAAAAGGGCAATCGCCTCTTCCAGATCTTCGACCAGCGCCAGAGAGACTTCGGGAACCTGTTCCCAGTCCCACTCGCGGCCGAGATCAGCGGCGGCGAGCGGCTCGGCGACGATACCGGGCGGCATTGGAGCCGGCCAGCAGGCCTCGCTGCCGACCAGATGCACCCGCCCGCCGTGACCGCGCGTCTCACCGGCCCGTCGCAACGCCTCCAGAAAGGCCGGGACCAGTTCCAAGGCCCGGGAGCGGACGATGCAGCAGACATTGAGCGTATTGCAGACCTTGCGGTCGAGGGAATGAGTCACCGCTGCGGTAAAGCGGCCACTATCAGCGCTTACGTCCGCAACGAGCCACGCCCCCCCTGTGCCGTGCAGGCTGACCGGGGTTCCGGCCTGGCGAGCGACGGCGCCGAGTTGGGCGACGGCGGGTCCGGAACCGCGCGCGACGGCCAGCGACAGGCGCGGATCGGCGAAAAGCGCCCATCCGGCGGCCCGTTCACGGCTGCCGAGCAGCGTCAGGGCGCCTGGCGGCAATCCGGCCTCACGCAAGGCCGGGACGACGGCGTGTTCGTTGATCGCCCTTGCGGTGTCAAAGGCGTCAGCCCCTATCCGCAACACTGCGGCGTTACCGCCGCGGAGGACTCCGGCGGCGTCGGCGAGCACGTTGGGGCGCCCCTCGAAGATGAACCCGACGACGCCCAGCGGCGCGGCGATCTGTTCGACAGACCAGCCCGGATGCTCAACCCATTCCACCCGCCGGCCCCGCTGAGCCGGAGTGTCCCGCCACGCGCGCAGACCGGCAGCCATCTCGCGTCGCATCGCCTCGTCGACCGCCAGGCGACTGGTTGGGCGGCCCTTAGCTATCGCGCGGCGCACATCCGCCTCGTTGGCGCGCGCGATGGCGGTCCAAGCATCGCCATCTTCCAGCCGCAGCGCAAAACGATTGAAGAACTCGACGATCTGGTCGTCACTCACCCAGGCCATCGCCTGGAAAGCCGTCAGGGCCCGCCCGATGGCGGCTTCGGATGCTTCCCTGGCGCCGCGGGGAACATGCAGCAACTCGCCAGTGTCCTGGATGATCAGCAGCCGGTCGCCAGCGGCAAATGCGCTCGCCAGTTCCGGTCCCACAATGGCGATCTTGTCGCCGCCGTAGACCACGGACATCCCGGCTTCGAGCTTCTCCAACGCGCGGGTCATGCCCGCGCTGTAGCGAAGTGCGGGGTTGCCGTCACCCTGCGGGCGGTGAACCTGAGGCTGCGCTAAGTTCTTGGCTTGACGTAGATGATCTTCGGACCCCGGCCAGCGATCAACACCCCAACCAGCAGTCCCAAAGCCGCAGCGAGGCCAACGGCGAGATAAGGCCGCTCCTCGACGAACGGGTCTACGCGGTCGGCGATGCTCTGGGCCGCGTTCGACACCCGGTCATAGGCCTGGCTGGCCCTGGCGGCCGCTGCGCGGGCCCGATCAGCCACATCGCCCAAGGCCTCCTGCACGGTTTCCGCAGCTTCCTGGATATAGCCGCCCGCCTGTCGACCCGCGCCGCGGAGCTGCATTTCGCTGTCGCCGAGCACCTCGCCGGCTGCCACCTCGAACTTGCCGAGAACCACATTTTCCGCGCCGTCAGTCTTGTTGTCTTGCATCTCAGTCTCCTAGAGCTTCCCTCGTCGAACGCCGCATCGCCGCGCCTGTTCCTTCCGATCCGGCCCTTGAGGAGGTTTCGCCCATGAAGACCCGCGCCGCCGTCGCCTGGGCCCCGGGCCAACCTCTGTCGGTCGAAACCGTCGAGCTCGATGCGCCGCACGCCGGCGAGGTGCTTGTTGAAATCAAGGCAACGGGCGTCTGCCACACCGACGCCTTCACGCTCAGCGGCGCCGATCCCGAGGGCCTGTTTCCCTCCATCCTTGGCCACGAGGGCGCCGGCGTGGTGCTTCAGGTCGGCGCGGGCGTGACCAGCGTCGTCCCGGGCGATCACGTCATCGCCCTCTACACGCCGGAATGCCGGCAATGTAAGGCCTGCCTCTCCAGGCGCACCAACCTGTGCACCGCCATTCGCGCCACCCAGGGCCGCGGCGTTATGCCCGATGGGACCAGCCGCTTCTCGTGTCGCGGCCAGCCGCTTTTCCACTACATGGGCTGCTCGACCTTCGCCAACCACACGGTTCTGCCGGAGATCGCCGTGGCCAAGGTTCGGGCCGACGCTCCGCTTGGCAAGATCTGCACGATCGGCTGCGGGGTGACCACCGGGATCGGCGCGGTTCTGTGGACCGCCAAGGTGTGGCCAGGCGCGAATGTCGCCGTCTTCGGGCTGGGCGGCGTGGGCTTGAACGTCATCCAAGGGGCGCGAATAGCGGGCGCCGACAGGATTGTGGGGATCGATCTCAACCCTTCGAGAGCGGCCATGGCGCGCGCGTTCGGGATGACCGACTTCCTCGATCCGGGCGAGATCGGGCCGGACCGGGTCGTCGAAGCGGTCGTCGAGCTGACCGGGGGCGGGGCGGACTTCTCCTTCGAGTGCATCGGCAATGTCGCGACGATGCGACAGGCGCTCGAATGCTGCCACCGCGGCTGGGGCGAGAGCATCATCGTGGGGGTGGCTGGAGCTGGGGCCGAGATCGCCACGCGGCCGTTTCAGCTGGTCACGGGGCGGGTGTGGCGCGGAACCGCCTTTGGCGGCGCGCGAGGGCGCACCGATGTGCCAAGGATCGTCGATTGGTACATGGCCGGGAAGATCGAGATCGACGCCCTGATCACCCAGGTGCTGCCGCTCGAGGACATCAACCTGGCATTCGAGCTGATGGCGTCGGGTGACAGCATCCGGTCGGTGATCACGTATTGAAGGCCTGAACGTGGAGCCGATGCCGCGATTTTCGCCGGCCGACTTCTTGCGTTAGGGTCGCAGACTCATGCGACCGTGCGCAAAGAGATGAGTTTCCCTGAGCAGAGCGCCACGGCAGCTGACTCCGGCGTCCCGGCGCGGGCCAGCCGCCGCAGGTCCCGGTTTCAGCGCCTGCTGGTCACGACCCTCGCCTTCCTGCGCAGCGAGATCAGGGCGAGCGAGCTGTGGCTGGTGCTCATCGCCGCCGGCATCGGGGCCATAGCTGGCCTCTTGACCCTGACTGTCCGCGCCATGGCGCATTGGGTGCAGGAAGCGGTCTACGGACTCGACCTCGACCAAGGTCTGTCGGCCCTGAGGACCCTGCCAATCGCCCGCCTCATCATGCTGCCGCTGGGTGGCGTTGCGCTTGGCCTGATCACCTGGGCGTGGGTCAGTCGGCGGCCAGCCGCCTTGGTCGACCCTGTCGAGGCCAATGCGCTCCATGGCGGACGGATGTCGGTGCGCGACAGCCTGTTCGTCGGCGTGCAGAGTGCGCTCTCCAATGGGTTTGGGGCCTCGGTAGGGCTGGAGGCTGCCTACGCCCAGCTGGGCGCGGCCGTCGCCTCATGGACGGGCGGGGTGCTCAACCTGCGCCGCAGCGATCTCCGCACCTTTGTCGGCGCCGGCGCCGGCGCGGGCATCGCGGCGGCTTTTGGGGCCCCGTTGACCGGGGCCTTTTACGCCTTCGAGATCATTATCGGCCAGTACACGGTCGGCAACATCGCCCCCGTGGTCGCCGCGGCGCTGGCCGGCGCCCTGATGACCAAGCTCATGCATGTCGAGCCGCTGGTCATTCACGTCCAGGCGACCAACGCCCTCTCGTCGCCTCACTACGTTCTTTTCGCCAGCCTGGGCCTGATCTGCGCGTTCTTCGGCATTGGCATCATGCGCATGGTGGCGCTGACCGAGCGGCTGCTGCGGATGGCCCCGGGGCCACGCTGGCTGCGCCCGGCGATGGGCGGGCTGTTGCTGGCGGGGCTGGCCTGGCACGCGCCGCAGACTCTTTCATCCGGCCACGCGGCCATGCACCTGGACATGATCCAGACCCTCGGCATCAGCGCGCTGATTTTTCTGATTGTCACCAAGTCGGCCGCTTCGATCATTTCGCTCGGCTTCGGGTTTCGCGGCGGACTGTTTTTCGCATCGCTCTACCTGGGTTCGCTGGTCGGTCGGCTGTTCGCCGTCAGCCTGACGGCGCTCGGCGTCGACGTAGGCATCGACCCGATGACCGGAGCCCTGGTCGGCATGGGTGCGCTTGCCGTGGCGATCATCGGCGGGCCGTTCACCATGTCGTTCCTGGTCCTGGAGACCACCGGCGACTTCGGCCTGACCGCGGCCACGCTCACCGCATCGATTGTGGCGACGGTCCTTATCCGCGAAACCTTCGGCTATTCGTTCTCGACCTGGCGACTGCACCTGCGCGGCGAGACCATCCGCAGCGCGCACGACGTCGGCTGGCTGCGCACCCTGACCGCCGGTCGGATGATGCGCACCGATGCAGACACCATCGCCGCTTCGGCGCCCCTTGCCGAGTTTCGTCGCCGTTTCCCGCTCGGCTCGACCCGGCGCGTCGTGGCGCTCGATCCAGCCGGACATTACGCCGGAATCGTTCGCGTGGCGACGATCTTCGCCGATGCTGACGGCGAGGGCGAGGTCGGCGAAAACATGATCAATCAGGCGCAGTGGCTGACGCCGGAAATGAACATCAAGGAGATCATGGGCGTTTTCGACCGGACCGAAAGCGATGAACTGGCCGTGCTCGACGACCGTGGCGATGTGCTAGGCGTGCTGACCGAAGCCTATGCGACCCGCCGCTACGCCCAGGAGCTCGAAAAGGTGCGCCGCGACCT
>JAYTRF010000121.1:0-2363 GCA_043746375.1 Caulobacteraceae bacterium | reverse complement strand
GATCACCTCGCGCGGATAGACCGGGGCGTGATCGATCGTGCCGTGGCCCATCACCTCGTCGAGGATGATGGCGTTCTTCTTGTCCAGAAATATCACCCGGAATTGCTCGCGGGTCTCCGCCGCCATGGCGACCTTCACATAGGCGAGCAACGCGGACCATGAACTGGTGACGATGCGCGCCCGGGCCGCGCCGCGCGTGATGCGCACCGTCGCCTCCTGGATCAGCATGACGTCGATGATGTCATCGCGGCCCATGCCCTCGACACTCCGCAGGGCGTATTGGTCGGCGCCGAACACGCCGGCCAGGCCCCGGAACCGGGTCAGCAGGGCGCGGGCCACCTTGTCGGGGTTCTCGCATCGCAAGGCCGCCGTCAGGAGGCCATGGTCGTGAAGGCCGGAGAGATGGCTGGGGGTCGTCCACGGACCGTGGCGGCGCGGGTCGGGCTGGTCGCGGAATTTGAGGGGAATGACAGTCATCGTGGAGGCTCCAACGACCCTCCTCCTGATCGAGGGGGCCGCCAGGACCCGTCCCCACTCCGTTCTCCCACCCGACGTTGCCGCCGCAGGCTGGCCTATGTGTGCCGGGCTGGTTCAGGACCCGACCCAACAGCGCCCAGATTTGCGCGCTCGACGTTGGGACATGCATCCCGGCGAACAGAGTGAACCAGCCGAAACGGGCGGGGACAATGCGCCATGAGCAGAAGTTGGGTTCCGGCCAGAACTCGGACATTATCTAGCGAACAGGACTCCGATCGTCGCAGACAGGGGCTAAACGTGGCGGACCGTTACCGGAGCTTTACCGCGCTGGATGCCGAACAGAGGCGAGGGATCGACTACTGCATCCGACTTCGAAACCGCCGAACGGCAATTGTTGTGATTGCACCGCATGGGGGCCGAATCGAACCAGGTTCGTCAGAGATTGCTATGGCGATCGCGCGGAACGACTACTCGTTCTACACCTTCGAAGGGCTCCGACCCCGCCGCAACCGCGAATTACACATAACGTCGACCTGCTTCGACGAACCAGGGGGGGTGGCGCTGATAAGCGCGGCCGATACCGTCATCGCCATCCACGGCTGCGTTGACGGCGACAATCCGTGGACTATCTGGGCCGGCGGACGCGCTGATGGGCTTCGCAACGCTATCGCCTCATCGCTAGTCGCGTCGGGCTTTCATACGAAAAACGCCAATGGTCCGCTGGCTGGCCAAGAGCAGGAAAACATCTGCAACCGCGGCACTTCTGGGGCCGGTGTCCAACTCGAAGTACCCCGGACTATGCGCAACAAACTGCGATGCGACCAACCCGCACTTCAACAGTTCAGCGATGCAGTTCGCCAAGCGCTGTCAAACCGGTAGGCACGATCAGCGAAACTGCGCCACAGCTTCCGTTCGGCTCGGCGTGGAAATCGGACCGCGTCGGGTGGCGCACTATGACCACCTAGCACAGTCGTTAACTTAGGATCATTCCCGAATCTGGGCTGATCGACGAGCCGTGCGTCAAGCTACCGTCCACATTATCAGCGCAATCCGAGGCGGTGCGCAAAACGGCATCCGATATTCGGGTGCGCGTCCTCAACGCGATGACCAAAAGTGGGTTACTTCCCCTCGCAGACGATACCAAAGGTCAAATTGACGATTTCGTCCGACTTTGCCGCGCCGCTTGACGTTGCCGGGCGCCACTCAGATGGCCCGGTGTCCGTTCCGAGCGGCGGCCCACTCAGGTTATTTTGGCCGTAGCCAGTGGCCCGCTTGTACCTGTAGCGACCGTTAGCACAATCGAATTCCTCCAAGATCGAAAGCGACCGAGCTCCAGAGTCTGGGCTGGCGGTTTGGAACTCGAAACGAACTGAGACCTCCGAGAATCCGCCAACGGGCCGTTGGATCGGCGCTCGATAAAACGCAAAGAGCCCGGCTTCGGCGCCTCCGGCGAAGAGGATCCATCCATTCTGCTCAATCGTGACACCGGGCCACGGTTCGATTGATGACGCCCCAGATTGCGCCGCTGTCCCTTGAGCAACAGCCGCACATAGGAGTGCTAGGAGAATACACCGAAACAACCCTAGATGCCGTCCCATATCCCGCCCCAGCTGTAGTCTCTCTGCCCGCCTCCAGTAGCATCAACGGACATCTCAGCCCAGCGCTGTTCCCGCCGACTCCTAACTCGCCGAAAGTGCCCACGAGCAGACATTTTCGATTTCCGTTCTGAGTCACCTTTCACCGTTGCCAGTCGGACGACTTTGGCCGCCCGGCAACGCCGCCGCCGCTCACGCCGCCTTCGCCATCACGCTCGTCGCCGGCCAGGTGGCGAGGACCCGCCCGAGCACCTGGCCCCCGACCGGGCAGAACAGCCGCGGCTGATATCT
>JAYTRF010000120.1:0-3906 GCA_043746375.1 Caulobacteraceae bacterium | reverse complement strand
GCTTCGATAACTCGACGCCCACGCGACTCGGCTTAAGGAATTAACCCTCGATTAAGCATGCCGGTGGCTCTCTAGGGTCATCCGTAGAGGCGGCCCGTCGGGGTGGGCTGGCCGCTCCAGATCGACAGTTCGGCGGACGCTGGGGAGTTCTTAGATGACGTTCAAGGTTTATGCACCGCAGACCAAGGAACTGAAACCGAGGATCGTGGTGTTTGGGGTGGGCGGCGCCGGCGGCAACGCGGTTAACAATATGATCGACTCCGGGCTTGAGGGCGTAGAGTTCGTGGTCGCCAATACCGATTCTCAGCAACTGGCCTTTTCCAAGACCGACCAACGCATCCAACTGGGCGTAAGCGTTACCCAGGGCCTAGGCGCAGGCGCTCACCCGGAAGTCGGGATGTCGGCCGCCGAGGAGTCTGCGCCAGAGATCGGCGAGCGGCTGGACGGCGCGCACATGGTGTTTATCACCGCCGGTATGGGCGGCGGCACCGGGACGGGCGCCGGCCCGATAATCGCCAAGTGCGCGCGAGAGCGCGGCATCCTCACGGTCGGCGTGGTCACTAAACCTTTCCATTTCGAGGGCCGCCACCGGATGCGCCTAGCCGAAGCTGGCATCGCCGAGCTGCAGCGCTATGTCGACACCCTGATCGTTATTCCCAACCAGAACCTGTTTCGCGTCGCCAACGAGCGCACCACTTTTGCCGAAGCCTTCGGCATGGCCGACCAGGTGCTGCACTCGGGCGTTCGGTCGATCACTGATCTGATGGTTCTGCCCGGCCTGATCAATCTCGACTTTGCCGACGTGCGCACGGTCATGACTGAGATGGGTAAGGCGATGATGGGTACGGGGGAAGCGACCGGTGAAGGTCGCGCGCTGATGGCGGCCGAGAACGCAATTCAAAATCCACTCCTGGACGAAGTGACGCTGAAGGGCGCCAGGGCGGTGCTGGTCAACATCACAGGGGGCCTGGACATGACCCTTCTGGAGGTCGACGAGGCCGCCAACGCAATTTCCGGCCAGGTCGATCCGGAAGCCAACATCATCTTCGGGGCCGCTTTCGATCCGAGCCTTCAGGGGATGGTGCGCGTCTCGGTGGTCGCCACCGGCATGGATGGCGCCTCGATCACGGCTATCGAGCCGCATCACGCCCGACGCGCGGACCCGGCGCCGCTCCTGGTCTCCGCGGCGCCAGAACCCGCTTGGCAGGCGCCCGAGGCCATCCTCGCGCCGCAGATCGAACCGGAGCCCGCTGAGCCCGAACCGGTCTACGCCATGGAACCGACGTTCGTCCCGGCCCCCGTGCCGCGCGTCTTCGAACCACTGCGCGCGGCGGAGTATGGAGCCGTCGGTTCGTCCGCGCCGGCCAGTCAGACCGATCTCGGCTTTGAGACAATCGCCGCGCCACGAACCGCCAGCTCGCAAGCGGTCGTAGCCCGGATCGTCGATCCTTCGGTGGCCGAGGACGAAGACGAACCGCTGTTCGGAACCAGCCCCCTGGCCGACGAACCCCGCCACAAGCCAGGTTGGCTCAGCCTCTTCGGCCGCCCGCGCCACACCCCTGCCGCTCCGATCGTGCAGGCTCGCGCCTTGTCCAGCGTGCAACCGGCCGTCGACCCGTTCGAGGATGCCGAAGCCGACGAACGGGAAGATTTGGAGATTCCTTCGTTCCTGAGGCGCCTGGCCAACTAGCGGTTCCCGCTAGTTCGAGGAAGGGTGACGCAAGGCCTAAACAAGTTCGCCGCCGCCGCCGGACCACTCGCGCAAGCGCCGATTTTACCCGTCGTTTGGAATGAGACTGCTGACAGACTGGAGGCGCGTCGCTGAGCGGAACAGTACGCGATTCCAGGGGGTTAGCCGGAAACACTTGGAAACGGGAGTTGTGTTGCCGCGACACAGGCCCGCCCATAGACGACAGCGTGGGCGTTTGGAGATCTAAAGCTTGGCTTTCGTTCAGCAGCATACCCTCCGCGCGCCCGCGCATTTCGAGGGGGTCGGAATCCACAGTGGCCGCGGCGTTCGCGTCCAGGTGCGGCCGTCGGCGGTAGACACCGGCATTTCGTTCATCCGCACCGATATAACCGATCGGGACAACAGGTTGCGCGCCAGGGCCGACGCGGTCTGCGACACGCGCCTCGGCACGGTGATTGGCAATGGCGCCGGCGTTACGGTCTCGACCATAGAGCATCTCATGGCGGCGCTGGCCGCTTTCGGCATTGACAATGCCGTTGTCGAACTCGACGAATCCGAAATTCCGATTATGGACGGATCGGCGGCTCCGTTCGTGCGACTTCTCGACAGGGTTGGCCGGCGCCCGCAGGGGGCGCCACGACGCTTTCTGGAGGTGCTTGAGCCGATCGCGGTCGCCGAGGGCGAAAAGCGGGTGAAGCTGATCCCCGCAGCCGCCTTCGAGGTCGCCTTTGAGATCACTTTTCCCAGTCAGGCGATAGGCCGCCAAAGTGTCGATCTGGTCATCGACGAACAAATCTTCCGCGACCAACTGGCGGACTGCCGCACATTCGGGTTCGCCCAAGAGGTTGATGCCCTGCGCGCCGCCGGTCTGGCGCGGGGGGGCTCCCTCGACAACGTCGTGGTCATCCAGGGCGACGGGATTCTTAATCCAGAGGGTCTTCGCCGGCCGGACGAGTTCGTGCGACACAAGGTCGTCGACGCAATCGGGGATCTGTACCTTTTAGGGGCGCCGCTTCTAGGGCGTTATGAAGGGGTGCGCGCCGGCCATGCGATGAACAACGCCCTGGCCCGTGCGGTGATCGCCGCGCCAAGCGCTTGGCGGATGGTTTCGGTGGGACAGGAATTGGCGCGCGCGGTCTAGCGCAAGGGGTTCGTCTGCCATCGCCGGGCTCGCCTCGATGCTTTTGCCGAGCGTCGCGGTGGTGTAGAAGGCGGATTGGGCCGACGCTGGGGCGCGCGCTTATCAAGCTTCGAGGTCACCGTCGTGCTTTCCAATTCCCGTGGCCGACTGGCCGTCGCTCTGGTCGTCGTCGTCGCACTTGCGCTGGGCGGTTGCGCCTTCAAGAGAAAGAAGGCCAGCCTCGCCTATCAGGAACGCCCGGTGGAACTCCTTTATACTGTCGGCGCGCAGAAGATAGATGAGCATCGATGGAGCGATGCAGTCCAATACTTCGGCGAGGTAGAGCGTCAGCATCCCTATTCGGAATGGTCGCGCCGCGCGATTTTGATGACAGCCTACGCGCACTATGAGGCTAATGACTATGCGGAGGCGATCGCCGACGCCGACCGGTTCATCGCCCTTTATCCTGGCAACGTGTCGACCCCCTACGCCTATTATCTGAAAGCGGTCTGCTATTTCGAGCAGATCGTAGACGTTGGCCGCGATCAAGCCTCGACCGAGGACGCGCAGCTGGCGATGCGCGAGGTGGTAAAACGCTATCCCAACACTGAATACGCCGCCGATGCTCGTGTTAAACTGGACATGGTCGCCGATCAACTGGCCGGGAAGGAAATGGCCGTCGGCCGCTATTACCTTCGCGAAGGCGATCCGATCGCCGCAATGGGCCGCTTCCGCGCCGTCGTCGATCACTACCAGACCACCTCCCACGTCCCGGAGGCCCTCTACCGCCTGGTTGTCATCGATCTGACGCTTGGTCTGACCAAGGAGGCCCAGGAGAATGGCGCCGTGCTTGGCTTCAATTATCCAGGCGACATCTGGTACAGTGACGCATACCGCCTGCTGACTTCGCGTGGCCAGAGGCCGAAGGTGGCGCCGGGCGGTTCGCGATCGCATTTCCGCATCCTGCCGCCCTTCGGCCACCGCAAGGAGACGACTCTGCCGCCTCCCTCGGACGAAACGCCGGCGACCGTCGCCCAGGCCCAGACCGAACCGCAATCAGCCAAGCCGGCCAAGAAGGGCGGCTTTTTCCACGACG
>JAYTRF010000119.1:0-9005 GCA_043746375.1 Caulobacteraceae bacterium | reverse complement strand
CCGCCTTGCACGCGCAACTGCATGCGATAGCCGTCGAACTTGATCTCGTGGACCCAGCCGTCACCGGAAGGGGGCCGGTCGACAAGCTTGCAGAGTTGCGGGGCGACGAACCGCGGCATGCCAGTGGCCGACTTGCCACGCCTGGGGGGCAGAGTGGTCGCCCGATCCTTGCTCGCCTTCGCCCCATCCTTGCTAGCGTGCGATTGCCAGACTGCGTCCGCGTTGCCGGCCTCGACCAGAATGAAAGGCTTGGGCGGCCGGCCGGAGCCTTCAGCGATGGCGCTCATCGGCCGTCCGGAGGCAACAGATCGGTCCTCGGCCATCAGCTCGGCGCCTTGGCCCGGGCGCGCCGCCGCATCCCTGTGCTTGATCAACAGCCAGTTGGTGGCCTTGCCATGGCTGCGGTCGGGGTTCATGCGCACCAGCACCCAGCCGCCGTGCAGGCGCTCGCCTTCGAGAGCGAACTTCAGCTCGCCTTTCTTCAACGCCTTTTCAGCGTCGACGCCGTCTTCAGGGGCCCAGAAACCGCGATCCCACATCTGCACCGTGCCACCGCCGTACTGGCCCTTGGGGATTGTGCCTTCGAAGTCACCATAGCTCAGCGGGTGGTCCTCGACCTCCACCGCTAGCCGTTTATCGGCGGGATCGAGCGATGGTCCGCGGGTCACCGCCCATGACTTGAAGGCGCCGCCGACTTCCAGCCTCAGGTCGTAGTGCAGCCGGCTCGCATCATGTTTTTGGATGACGTAACGAAGGCGATCCGACTTTGGCGCGGGGTCGGTTCCGCTGGGCTCCGCCGTAACCCTGAAGTCCCGCTTGGCCCGGTAGGTCACCAGCTTGCTCTGCGCCATGGGTCTGGACCCTCACTCGCCTGATCGACGCCCCCGGCAATTCGAATAGCGGCAGGCCTGGTTCGTGCGACGCCCTCAGGGCCTCGACAAACGAGTCGCGCCACATCCGCACATCGCTGCCGGTTATTCCGTCCATCAAACTCCGCCAGCGGCTGACCCGTTCCGCCAGCCGCATCGACAGCGCCTGTTTCAGGGCGTCGGCGATCTCCTCGCGGCTGAAGGGATTGACGATCACCGCCGCAGTCATCTGCCGGGCCGCCCCCGCAAAACGCGACAGCACAAGCACGCCGGGGTCGTCTGGGTTCTGCGCGGCCACATATTCCTTGGCGACCAGATTCATCCCGTCGCGCAAAGGTGTCACCAGTCCGACCTTGGCGGCGCGGTAGACGCCGGCCAGTTCGTCGCGCCGGTAGGTGCGGTTGACGTAGCGGATCGGCGTCCAGTCCATGTCGGCGTAGGCGCCGTTAATCCGCCCGCAGAGCGCATCGATCCGCCCGCGCATGTCCTGGTAGGCTTCGACCTCGCCGCGCGACGTCGGCGCCACCTGGAGATAGAGCACTTCGCGGCGCAGTTCGGGGTTGTCCAGCAGGAAACGCTCGAAGCCGAGCAGCCGCTCCTCGAGCCCCTTGGAATAGTCGAGCCGATCGACGCCGACAATCAGCGAGCGAAAGACGCTGTGCGCCGCCATCCGGTCGTAGGCGCGCATGGCGACTTGGGACTGGGCAAGGGTCTGGAACTCCTCCACGTCCAGGCCGATCGGGAAAACCTGCGCCCGTACGCTCGTTCCAAAGGCCTCCAGCCGCCCGTCGAGCGCCCAGCCTCCGCCAGCTTCGCCCAAGACATAGGATTCGAACGCCCAAAGCCACTCGTCGGTCTGGAAGCCGACCAGGTCATAGGAAAACAGCGCTTCGACCAGCTGGCGATTGCGCGGAAGGGTGGTCAGCAGCTGCGGCGCAGGCCACGGCACATGGAGGAAAAAACCGATCGGATTGGCCACGCCCAGGCGGCGCAGCTCCCGACCCAGCGGGATCAGGTGATAGTCATGGACCCAGATCAGGTCTCCAGGCTCGATCAGCGGCGCCAGGGTTTCCGCGAAACGGCGGTTGACCCGCTCGTAACCGGCCCCGAACGAACGATCATAGGCGGTCAGGTCGATGCGGTAATGAAACAGGGGCCAAAGCGCGCCGTTGGCATAGCCGTTGTAGTATTCCTGATAGTCGGCCTCATCGAGGTCGATGGTGACCACTGTGACATCGTCGACCCGGCGGGTGGTGGTTTCTCCGGTGAACGTTTCGGTGGTCTCGCCGCTCCAGCCGAACCAGAAGCCGGAATATTCCCGCAACGCGGCGGCCAGCGCGACGGCAAGCCCCCCAGCCGGGGCCTCGCCGCGGACCTGCGGCGGATGGACCCGATTGGAGACGATGATGAGACGGCTCAACGAACCGAACTCCACGGACGGCTGAGAAGAACCGCACAGTTGATCAGTCCAACAAGCGAGTAGGTCTGGGGAAAGTTCCCCCATAGAGCGCCGTCGGTAAGGCTGACGTCTTCCGAGAGCAGCCCGGCATGGTTGCGCCGTTTCAGCATCTCCTCGAACAAACGGCGTGCCTCTTCGGTCTCGCCTATCAGATGCAGCCCCTCGATGAACCAGAAGGTGCAGAAGTTGAACGCTGTCTCCGGCGCCCCGAAATCGTCTGGCTGGTCGTAGCGCAAAAGGTTGGAACCCCGGCGCAGGTGCGACTCTATGGCCTTCAGAGTGTCGCGGTGACGCGGATCGTCGGGCTTCAAAAAGCGCAGATCGACGAGTTGGGTCAGGCTAGCATCGAGCTCATCGCCGCCGAAGGTCGCGGCGAAATGGCCACCCTGCGGATTCCAGGCTTTCTCCTCGATGGCGCTGCGAATGGCCGCCGCGCGGTCGTTCCAAAACCTCGCCCTGGCGACAAGGCCCAGCTTCTCGGCCGCATTGCCCAGCCGATCGCACGCCGCCCATGACATCGCCGCAGAATAGGTGTGCACGGCGGCGCGGGTGCGCAATTCCCAGAGGCCCGCGTCGGGTTTGTCGTAGACAGCAAAGGCCCGTTCGCCGATCCCTTCCAGCATCTCGAAATCTTCGCGGGTCGCAGGCCTCAGCAGGCGTTCGTCGAAAAACGCCTGGACGCTGGAAAGGATGATCTGGCCATAGACATCGTGCTGGATGTGTTCGTGAGCCTGATTGCCGACCCGCACCGGCCCCATACCCCGATAACCCGGAAGAGTGTCGACGATCCGCTCGGTCAGTATGGGTTCGAAGCCGACTCCGTAGACCGGTTGAATATGGCCGCCGCCGGCTGCATCGACGATGTTGCGCAGGTAACCTAGATAGTTCTCGAGGATGTCGACGGCCCCCAGCCGGTTGAGCGCCTGGACCACGTAATAGGCGTCGCGGATCCAGCAATAGCGATAATCCCAGTTGCGACCGCTGTTGGGGGCCTCGGGAATGGAGGTGGTGAGCGCCGCGACGATCGCGCCTGTTTCCTCATAGGCGCACAGCTTCAGGGTGATGGCCGCGCGGATAACCGCTTCCTGCCATTCGAGCGGTACGGCCAAGGTGCGCACCCACTCGCGCCAATAGGTGCAGGTGTCGTTCAGCATGGAGTTGGCGTTGGCGAGGACCTCTCCCTGGAAGGGCTCGTCAGGACCCAAAAAGAGGGCGACGGTTTCCTCGAGCCGAAAGGTCCGTTCCTCGAGAATGTGCGACACAGGGACTGTGCTGGTCAGGCGCATCACCACGTCCTTGCCGCTGTAGCGGATGTGGTTGGAGCCGGAGGTCACCGTCGCGCGCCGTGCGCCCCAGTCAGCGGTCGGGCGCAGCCGCACGGTTATCCTCGGGACGCCGACGATCGGGCGGATCAGGCGGATGAATGAGGTTGGCCGATAGCCGCGACCGTAAAGCCGGAAACGCGGCGCGAAGTCGATGATTTCCAGTGAGGCGCCGGCAGCATCGGTGATTTCGGTACGCAAGATCGGGGTGTTGCGCAGATAGGCTTGGCGTGTCTGGGCGGCTTCGACCACGTCGATTGACCAGAAGCCAGCCGCCTCCGGATCGGCGAGGTCCCGATCGCTGAGCAGGTTGGAGAACAAGGGATCACTGTCCACCCGCGGCGCGCAGCACCAGACGAAGCGCCCCTGGCGGTCGATCAGGGCGCTGATCGAACAATTGCCGATGGGGGCGAGGTCGAGATCGCGGGTCACTGCCCAGCCTCAAGAGCGGCGCTGAGCCACGCGCGGGCGGCGCTAACATCAGCAAGGCCGTAGGCCGCGTTGGTGGGCCGGCGAGGGCCGACGATGACGCCAAACCCGCCATTGACCGTCGCCGAGCGAAAACCGGCTTCGTCAGTCAAGTCGTCGCCAATATACACCGGCATGAACCCCCCGAACGGCTTCTCGCGCAGGAATGCCTGGACAGCATCGCCTTTGTCGGGGCCTGGAAGGCGGACCTCTACCACCATGTCGCCTAGCTGGACGACCAGGCCCAACCTTGCCGCCAGGCGCCGCGCCATCTCCAGACACGCCTCGCGCGCCTGCGGCGAGCCGCGATAGTGGAGGGCCACTGCCGGTCCTTTATCCTCGACCAGCAGACCGCCATCGTTGTCCGCCAAAGCCAGCATGGCCGCGCGCGCTTCATCGCTGCGGTTGTCTCGCGCCGGGGCCTCGACGACACCGGTGGCAGTGCGACGCACCAAGCCATGAACCGCGCCGATAGCTTGTATCCGGCCTTCCAAAAGCTGGTCGAGGTCTTCCAAGGCGCGGCCGCTGACTACAGCAAAACGCCCCGACAGCCGCTCCGAAAGCGCACTCAGAAGTCGTCGCCGCGCCGCGTCGGGTCGGACGGCCCCAGGCGTCGCCTCGATCGGCGCCAGCGTGCCGTCGAAATCGGCAAACAGGGCGCTGCGGGCGAGATCCAGAGCCGGAGGCGGCCGAAGTTTTTCGCCAGCCGCTGATGAAGGCGCGATCGCTACCTTCACCTGTGCCTCGCCCGATCCGCGCCGGCTGGCCGCCGCACCCCGATTTCGCATCGCCGAATGAACAACACTCACCCCTCCAGAACTACCGATATGCTTCGATCCGACGTTGGCCCAGGGGTGACCGCTATGCTGTCTCCGTACCGCTGGAACCGCAGGTCGACGCTGGCGCCGGCTACCGACAGACCATCCAGGAACAACTGGTCGACACCCGTGGGGAGCGTCGGGCGCACCAGCCGCACCTGGCGCTTGGCGGCGTCGATGCTGAGGCCCAGGCAGGCCTGCAACAGCATGAACGTCGAACCAGCGGCCCAGGCCTGGGGCATGCACGCCACCGGATAGGCGATCGGCGGTTCGTCAGGTTGACGGCCGAAGCCACACATCAGTTCGGGCATGCGCATCTCGAAGCTCTTGGAAGCATCGAAGAGGTCGCGCAGCACCTTGGCCGCGCCCGCCCGGTCGCCATAACGCGCCATGCCATGGACCGCGATCGCGGTGTCATGCGGCCAGATCGAACCGTTGTGGTAGGACATCGGATTGAAACGCGCCATGCCGACCGCCAGGGTCCGAATACCCCATCCACTGTCGAATTCAGCAGACAGCAGGCGCGCTGTGACCTTGGCCGCTCGCTCGGGGCTCGGCAGGCCGACGAACAGCAAATGGCCTGGGTTGGAGGTCCGCGGCTCGCACCGTTTGCCATCGCCGTCCATGGCCAAGGCGTAGTAGCCCTCGGCCTCCATCCAAAAGCGATCCTCGACGGCCGCCCGCATCGTCTCGGCGCGCTCTATCCACGCCTCGGCGCCCCGCTCGCCTAATTGTCCTGCGATCTGCGCCATCGCCCGCCAAGCGGCGAAGGCGTAGCCCTGCACCTCAACCAAGGCGATCGGCCCCGCGGCCAGCCGTCCATCCTGGTGAAAGACCGAATCGACGCTGTCTTTCCACCCCTGATTGGTGAGGCCGGTGTCCGAGCGACGGGCGTAGTCGATCAGCCCATCGCCGTTGGTGTCGCCGAAGGTCTCCAGCCATCGCGCGGCGGCCAGCAGCGCTGGCCAGATTCGACGGACCAGCTGATCATCTCCGGTTCGCGTCAGGTAGGCGCCGGCCAGGGCCATGAACAGCGGCGTGGTGTCGACGCCCCCGTAGTAGAGGCCGAAAGGAATTTCCTTCAAAGCCGCCATCTCGCCGCGGCGCGTCTCGTGCATGATTTTGCCCGGGGTCGAGTCGCGAAGGTCCGATGTTTCGGTTGCCTGGCGTGCGGCAAGATAGGTGAGCACCCCCTTTGCCAGGGATGGGTCGAGCCATAGCATTTGCCAGGCGGTAACAATCCCGTCCCGACCGAACGGCGTCGAAAACCAGGGAATACCCGCGTAAGGATAGAAGCCAGTGGCCAACTCGGTCGTCAGCACGGCGACGTCGGAGCGGGACTGCTCCAGCCAAGCACCAAAGGCTCCGTCGGGGGCGGTCAAGCGCGCGCCGCGTTCCTTGCGCTCGCGCACCGCCCGTCTGGCGCCGCCCATGGCGGCCAGGAACCGCTCGCGGCTCGGC
The DNA here is from genome assembly GCA_043746375.1 of Caulobacteraceae bacterium. Classification (GTDB taxonomy): domain Bacteria; phylum Pseudomonadota; class Alphaproteobacteria; order Caulobacterales; family Caulobacteraceae; genus Acaudatibacter. Next base: position 2,608 of record JAYTRF010000119.1, on the reverse strand, counting down.
TGATCTCCCTCAGAAGGCCCCATCTCTATGTACAGGTCGGTTCGCCGCCCAGGGGCGAGGGCGAACAGGAAATCGGCCCTGGCGGCGCGGAGCCGCCACGGAACTTCCGAAAAGGCGACAATCCCGGCGCGCGAAAGCTGGTCAAGGCCCTCGTAGGCGAAAGCCACCCCCCGGCCGAGAAGGCGCGGCGGCGCGGTAACCCCGCGCCTCGGCCGCTTGAGGCCGCGAACTTCGAACATGTCGCGAAAGTCGGCGGCAAATTCGAACGCAACCGGGGTCATGATCTCGTCGAGCCCGAAATTGGTCAGGCGCAGACGTTCGAACACCGTGCCCCCCTGCAGGCAGCGCCGCCGCTCTACGTGGATCACGCCGCGCGGTGTCGCGGTATCGCCTACCGGAGGCAGAGCCAGATTCGCCCCGTGGAAGGTGAACACCGCCCCGTCTGGCGAGAGGGCGAAGCTCAGTTTTGACGGCCGCTTGTCGCCGATGGTCAGGCAAAAGCGCGACAGTATCCGGGTATCGTCGAAAAACAGCCCGTCGACCCCACCCAGCACATCTCCCCAGGCATCGGCGACCAGGAAGGCGTCGGCGTCCTTGATCGACAACAGCTGGACGATATCGCCCGCAGATTCGTCGGAGTCCAATGCGACAGGAGCGGCGAGGTCGTCCATCAACAGTTGTTTGGGGAGAATCAGGCGATTTTTGCGTGGGCCTCAGGGTCGTCTACGCCACCGTCGATGGCAAGGTCAGGGGCAAAAGGGCAATGCGCCAGGCGATCAGCGTACAGATCGAGATAGCCTCGCGCCATCGCCGTGGCCGAGAACCGCCTGTCGAACTGGCGGCGCACAGCGCGCCGGTCCAGCGCCTGGGCGGTGCGAACGGCCGCAACCGCCTGATCTTCGCCCGTGACGACGAAGCCGGTGACGCCCTCGTCGACGACCTCGGTCGCCGATCCGCAGTCATAGGCGATCACCGGCGTCCCGCAAGCCATCGCTTCGATCATCACCAGTCCGAAGGGTTCGGGCCAATCGATGGGAAACAGCAGAGCCTCCGCGCCGCCCAGAAAGGCCGATTTGTCAGCATCGCCAATTTCCCCGACGAATTCGATCAGCGGATGGTCGAGCATCGGCCGGATTTCATCGTTGAAGTAGTTGAGATCAGCCGCGTCCACCTTGGCTGCGATCTTCAGCGGCATGCCGAGCCGCTTGGCGATGGCGATGGCGCGCTCGGGACCCTTTTCAGGCGAAATCCGGCCGAGAAACGCCAAGTATCCCTGGGCCGTCGTTGAGAAGCGGTAAAGTTGCTCCGGCATGCCGTGATAAACGGTGCCGGCCCAGTTGGCGAACGGCAGGAACGTGCGTTGGGCGTTCGAAATCGACACGAGGGGAAACTTCGGCCAGCGCCGATAGACCTCTGGGAGATCCTTGAGGTCGAGGCGGCCATGAAGGGTCGTGAGGGTGCGCGAGGCATCCGCTTCGAACAGCGGAAAATGAATCATGTCGGTGTGGAAATGGATGATGTCGAAGCGCGCACCCTGACGGCGGACTTCCGACAGCATGGACAGGTGGGCCGCCAAATCCGACTTCAATGGCGCGGGATCGAGGCGGATCGGCTGATCGCGAACGGTTACCAGATTGGCCCGAGTTTTGGCGTCCGCGCTTGAAAACAGCGTCACCTCATGGCCCAGATCGACCAGCGCGTCGCAGAGGTGCGCGACCACCCGCTCGGTGCCGCCATAGAGCCGGGGCGGAACCGCCTCATACAGCGGCGGAACCTGAGCGATCTTCATTGCATCATCTCCATGGCCCCGGGGGTAACGCTTATGTGCCCGCGTCCGAATTCGCGGCCCGTGGAACCTATTGACCTATTTAGTATCGAGGCGCCGGGCCCGCCAGCATCCCAGCCCAAACGCACCTCGGCGAGAGGGGGTTGCACCGCGCGCGACCACAAAACTGTCATCAAACGTATTTTGGGCGGTCTTCCCTCTTGCATAAGATAGGACAAAGATATATCTATGTTCCGTTATATCTAACATAGATCGAAAGCATGACCATGTTCAGACATTCCCACCACCGACATCGCGAACACGTTTCACCGAACGATAGCGCCCATCCTCACCCTCGCAGTCGCCACAGGAGCGGACTTGGCAAGCGAATCTTCGACCAGGGGGATCTGAGGTTTGTCATTTTGCGCCTCATCGCCGAACAGCCATGCCATGGCTACGAACTGATCAAGGATATCGAAGCGCGGGTCGGCGGGGCCTATAGCCCAAGCCCAGGGATCGTCTATCCCAATCTGACCCTGCTGGAGGAACTGGGCTTTGTGAGCGTCGAGGCCGCCGCCGGGGGCAAGAAGCTCTACCGCATCACCGCCGAAGGCGAGGCTGCCCTGGCTGAACGCCAGCCGGCGATCGACGACATCTTCGCGCGCATGGACGAGGTTCGCGTCAGGTTCGAGCGACCATCGCCTCACATCGGCCGCGCCATGGGCAATCTTGCCGCCGCCATCGGCGTTCGGATGCGCAGCGGACCGGTGAGCGCCGAACAGCTCGACACGATCGTTACCGCCATCGACCTCGCCGCCCGCGCGGTGGAAAAGGCGTGATGCA
>JAYTRF010000118.1:0-11673 GCA_043746375.1 Caulobacteraceae bacterium | reverse complement strand
ACATCGAGGCTTGGCGGGCGCGCGACTGTCTCGCCTACAAGGCCTCAGCGAGCGTGATCAAGCCGCAGATGGCGCTGCAACGGCTCTATGCCCTGACCCGGGACAAGGACGTCTACATCACCACCGAGGTCGGCCAGCACCAGATGTGGGCGGCGCAGTTTTTCCGCTTCCAGGAGCCGAACCGCTGGATGACATCCGGGGGGCTCGGCACCATGGGCTATGGCCTGCCAGCCGCCGTCGGGGTGCAGATCGCCCACCCCGGGGCGCTGGTCATCGATATCGCCGGCGACGCCAGCGTGCAGATGACCATGCAAGAGATGGCGACGGCCATTCAGTACGACCTGCCGATCAAGGTGTTCATCCTCAACAATCAGTGGATGGGCATGGTCCGCCAGTGGCAGCAGTTGCTGCACGGCGAGCGCTACAGCCACTCCTATTCGGCGAGCATGCCCGATTTCGTCAAGCTGGCCGAGGCGTTCGGGGCCGTGGGCCTGCGCGCCGAGAGCCCCGCCGAGCTCGACGACAAGATCATCGAGATGATCGAGACGCCGCTGCCGGTGCTTTTCGACTGCCGCGTGGAGCGGACCGAAAACTGCCTGCCTATGATCCCCTCGGGCAAGGCCCACAACGAGATGATCCTCGGCGACGAAGCCGTTGCCGCCATCGACGGGAGGCTGGTTTGAATGAGTTAACGGTCATCCCTCCGCGTGATCGGAGGGGACGCGGATGACGGAGGACGCGCCAGCGTCGGCCTATGACATGGGCCACGCGATCGAGGCTGAGGCGCTGGCCACCTTCGCGGTGCTGGTCGACAACGAGCCGGGCGTGTTGCACCGCATCGTCGGCCTGTTCGCGGCCCGCGGCTACAACATCGAGAGCCTCACCGTCGCCGAGACCGACCGCAACGCCCACACCAGCCGGATCACCATCGTCACCCGCGGCACGCCGCACGTGCTTTCGCAGATAGAGGCCCAGCTGCAGAAGCTGGTTTCCACCCGTCACGTGCAGAATGTCACCAAGGACCCCAATGGGGCCGAGCGGGAACTGGCCCTGATCAAGGTCGCCGGCCATGGCGCGGAACGCGTCGAGGTCCTGCGGCTGGCCGAAATCTTCCGCGCCAAGGTCATCGACACCACCACCGCCAGCTTCATCTTCGAGCTGACCGGTGCGCCATCCAAGATCGACAAGTTCATCGACCTGATGCGCCCGCTTGGCCTGGTGGAAGTGTCGCGCACCGGCGTGCTCTCCATCGAACGCGGCGTCGAGCTGCTGTAGGCAGAGACAGGTCGGAAGCGGGGCTGGGGAGGGACGAGGGGGACATGGCCGGGGTCAGCAACCGCACATCGCTCGACGATCTGAACTGGGCCAACCTCGGCAAGCTCCCCGAGCACCTCGGCCTGCGGATCACGGAAGTCGAACCTGGAAAGGTGACCGGCAGGTTCGAGGTGCGCCAGGATCTCGTCGCGCACACCGGCTATCTGCTGGCCGGCGTCGTGCTGTCGGTGGCCGATATCCTCTGCGCCTATGGCGTGTCTACGACCTGGCCGGACGGCGCCACGGGTTTCACGACCGTCGAGGTGAAGTGCAACTTCATGGGCACTTTGACCAAGGGCGCGGGGGTCTGCACGGCCAAGCTGCTGCACAGGGGGAGGACGACCCAGTCTGGGACGCGCACTTCAGCGATGAGGCCACGGCGCGCCTGCTGGCGGTCTTCCGCTGCACGCAGATTATTCTCTATCCGCGGCCCTGATCGTCGAACAGGCCTTCGAAAAGCCTGGCCCCGTAGACCACACGCACGATCTCCACCCCTTCGCCTGTGACCCGGTAAAGGATAAGATAGCTGTCAACCACGAGCATCCGGGCTTCGGCCGCGATCTCGGGACGGCTCGGACCGAGCTTGGGATGTTCGGCGAGAGAGTCGCAACGACCGACAAGCCGGTCGATCAGCGCATCTGCGGCGCTCAGATTGTCCTGGGCCACATGCAGCCAAATCTCATCAAGACCGGCGTTGGCGCGCGACGTCAGGACGACACGCGGCATTAATCAGCGATGGCTGGTTTGGCGCACCGCAAGCCGCGCTCGACCGCGTTTCTTGATGTCCTCCGCGTTGAGGGGCGCGCTTTCGCCGCTCGCGACGCCTTGCCGCCAGAGAAGACGCAGCGCCTCAAGAGCCGCCGCGCGGCTTTCCCTAAGCTGCTTCCAGCCTCGGAGTGCGTCCCTGATGACCTCGCTGGCGGAAGCATACTCTCCCGCGGCGACCGCGCGCTGGATGTCAGCGGCGAGGTCAGGCGTGAGAGCAATGCTCAGCTTTTCCACTGCCGGCATGCTGGAATCTCTCGGTTGGTCCTACTTGGTGCTACCAGAAAGAGCCTCGCTTGTCACCTGCAGGCCCGCCTCAAGCCGCCGCGACGGCTGGCTGTACGCGATCGGCGGCGGCGGCGGCTTCGAACGCGGCTTGCGCCTGCGGGGTCATCGCGAGGTATCGGCGACGGCCGATGAGGCGCATGGTCGCGTACTGAATGGCGAACAAGGTGAGCTTGCTGGCCAGGGGAAAGATGGCCAGGAATTTCAGGCTGAGCGCCATGTCGCCGCGCAGGGCGATGGCCAGGTTCAGCGCTCCGCTGAAGAACATCAGTCCCGCCCAGACGAAGCCGAAGACGACCCCTATGTCCGGCACGATGAGCATCGCCCGCTGCGGCAGATAGCGATTCATCCACCCGCGCTTGAGCATCACCACGCCGACGATGGCGTAGATGATCGTCGGCTTGAAAAGGATGAACCGGGGATCCTTGGTGATAAAGGTTGCCACGCCGGTGGCCACCACCAGGAACAGGCTCAGCCACTGCATGGCGTCAGGGCGCCGTCGGCGGACCAGCACCCAGCCAATCTGGGCGACGCCAAGGCCCATGCCGACAGCGACCGAAAGCACGACATTGCCGGTCAATTCGAAGAGCGCGACGAAGAAAATCGTCGAGGCCATGTCGAGGGCCAGGAACCTGGCCGAATGGAACAGGCTTTTCACGCGCGGGCCACATCCATTGGTCTGAACGGTCCCGAAACTAGGACTTATTCTCCGCCGCGGCTATGCCCGCCGCCGAAGGCTGTCGGTTCGCGCAATCGCCGCCCCTTCACGCTTCGCAGGCGGGGTTCTTCATTTCGAAGGGGATCTGGCCTATATTAGCCGGGTTCGGATCACTCTGAACTATGGAGATAAACGCGCGCGCAATAAGCGGACTGGACCCGGGTGCGATTCCCGGCGGCTCCACCAATTTCCTTAACCCCCGTGTTATCGGCGGGCTTTTGAGGGGCCGATCAGCATCGACAGACGTCTAAAGGCGTTGCTTTCTCCCGGCGTGGCTCACCGTCTTCGGGCCATAAACTAAATGCGAACGATAACTTCGCTCAAGAGTACGCCCTCGCCGCGTAAGCGGTGCGGTCGGATTCGACCTGAAGCCCTGGTGTCTTAGCAGCGCCAGGCGGGGCTCGGGGGGCGCCTGGCAACAGAAGCCCCCCACTTCATCGCCGGCGCGCAGATATTTCCTGGTCTCCCGCCCTTGCCTTGGGCCCTTGCCGCGTTAGGCTCTAAGCCATGGCGAGCGAACAGACCCCCGATCAGATGCACTATGACCAGTTGCAGCAGGAAGCCATGCGCGGCGTGGTGCGGGCGGCCCTCAAGCGCGCCGCGGCCCCGGCGGGCCTGCCGGGCGAGCATCATTTCTACATCAGCTTCCGCACCGACGCGCCGGGGGTCTCCGGCCCAAAGGCGCTGCTTGGCCAGTATCCGGAGGGAATGACCATTGTCCTGCAGAACCAGTACTGGGACCTGGCGCCTGGCGAGACGTTCTTTTCGGTAACCCTGCGTTTTGGCGGACAGCCGCAGAGCCTTTCGATCCCCTACGCCGCCATCACCCGCTTTGAGGATCCGAGCGTGCGCTTCCGTCTGGAATTCACGCCCCCAGAACACCTCCGCGAAGCCCCCGCACCCGCCGCAGAGATCGCGGTCAAACCGGACAAGGCGGTAGCGATCAAGAGCGCCAAGTCCGGCGGCGGCGAGGAACCCAAGGTCGTCTCCCTCGATCAGTTCCGCAAGAAATAAGCGGCCCCGAAATGACTGATACGCCTGCCCCAGGGGCGGCGCCTCTCACTGATGACGCCATCCTGCAGCGGTTCCTGCGCACCAAGAACCAGCCATCTGGATCGCGGACTCTCGGTTTTCGGATGGTGAGCGTAAGTCAGGAGACCCGAACCGTCGTTGCGGCCTTCAACGCGAGCGCCGAGTTACTCGCCAACCCGATGAAGCAGGTCCAGGGCGGCTATCTGTGCGCCATGCTCGACGAAGTGATGTCGGTGGCCTGTATGGTCGCCTCGGCGATGACCTGCGTCGCGCCCACCGTCGAGATGAAGACCAGCTTCTTTCGTCCCGCTGCTCCTGGCGCACTTCGGGGCGTCGGCCGCGTGGTCCGCTGGGGCAAGACCATCGCCTTCACCGAGGGCGAGCTTTACGATGCCGATGATCGCCTGGTCGCCAAAGCCACCGGCACGGCTGTGCCGACGCCGTTCAGGAACTACAAATAGGCTGCAATGAAGTCGCCTCTGCTGATCGTCGCGGCGTTGATCGCCCTTTGCGGCCAAGGGGGCTGCGCTCGCGCTCAGAGTGGCTTTGCAGACTGGGCGGCGATCATCGTCGCCGGCGACTATCACGCCGCTCACACAGATAATCCGACAGAAACGTTCGATAACGCCCGCCGGGACGTCGCGCATGCGTTCGAGAAGGCCGGATTTTCCCCTGCGAACCTTATCCAATTCTCAGTCCGCCCGCAGCGCTACCCGGCCGACGCCCCGCACAAGACCGATCCACAAGGCATTTTCGATGACCTGCGGGCCCTGACCGCCCGCGCACCGGGAGGGTGCCTGATCTATTTCACCACCCACGGCTCTCCCGAGGGCATTGTCCTTGACGGTAGTCTGGCGACGCCGCGACTGCTCAAGACGATCGTTTCGAACAGCTGTGGGGCGCGGCCGACAGTGATCATTCTCTCTGCCTGTTTTTCGGGCGTGTTCATTCCCGCACTTAAGGGCGCAAACCGGATGATCCTCACCGCAGCCAGGGCCGACCGCGCCTCATTCGGTTGCAGCGAGGCGGACACCTATCCGTTCTTTGACGGCTGCGTGCTACAGGCGTTGCCAGCGGCGACGGGCTTCCTTGATCTGGGGCCCGCAGTGCAGACCTGCGTCGCCAAACGCGAGCGCGCCGAGGGGGCAGGGCCACCCTCCAAACCGCAGCTGGCCATCGGCAAGTCGATCAGGCCGCTGCTCGGGGCTTTGCTGTTTCGCCCCGCCCCCGCAAAGGAGGGCTGATGACCGTCACGCGCACCGAGACCGACAGTTTCGGACCCATCGAGGTTCCCGCCGACCGTTACTGGGGCGCGCAGACCCAGCGATCGCTCGGCAACTTCAAGATCGGCTGGGAAAAGCAGCCGCAGTCAGTCGTCCGAGCGCTTGGCGTCATCAAGCGCGCCGCGGCCGAAACCAACATGGCCCTCGGCATTCTCGACGCCGCGAAGGGCCAGGCGATCATCGCCGCCGCCCAGGAGGTGATTGAAGGCAAACTCGACGCGCATTTCCCGCTGGCCGTCTGGCAGACGGGTTCGGGGACCCAGTCGAACATGAACGCCAACGAGGTGATCTCGAACCGGGCGATCGAAATGCTGGGCGGCGCGATGGGCTCAAAGCATCCGGTTCACCCCAACGACGATGTCAATCTCAGCCAGTCTTCCAACGACTGCTACCCCAGCGCGATGCACATCGCCGCCGCCCGGGAGGTCGTCCACAGCCTGCTTCCCGCGCTTGGAGCCCTGCGCAACGCGCTCAACGACAAGGCGCAGGCGTGGTCCTCGATCATCAAGATCGGCCGCACCCACACCCAGGACGCCACGCCGATCACCCTTGGCCAGGAGTTCTCCGGCTACACCCAGCAGGTCGAAAACGGCATTACCCGTATCGAGGCCAGCCTGCCGCTGCTGCTGCAACTGGCGCAGGGCGGAACCGCAGTCGGCACCGGCCTCAATGCGCCGGTAGGCTTTGCGACGATGGTGGCTGAGAGGATCGCAGAGATTACCGCCCTGCCCTTCACCAGCGCCCCCAACAAGTTCGAGGCCATGGCCGCCCACGACGCCATGGTCTTCACCCACGGCGCGCTGAACACCGTCGCCGCCAGCCTGTTCAAGATCGCCAACGACATCCGCTTCCTGGGCAGCGGCCCGCGCTCGGGTTTCGGCGAGCTATCCCTGCCGGAGAACGAGCCCGGCTCATCGATCATGCCTGGCAAGGTCAACCCGACCCAATGCGAGGCGCTGACCATGGTCTGCGCACAGGTGTTCGGCAACCAGGCGACGATCACCTTCGCCGGCGCCTCGGGTCATTTCGAGCTGAACGTATTCAACCCGGTCATGGCCTACGATTTCCTGCAGTCGGTGAGGCTCCTGGCCGACGCCGCGACCAGCTTCACCGACCATTGCGTGGTCGGCATCGCGCCGCGGACCGACAACATCAAGATTTCGCTCGATCGCTCGCTGATGCTGGTCACGGCGCTCGCCCCCACCATCGGCTACGACAATGCCGCGAGGATCGCCAAGGCGGCGCTTAAGAACGGAACAACTCTGCGCGAGGAAGCCGTAGCAGGCGGCTACGTCACTGCAGCACAGTTCGACGAGATCGTGCGGCCGGAGAAGATGATCGGGCCATCGTGAAATGGCCGTCACGTCCGGGGCCGCGGGCGCAAACTGGCGTAGAGGGAGGTTCCTAACTCGGCTCGAAGACCGCGCGTCGCGCAGGCGCGGCCATGACGGGGTTGGCCGAACGGCATCTTCCTGCTGACCACGCAGGCCTGACGAAGCCCAGTCGGATTCCAGAACCGCGCACCTAAATTAGTGCGTTTGCTCTGGCGGCGGCGCCGGGGGTGGGGATCGCGGCTGAGGCCTTTGGGGTATCTGACGTTGAGCCTGCGCTGCTTGTCTGATGCGCTCCATGGCTTGCGCATCAGCTGCGGTCGCTCCCCCCGTGTGGGGGTCGGAGCCGATAGTGGTAGTTGTGGATGTGGAGGTATTTTGCGCCAGGGCTGAAGAGGCGCAGGCTGCCGCCGCTGCGGTCGCCAGGGCGATGAGCAAGGTTCGAGCTTTCATGTGGATCTCCAGGATAGAGGCGATTGAGCGTTCACCATTCCGCAGGCGAAGCACGTCTCTTTTGAGTGTTGCGCGGATCCGATAAGGCACCCCGTTAACAAGCTTGGCAAGCGCTCGTGATTGCGTGTTAGGCACCGGCTACTCGCCCCAAACAAACTCAACCTCTAATGAGGCGGCGGGGGGGGTTCCGGAGGCGGGGGCGGTGGCTTCGGCGGTGGCGACGGCGGAATGTGAACCGTGCAGCTTGGGCATTGCGGAGGGAGCTTGGGCGGATCGGCGAACGACAGCTGCGGCCACAGGAGGAGCGCGACTGGGGCCATCGCCAACCAAATTTTCCATCTCTTCATTTCAGAATCCCCACCATTCCCGAGTTGGATTTTGACGGGACAATAGGCCGCTCAAATTGTCGGATACGCAACAGCTGAGCGTAACACCAGTTTTCTGGTCGACCACGCAGCGGTTCGCCGGTAGCGGCAAGCTAGCTACCTGCTTCGCTTTTCGAACCGGCGGTTTTTGACCGCAACCGCCGACAAGGAGCTTAGGCTCTTCGGCTGACCGCGAAGTCGGCGACGCCTTCCAGGGCGGTGCGCCAATCGCCCTGCGGGAACACCCCGAGGGACGCCTTGGCGTTGGCGGCGTATTCGGCCGCCAGGTCGAGCGTCGCCTCCAGGGCGCCGGCGCCGACCACGAGTTCGCGGGCGCGGCGGAAGTCCGCATCTGTCCGCTCGGTGGCGCCGATGGCGCGCTGCCAGAAATCCACTTCGCGCGGGCCCGAGCGCGCGATCGCCAGCAGGAGCGGTAGGGTCGCCTTACCCTCGCGAAAGTCGTCGCCGGCATTCTTGCCCAGGGTCTCGGTCGCCCCGCCGTAGTCGAGGGCATCGTCGGCAAGCTGGAAGGCGAGGCCGAGATTCTGGCCGAACGCGCGCAGGGCCGCGCATTGAGCGGCGCTGGCGTGGGCCGACACGGCCCCGGCCTCGGCGGCGGCGGCGAAAAGCTCGGCGGTCTTGGCGGTGATGATTTGCAGATAGGTGGTCTGGGAGAGGTTCAGATCATGGGCGCGCGTCAGCTGCAGCACCTCGCCCTCGGCGATCACCCGCGAGGCCTTTGCGAGAATTTCCAACGCCCGCATGACGCCGGTTTCGACCATCAGCTCGAACGCGCGAGCGAAAAGGAAGTCTCCCACCAGCACGCTCGACGGGGCGCCCCAAATCAGATGGGCGGCAACCTTGCCTCGCCTCAATTGGGAGGCATCGACGACATCGTCGTGAAGCAGGGTCGCGGTGTGGATAAACTCCACGGCCGCGGCTAGTTTCAAAAACGCGTCGCTCCTGGCCCCGACCAACCGGGCGGCGGCCACGGTGAGAAGGGGCCGCAGGCGCTTGCCCCCAGCCTCGATCAGGTGGTCGGCGAGAGCAGGGATAACCTGTACGGGGCTCTGCATGCGCGCGGCGATCAGCGCATCGACCTGCGCCATGTCGTCGGCGGCCAGACGCATCAGGCGCTCGGCGGATCCGGGCGGTCGGGCGATAATGGCTTTGGCCGCGTCCAAGACCATGCGTTCCTGACCTTTTCGCGCCCGCCGCGGGGTTGGTCAGGAGACAATGGTGGCGCGATAGGTAACGGTCAAGGCGGGGCGGAAGCGAGAGACCGGCTGTGGAACTGACCGACGACCACATTCTGGGCGGCCGGGTTCGCCTGCGCCAGAGCAAGGCCGGCTATCGCGCCGGGCTCGATGCCGCCCTGCTGGCCGCCGCCTGCGACGCGGGACCTGGGGAACGGGTGCTGGACGCGGGGTGTGGGGTCGGGGCCGTAATGCTGGCCGCTGCGGTGCGCCTGCCCGGGGCCAGCTTTGTCGGCATTGAAAATGACGCTGGCGCGGTGGAACTGGCGCACGCCAACATCGCAGCCAATGGACTGGAACACAGGGTGTCGGTTATCGCCTGCGACATTGACGTGCCTTTCGCGCAGGCTGGGCTGGCTCCCTTTGACGCCGCGCTGGCCAATCCGCCGTTTTTCGATGATCCGGCCGCCTTGCGCGGCCCTCACCCCGCCAAGCGCCGCGCTTGGATAGCCAGTCAGGGTTTGGGCGCGTGGGCTGCGTTCCTATTGAAGGCCGTCCGCCAGGGCGGTTCGATCACCGTCATCCATCGGGCCGACCGGCTGGCCGAGATACTTGGGCTCCTGGCGAGCGGCGCCGGGTCATTTCAGATCCGCCCTGTACAGCCCTTCGCCGATGCGACCGCCAAGCGCATCCTGGTGCGCGCGATCAAGAACGGCAAGGCGCCGCTTCGACTCTTGCCGGCGCTGGTCCTGCACGCACCGGGTGAAGGCAAGCATACCGCGGGGGCAGAAGCCATTCTGCGCGGCCGCGAGATTCTGCCATGGACCTGATCACTCACATCGCCCTGCTGCGGGGCGTGAATGTCGGCGGCCGTCAGCTCGTGGCCATGGCCGATCTGCGCGCGCTGCTGGCGGATCTCGGCCTTGTCGCGCCTCGATCCCTGCTGCAGAGCGGAAATCTGTCCTTTCAATGCCCCGCGACGCCGACGCCAGAGCTTGAGGCGCTGCTGGAATCGCGGGTCGAGACGCGCCTCCGCCTGCGCACCGAGGTCATGGTCAGGACCGCAGCCGAATGGCGAGAGGTCGTCGCTGCCAATCCCTATCCGCGCGAGGCAGCCGACGCTCCGGCCCGCCTGGTGGCGATGGTGTTCAAGGCGGCGCCTGCGGCCCAGGCGGTCATTGCGCTGCGCGCCGCCCTTCGTGACCGGGAAACACTCGAAGCGCGAGGCCGTGAATTGTTCATTTTTTATCAGGAAGGCATCGGCAATTCCCGCCTGACCACCGCCCTGATCGACCGAACGCTTTGCCAGCGCGGCACGGCGCGTAACTGGAACACCGTGCTGAAACTCGCGGCCATGACTGGAAGCTGATGGTTGTCGCGGGAAATTCCCCCGTCAGGGAAGAATAGGTCAAGTCGAACGGCGAATGCTTTAATTGCGGGCCTGATCGACCAGCTTGTTTTTGGCGATCCAGGGCATCATCGCCCGCAGTCGCTCGCCGACATCCTCGATCGGGTGGGCGGCGTTGCGGCGACGCGTGGCCTTGAAGCTCGGTTGGCCGGCGGCGCATTCGACCATCCAGTCGCGCACGAAACGGCCGGACTGGATGTCGGCCAGGATGCGCTTCATCTCCAGTTTGGTCTCCGGCGTCACCACCCGGGGGCCGGAGACGTACTCGCCGAACTCGGCGGTGTTGGAGACCGAATAGTTCATGTTGGCGATGCCGCCCTCGTAGATCAGGTCGACGATCAGCTTCACCTCGTGCAGGCACTCGAAATAGGCCATTTCCGGGGCGTACCCGGCCTCGACCAGGGTCTCGAAACCGGCCCTTATCAGCTCGACGAGGCCCCCGCACAGCACGGCCTGCTCGCCGAACAGATCGGTCTCGCACTCCTCGCGAAAGCTGGTCTCTATTACCCCAGAACGGCCGCCGCCAATGGCGGAGGCGTAAGCCAGACCAAGATCGAGCGCGCCGCCCGTGGCGTCCTGGGCAACAGCGATCAGGCAAGGCACGCCGCCGCCCTTGAGGTACTCGCCCCGCACCGTGTGTCCCGGGCCCTTGGGCGCCACCATCAAGACGTCGATGGCCGATCGCGGCTCGATAAGCCGGAAATGGATGTTGAGGCCATGAGCGAACAGCAGAGCTGCGCCATCGCGAATGTGGGGGGCGATTTCCCGCTCGTAGATGGCCCGCTGCAACTCGTCGGGCGCCAGCATCATGATCGCGTCCGCCCACGCCGCGGCCTTGGCCACGCTCATCACCTCGAGCCCCTCGGCCGTGGCCTTGCTGGCCGACGGCGAATCCGGGCGAAGGGCGACCGCGACATTCTTAACGCCGGAGTCGCGCAGGTTAAGCGCGTGAGCATGACCCTGCGACCCGTATCCGACGATGGCGATGTTCCTGTCGAGGACTCGGGCAATGTCGGCGTCACGATCATAGTAGACGCGCATGAACGGGCTCTCCAAATAGCGGGCAAACGCGCCTGGACCGCCCGAGAGGGCGGCCCAGACGGCTCGCTATCGACAGGTTTTAGCTCAGGCCGTCAAGGCGCGAGCGGAGGTGTTGGGCCTAATAGAAGACGTCATATTCGACCGAGAGCACTTCGCCGGTCCAAATGTCGACGAGGAGGGCGTCAGGCCCGTTCCTCACCCATTCCGCACCGATCGGGGGCGGGGGGAGACCGTAATCGAAACCGTTCAAGTAATAGCTGGTGGTGAACCAGCCGAACGGAAAGTAGTCGCCATAGCCCCAGCGACGGTAATACCAGCCATTGGGCTCATAATATTCACCGGCGTCGAATTGACGTTCGGCGCGATAGCTGTGCCGATACCGGTCAGGATCGTACCGCGGACGGCCCTGGTCTTGCGGGCGGAAGCTGCGCTGGACGTTGGCGTAGCCCCGCTGACCATTGGCATAGGCGGGTCGCCCGCCG
>JAYTRF010000117.1:0-4206 GCA_043746375.1 Caulobacteraceae bacterium | reverse complement strand
GGCGTGGCCACAAGGCATGACGGACCGATGCTGGCCGGGGGGCTTTTTCAATGCACAAAATCCATCGCGCGGACGGGCTCGCGGCGTTGCGGCCGTTGGGCTGGGGGATGCTTCTGGCGTCGACGATGCTTTCCTGGGGGCCGCGCGCTATGGCCCAGACGGCGCCGACTCAGGTGGCAGACAGTTCAGGCAGCGAGAGCGCGCTTGGCGAAATGGTCGTCACCGCCGAGAAACGCACCGAAAATCTCCAGAATGTGCCGATGAGCATCCAGGCGCTCGGAACCGCCAAGCTGGAAGAGCTGCACGTCGAGAATTTCAACGATTACATTAAGTTCCTGCCGAGCGTCTCCTATCAGACGGTCGGGCCTGGAATGTCGAACATCTATATGCGGGGCATCGCAGCGGACAACCAGAGCAACCATTCCGGCTCGCTGCCGAGCGTCGGCACCTATCTCGACGAGCAGCCGATCACCACCATCGGCGGGGCCCTGGACATCCACGTCTATGACATCGCCCGCGTCGAATCACTGGCCGGACCGCAGGGCACGCTCTATGGCGCGAGTTCGGAAGCCGGCACGATCCGGATCATCACCAACCCTCCGGAGCCTGGTAAATTCCTCGGGGCGTGGGACGCCGAGGTCAATCAGGTCGACCATGGCGGCGTCGGTTATACCGGCGAGGGCTTCATCAATGTCCCGCTCGGCGACAAGGCGGCGATTCGCCTGGTCGGTTGGGACGAGCACGACGCCGGCTACATCGACAACGTGCTCGGCACGCGGACTTTCTCCACCGGAATCACCGTCAACAACGCGGCCCTGGTCCAGAAACACTACAACCATGCCGAGACGTTCGGGGGCCGCGCGGCGCTGAAGGTCGACCTGAACGAGAACTGGACGGTGACGCCGTCGATCGTCGCCCAGGACGAACGCAACAACGGCATCTTCGGCTACGATCCGAGCGTCGGCGACCTGAAGGTCTCTCACTTCAGGCCGGAGAGTCAGCACGACAGCTGGTACCAAGCCGCCCTCACGGTCCAGGGCAAGATCAGCGACTTCGACATAGTCTATTCCGGCGGCCATATGGACAGGCGGATTTCGTCTATTTCGGATTATACGGACTATTCGTTCTTCTATGATCAGGTGTTCACCACCGCGCACTACAGTTTTGCTGGAAATTTCGTCAACAACTCTGGTCAATTCATCGACCCGACCCAAGAAATCATCGGCCGAGACCACTTCACCAAGGACAATCACGAGATCCGGGTGTCTTCGCCGCAGAACGAGCGCTTACGGGCGATCGTCGGGTTGTTTTATCAGCGCCAGACGCACTTCATCTTCCAAGATTACGCGATCAACAACCTGTCGACGAACCTTTCGGTGACCGGATTTCCTGGGACGATCTGGCTGACCGACCAGCTGCGCACCGACCGGGACTATGCGGCGTTCGGCGAGGTGTCTTTCGACATCCTGCCCAATCTGACGTTGACCGGAGGGGTCCGCGTCTATCGCGCCGACAACTCATTGAAGGGGTTCTATGGCTTTTCCGCCAACTTCAGTTCCCACACCGGCGAGGCGATCTGTTTCGCGCCGACTTCGGTTGATCGCGGCCCCTGTACGGACCTGAACAAGGAGATCGTCGACACCGGCGAGACCCATAAGGTCAATCTGACGTGGCGAATCGACCCGG
The DNA here is from genome assembly GCA_043746375.1 of Caulobacteraceae bacterium. GTDB lineage: Bacteria > Pseudomonadota > Alphaproteobacteria > Caulobacterales > Caulobacteraceae > Acaudatibacter. Next base: position 2,520 of record JAYTRF010000117.1, on the reverse strand, counting down.
ACAAGCTGGTCTATGCGACCTATTCCACGGGATTTCGGCCCGGCGGGGTCAATCGCAACGGCGGGGTCGGTGTGCCGCCCTACAGGCCCGACTATCTGTCCAACTACGAGGTGGGCTGGAAGACTTCGTGGCTCGGCGATTCGCTGCGTTTCAACGGCGCGGCCTTCTGGGAACAATGGCAGAATTTCCAATTCTCGTTCCTGGGCCAGAACTCGCTGACCGTCGTCGCCAACGCCGGCAACGCACGAATCCTGGGCGTGGAATCCGACATCGACTGGCGGGCGACCCACAACCTCACCTTGTCGGGCTCAGCGACCTATATCGACGCGCAGCTGCAGCAGGATTTCTGTGGCGGCTCGCCGTGCAGCGCGACCAACCTTGTTCAGGCGCCCCGGGGCACGCAACTGCCGGTGACGCCAAAGTTCAAGGCCAATGCGACCGCGCTCTACGAATGGGACATCGGCCAATTCCACGCGCACGCCCGCGCGACCGTGGTCTATCAGGGATCGAGCTGGTCCGACCTTCTGACCCAGGCGCCCATCCCGGGGACGACAACCTATGTGCCTGTGCGCGGCGCCCTGGGACTACAGAGGGCCTATGCGACCGCGGACTTCGGCGTCGGCGTCGCCAAGGGCCCGTTCACCGCAGAACTGTTGGTGCTCAACGCGTTCGACACCCGCGCCCAGCTCTATCGATACGCCGAATGCACGATCCAGGTCTGCGGGGCCGAGCCCTATATCGTCCCGAACCGGCCTCGCACCATCGCGATCAGGATCGGCCAGAGCTTCTAAGCGGCGTTTCGCGGACCCAAAGGTTTGACCGCCCTTCGACGAGGACCGTCGGAGCGCAGCGACGGGATCGGACCAGTGCTGGCCGCGGGCCTGGTCGCCAGCAACATCATCGGCTCCGGCATTTTCCTGTTGCCCGCGACCCTGGCGCAGATCGGCTCGATCAGCGTGATCGGATGGCTGATCTCAACCGTAGGCGCCTTCGCGACGACCGCTGTGTTCGCCAGGCTGGGAGCGATCAGCGCGTCGACGGATGGCATGGTCGGCTATGTCGAACGCTCCCTCGGGCGGTTCGCCGGTTTTGCGACGGCGCTGATTTACTGGATGGGCGCATGGGTCGGGGTGGTCGCCATGGCGGTGGCCGTAGCCGGATGCGCGGCGGCCTTCGCACCGTCCCTTGCCAAGCCGACGGCCTTGGGCGCGGTCGCGGTCGTCGCGATCGCACTGGCCACTGTCGTCAACCTCGCAGGCGCCAGAAGTGCAGCCCGGCTAAGCGCCGCCAGCCTTGTCGCTGGCCTGATTCCTATCGTCGCGATCGCGGCGTTCGGCTGGGCCTGGTTCGAGCCTCGAATCTTCCTGGCGTCCTGGAATGTCGCCGGCGGCTCGGCCGCGCATGCGGTGGCGCGCTCGATGATCTCGGTGTTCTGGGCCTACACTGGCTTCGAGAGCGCGGCGGTGGCGAGCGCCATCGTCCGCGATCCGCGCCGCAACGTGCCGATCGCGACCTATGCCGGCACGGCGGTGGCGGCGGTCGTCTACATCGCCGCCTCGAGCGTGGTCATGGGTCTGGTTCCGGCGCGCGAGCTGGCCCTGTCCACCGCCCCGTTCGCCCTCGCCGCCAGCCGGATGCTCGGCCCGGGCGCGGGCGTCGCCGTCGCCTTGTGCGCGCTTATCAAGACCAGTGGAACCCTGTGCGGCTGGGTTCTGGTCGTCGCCCAGGCGGCGCGCGCCGGAGCCAACCGGTACTTTCTGCCCGGACGCGCGCCGGGCGGCGGCGGGCGCCCATGGCGTATCCTGCTGGCGATGGCGGCGGTGATGTCGGTGGCGGCGCTGGCGTCGATCTCACCGACCCTCGGGCGGCAGTTCGGAGTCCTGATCGCGGTCTCGACGGTGTGGACGGTGATCCCCTATGCGCTGTGTTGCGTGGCGTTGTGGCGCCTGGCGCGCGGCCGCCTCGCCGAGCGGGCGGTCGCCGCCTTCGCTCTGGCCTTCAACCTGTGGCTCCTGACCACCAGCGATCAGCCGACCGCCTTGCTTACCGGGGGACTGATCGTCGCGGTCGTCGCTGGGTGGCTGACGCTTGTGCGGCGTCAAGTCGCCAGGGCGTAACTTCAGGCCATACTGTTGCGGGATAGGCGTCGGGTTGGCCTGCGCCTTAGCGCCAGTCGTCAGCCCCCGGCGGGTCCGTCGGGGGCTGGCGGCCCTCCCGGATCGGCGCGTCCGGTCGGGTCCAGAACCAGCCCGTGTGGGCCTCGTCGGTTCTTTGAATCGTCACGCTCGTGGGGTCGAAGTTCACGAACATTCGCGCGTTTACGCCACGGATGTTGGCCGGCTCGCCCAGGGCGGTATGGTGGGTCAAGCAGCCACAAGTCTTGCAGCGCCAAAAGCCAATCCATCGATTACCCCAGATGTAGGCTTCGAGCGCATCGGCGCCTGAAATGAGGGTAGCGCTGAGGTTCTGCTTACCACCGGTGTAGGCCCACAGCGTTCCGTAACGGCGACAGATCGAGCA
>JAYTRF010000116.1:0-6930 GCA_043746375.1 Caulobacteraceae bacterium | reverse complement strand
CCCGTCCAGGTCCGCCGTCAGGTGATCGAGCCAGCCCTGCGCGATCGCTCGATCGCGGGTGAAGGGTGTCAGGTCAAGGGCCGGGCTGTCGGCGGCGGCGAAGAACGCCTCCAACGCCGCGCGCCGTTCGGTGAGCGGGGCCGCAGCCACGCTTTTTCCCCTTGGGTCCATTAGGCAGTCGAAGAGAATAATCCTGGCCGGCGTCTCCCGCGACAGCCGCTCGATGCGGCTCTGGGCTGGGTGAAGACGCATCTGCAACGCCTCGAACGACAGCTTCCCGTTCACAGCGATCACCAGTTCCCCGTCTACGACAAAGCCATGCCTAGAGGGCACGGCCGCCAGCGCGTTGGCGATTTCGGGAAAGAACCGGGTGAGCGGCTTGCCGGACTTGGCCATCAGTTCGACCTTGGCGGCCGTTCGGAAGGCGAGGCACCGGAAGCCGTCCCATTTGGGTTCGAACTGCCACCCATCGCCGACCGGCAAGGCTTCAGCCGCGCGGGCTTCCATCGGCGGGGTGTCCAGGGCTATGGCGGCGGCACGGGCTGTCAGGAGCGGCATGGGAAGTGAACCGGCGCCCTGGAGCCCAGGTTCCATCCCCGTGCTATGCGATGGGAAGGCCGGCGAAAGCGAATTCGATCAGCAAAGGAAAGCATAGCAATGTCCGCCTCCATGGGACTGAGCCGGCCTGTCCTCGACTACGTGCAGACCTTGGGCGTGCGCGAGCATCCGGCGCTGACGGCGTGCCGCGCGCAGACCCGCGACGAGCCCGGCGCGCGAATGCAGATCAGCCCCGAGCAGGGGGCGGTGATGCAGGTCCTGGTTCGCGCGATCAAGGCGCGCCGCGCCATCGAAGTTGGCGTGTTCACCGGCTATTCCTCGACCGCCGTCGCCCTGGCGATGAAAGCCAACCACGGCCCCCAGGCCGAATTCATCGCCTGTGACATATCGGCCCAATTCGTCGAGCGCGCCCGCCGGACGTGGCGCGCCGCTCACGTCGAGGATGTCATCGAAGCCCGCATCGGGCCCGCCGCCGAGACCTTGCGAAGCCTGATCGTCGAAGGCCGGGCCGGCGCCTTCGACCTGATGTTCATCGACGCCGACAAGACCGGTTACGATGCCTATTACGAGGCAGGCCTGACGCTGCTGCGCCCAGGCGGGCTGATGCTGATCGACAACATGCTGTGGAGCGGCGCCGTCGCCGATACCTCGGACACCTCCGCCGATACCGTTGCCCTGCGCGCCCTGGCCAGGAAAATCCACGCCGACGAGCGCGTCGACATGACCCTCGCGACCATCGGCGACGGCCTGTCGATGGTCGTTAAACGTTAGACGTAAACGTCTGACGCTTGGTTCCCGGCGGACGAGCGGAAGTTTCGAATTCCCGAATTGGGTGGACTTCATTCAGCTGATCTCAGAAGCGCTGCTGGCGGGTCTCAGCCGCGCCGCCACCGAACCCCAGAGCGCGAGCTCTGTCGAGCGATGAACGCTGCGCACGAGATTGATCTGGTCGGGGTCGATATGGTCGAGCGATAACGCTGTGCCAAACTGCGCGAGTACCAAGGCGGCTGTCATCCAGTACAGCCATAGCGTAACCGCATCGAAGCGCGTGACTGTGGGGGACGTCATGGTCGGGGACTCCGGGCCCTCACGGGGTGTGTTGCGAGGGCCGTTCTGGACGTTGCGGAGGCTTGGGCCGCGCCAAACGCCAACGGCGATCGCCGCGGCCGGCCCAGAACTCGGGCCACGCCGGCTTTCCATTTCCCCGCGCGGATCGTTCGTGTTCATGCTGCAGGCCCGCCGATATCGTTCGTCGTCAAGACTTGGTTTGGAGCCGAGTTATTTCCGCTTCGCCGGCAAAATAATTCGGCGACGGCCCCACTGCCTGCGGGCATCGGGAATAAACGATCCTTCCGAGCGGTCTTGATCATCGATGTCCGATCACCGCCAAAGATTTGAGGCTCTGGCGCTGCCGCATCTGGACGCCGCCTATAACCTTGCGCGGTGGCTGAGCCGTTCGCCGTTCGACGCCGACGATATCGTTCAGGAGGCGATGTTGCGGGCGTTCCGGGGGTTTGAGCGGCTCCGTAACGAGGATGTGCGCCCGTGGCTCCTGACCATCGTGCGCAATTGCTGGCGCGACAGCGCCGCGCAGCGCCATCGTCGGGGGCACGATCCCCTTCCGACGGAAGCGGACGGTGCAGAACTGATCTTCGAAGGCAGCGACGCGGAAACCAAAGCTGTGCTGGCCAGTGAAGCCAGGCGGGTCAGGGCGGCGATCGCCGCGTTGCCGGACGACTATCGCGAGGTGTTGATTCTGAGAGAAATGGAGGACTTCAGCTATCGCGAGATCGCCGACGCGGTCGGCACTCCGATCGGCACAGTGATGTCACGCTTGGCGCGTGCTCGGGCGGCCTTAAAAGATAAGTGGCTGGCGGAGGATGACCATGCCTTGCGCTGAGACGTTACAAACTCAAGCCCTCATCGATGGTGAGTTCGCCGGGCGGGAGGCCGAGATCGCTGAGGAACACATCGCCGGCTGCGCCGAGTGCCAGTCCCTTTGCGCCACGGCCGCCCAGCTGAGCGACGAAATTCGCCGGCACATGCCGAAATATTTCGCGTCTGAACGCCTAAGGGCGCGGTTGGACGGCGCCCTGACGAAAGCAGACAGGCAAGCGGCGCGACGCCGCCCGTCAGAGCCGCGCCGCATCTTCTGGCGCGGTGCTTTTGGCGGAGCCCTTGGTGGCGTCGGCGTGAGCGGCTTGGCCGCAGCGCTCGTTGCGATCGCGATGCTGCCGCCGTCGTCTGAGGACCTGACGGACCGGATCGTCGGCGCCCACACCCGAGCCCTGATGTCCGGCGCGATCATCCAGGTGGTGTCGAGCGACCACCACACGGTCAAGCCCTGGTTTGCCGGTCGCATTGAACTCTCGCCCCCGGTCGCCGACTTCGCCCAGCAGGGTTTCAAACTCACCGGCGGGCGGTTGGATAAAGTCGCGGACGCTCCAGCCGCCGTTGTGACCTATCAACATGGCCTGCATGAGATCGACCTCTTCGTCTGGGCTGATCACGGCCAACGGCTGGCTGGATCGGGGACCCATCACGGTTATCATGCGGTGTTTTGGAGGCACGATGACCTTGATTTCGCAGCGGTTTCTGACATGCAGCCCAGTGAACTGGCGACCTTCGCGCACTTAGTTCGAACGGAGACGGAATAAACCGCCAAGCTTTCTAGTCTTGTCCTCCAGAGACTTCTGGAGGTTCCGACATGGATCACAACACCACCCGCCGCGGCGCGCTCGCCTGTCTTGGAGTGGGAACCGGCACTCTGTTCGCCCTGTCCGGCGGCGTGCTGACCGGCTTTGATCTGGCGCAGGCGGCGGAACCGGGCGCTGGCGTCATCGTCGGCACGCCGTTGTTCGCTCAGATCAGCGACAGCCACATCGGCTTCAACAAGGCGGCCAATCCCGACGTGGCTGGAACCTTCACGCAGTGCATCGGCCTGATTAACGCTCTGCCGCAGCCGCCGGCCTTCGTGATCCACACCGGCGACATCACTCACCTGTCCAAGGCCGCCGAGTTCGATCAGGCGCAGGGGCTGATGCAACAGCTCAAGGTGACGGAAGTCCACACCACGCCGGGCGAGCACGATGTCACCGACGGAGTCGGCACGGAGTATTTCAACCGGTTCGGCGCAGCGTCGAAAAACAAGGGCTATTACAGCTTCGACCACAAGGGCGTGCACCTAGTGGCCCTGGTCAATGTCATGCAGTTTAAGCCGGGTGGCCTGGCCTCGATCGGCGACGAGCAGATGTCTTGGCTGAAGGACGACCTCGTGGGTCGACCCTCCAGCCAGCCGATCGTGCTCTTCGCCCACATGCCGATGTGGAGCATCTATGAGCCCTGGGGCTGGGGCTCGAGCGACCATGACCAGCTGATGACCCTGATCGGCCGTTTCGGCTCGGTGACCGTACTCAATGGCCACATCCACCAAATCGTCTCAAAGGTGGAGGGTCACGTGACCTTCCACACAGCGAGGGCCACTGCTTTCCCGCAGCCTGCGCCGGGCGTAGGACCCGCGCCCCGGCCGTTGGCCGTTCCGGCCGAACAATTGCCGAGCATGATCGGCGTGACCAGCATCTCGCAAACCTCGCTGCACAAGCCTTTGCGGCTGACCGACACCACGCTCGCCTGATCCCCCCTTCAGAAAGATCAATCGCATGCAAACCACGCCCATCAAGGCGGCGCTCACCGCCGCGAGTTTCGCTTTGGTCGCCAGCTTTGGGCTCGCCGTCGCTTTACCCGCGACCGCCGCCACTGGGGGCGTTCAGGTCATGATCAAGAACTTCGACTTCATGCCTATGGACGTCACTGTCCCGGTCGGCGGCTCGGTGACTTGGAAGAACCTTGACGAAGAACCCCATACGGTGACCAGCCCCGATGGGAGCTTCAAATCCGACGCATTGGATGAATACGACACCTACACATTCAAGTTCACAAAACCCGGCGTCTATAAATACCTCTGCACCATCCATCCGCGGATGCGGGCGACGGTGACTGTGAAATAGCCCGTCAGGCGCCAGCCCCGATGTCTTGCATGCAAATAGTTGACGTGGGGCCGAGCTTTAACTCTCTCGACATCGAAGGCTCACCGTTCGGCGCGATCTACCCCAGGTGGAGATTGTCGATCAGGCGGGCGGGTCCGATGCGGACGGCGAGCGAGACGAGGGCGCCGCGCCGCGCAACGCTGAGTTCCGCCAGGGTGTGGGGATCGGCGATGCTGACGTAGTCGGCGCGGGCCAGGGGTTCGGCGCTAAGCGCCTCCAGCATCGTCGCCTTGAGCTTCGCGGCGCGGGCCTCGCCGGCGGAGAAGCTGGCCTGGGCAGCGGTCAGCGCGCCGATGAGCACGGTAGCCGCCTGCCGTTCGCTGGCGGAGAGATAGGCGTTGCGGCTGCTCATCGCTACGCCGTCTGCTTCGCGCACGGTCGGGGCGATGACGATCTCGCAGGCGAAGTCGAGATCGCGGGCCAGCCGCTGGATGACCGCCGCCTGCTGGGCATCCTTCTGGCCGAAGTAGGCCCGGGTCGGCTGGGCGATGTTAAGGAGCTTGGCGACGACGGTGGCGACGCCGGCGAAGTGTCCCGGGCGCGCCGCGCCCTCCAGGCCCCTGGCGACGGCGCCGATATCGATCTTCGTGTCGAAACCCGGTGGGTAGATTGCCTCGACCGAGGGCGTGAACGCAATGTCGACGCCGGCCTCGTCCAGGAATTTCAGGTCGCGGCGAAGGTCGCGCGGGTAGCTCTGAAAGTCCTCACCCTCGCCGAACTGGCTTGGATTGACGAAGATGCTGACCAGGGCAGCGCCGCACTCGGCCTTGGCGCGCCGCACCAGGCTCAGGTGACCCTCGTGCAAGAAGCCCATGGTCGGGACCAGGCCGATCGATCCGAGCGGGGCGCGGGCGGCGCGGACCGCCGCGACCGTGGTCAGGACGTGCACGGATCGGCAACCGCCTTGCGCGCCAGGACAATGGCCAGTTCCCCCTCATCCATCGAGACGCTCTGCGCCTCGGTAGGGAAGGTTCCGGCGCGCACTTCCTGGGCATAGGCGCCGAGCGCCCGCTCGATCGCCTCGCCGATTTGGCCGTAGACCTTGGCATGGCGGGGCGGCCGGCCGCCGATGCCCAGAATGTCATGCCAGACCTGCACCTGACCATCGCAGCCGGCGCCCGCGCCGATGCCGATGGTCGGGATCCGCAGGCGACGGCTTACCAGACTGGCCAGCGAGGCCGGCACGAGTTCAAGGACCACGGCGAAGGCCCCAGCCGCCTCCAGGGCCAGGGCGTCCTCGACGAGACGGCAGGCGGCCTTGGCGCTGCGGGCCTGGGTCCTTGCGCCCAACTGGTGTGTGGATTGCGGCGTGTAGCCTAAATGTCCCATCACCGGTACGCCCAGCTCGACCAGTCGCTGGACGATCGGCAGGGCCCCGCCGGCGCCCTCCAGCTTGACCGCGCCGACGCCGGCCTCCTGCATCAGCCGCGCGCAGGCGCGCACCGCATCCTCGATGGTGGCGTAGGAGAGGAACGGCAGGTCGGCCACGACCAGGGCCTGCTTGGCGCCCCGCACCACCGCCGCGGCATGGCGCGTGATATCGTCGACGGTCACCGGCAAGGTGGTGGCGTGTCCATGGACCACCATGCCCAGTGAATCGCCAACCAGCAGGATGGAAAGACCCGCGCGGTCGGCCATCGCCGCCGACGGAAAATCGTAAGCGGTGAGCATGGCGATGGGCTCGCCCGCCTGCTTCATCGCCTGGATGTCGGCGATGGTCAGCCGCGGGTGGCGGGTTTTCTTCGCGGGTATCAATGCCAAGCCTTATTGAATACAGCCGCCGGAACGGGGCAGGGTCAGTCTAACGCGAAAGTGGCATTATCGCGACCGGCCGGCTCGATGATCAGGCGATGGCCGTCCGGATCGCTCAGCGCGCTCGCCACGGTACCGCCCTCGAGCACCAGTCTGGTGGCGGCGATATCGTTGTTTCGCATCACACCGCCCGGGGTCGCTCCCCCATAGCCGAGCAGTTCGATGTGCGGGCAAGGGTCCGGCGGGGTGAGGGCGACGACCTCGACGCGAGGCCGGGCCAGCCCGTCCAGGTTCGCCTGCTCGGAGCCACGGTTCACCGTTTGCGCGCTGACGGTCAGGCCAAGCCGCTGATAAAAGGCGATACTGCGCGCGGTATCCGCGCAGGCGATCGCCGAATGATCGATGCCGAGACAGGCGCCATCGGTTTTGTCAGTGCGCCACCGTACCGGGGTCGCTGCCTTCGGAAAGGCGAGCAGCTCCAGGGGATGGCCTTCCGGATCACGGAACTTGAACGCGGTTACGCCGCCGGCGCCGGCGGGCAGGGTCTGCGGGCCATGCCGCGTAATCGCGCTCC
>JAYTRF010000115.1:0-11353 GCA_043746375.1 Caulobacteraceae bacterium | reverse complement strand
CCCGAGACGATGCGCAAGGGTTTGCGCAGCGAGATCGACAGGAAATCCCCGGCCTTCAGGACATCGCCCTGGATAAAGGAGACGCCGTAGGCGCGCGCTCGGAGCGGGCTCACCTCGCGCACCAGGCCAAAGCTTAGGCTGGCGGCGTCGACATCGACGATCGTGGCCTCGGCCAGGATCGAGCGCCGTCCGCCGAGATCGAAAGCGGTGCTGAAGCCAACCTGGCGGCTGCGGTGATGCGCGCCGAAGCTCACGGCGCCAGTGCCGGCGTAGGTGGTGCCGAGAAGGGCGTTGTCCTCCTTGAGGCTGCCCAAGGTGGCGCCCAGCGACCAACGCTGGCTTATCTTCGCGGTGAAGGCGACAGCAATGGCCGAGGCGTCGGAGCGCGACCGGTCTGCGGGCAGGGACGAGCCGACGGCCTGCGGGCTCGAACTCCAAGCCATTGCCATGCGCAGACGCCCGAACGCCTGACCGCCCACCGCCGCGGAGAAGCCGCCCTGGGCGAGATCCACCAGGGCGCTGGTCACGCCAAGGCTGCTTGCCTGTTCGGCTGCGAGTGTGTCGGAACCCCAGGCGGCCTGCGTGAAAGACAGTGTCGACGAGGCTCCGCGGCCGAACGCAAAGTATTCGCCCTCGTTCCCAGAGAACTCCAGATAGATGATCTCGGAATCGTGGTGGCCCAACAACCTCTCGCCGACATCATAAGGGTCCGCGCCGATGGCGCCCGAAGCAAAGCCAGTGGGCGCCGAACTGAGAAGCGTGAACCTTCCGCCGTGCACCGCAGTAGTTGTGGTCCTGACCGGGGCGGCCAGGAGCGGCTGGCTATTTGGCGAGGTCGGCGTCGATACGATAAGGTGCGACAGGTTGGCAGTGAAGTTGCGCTGGAATACATCGAAGATCGTGTAGCGCGAAAGCACCGATTGCACGGCTGACAGCGAGCCCAAGGCTCCGCTGGCGACCACCGTTCCACCCCCCGACCCCACGGGAATCACTTGGCCGCCCACTCCAAGCACGCTCGTCGTTCCGATGGGCTGGAACGCCTTGGTGATGTTGAGCAAGCCGTTCCCGTAGGTCGAGTCGACTCCCGGTGTGCCAAGATCGGTGGCGCTGGCGAACAGCACCGCAGGAGCCGTGCCATTGGTCCGAAGCGCCGGCCATGTCGCTTCCAGCAACGCCACCGCGCCGGCGACTTCCGGCGTCGACATGGAGGTGCCGCTCCAATAGGCGTAAGCTTGGGCCCCGAACTGGATCCCCGGCGCGACGATGTTCTCACCCGGCGCCATTAGCCACAGCGAGGCGTAGCTGGCGCTCGTCGACCCGCTTACCTCCGACCCCGGCCCCGGCGTGTTGCTGAATGACGACAAGGTGTTGGTGCTGTCCACCGAGCCGACCAGAATGATGTGCGACAGGGCCTGAGGGGTGAGATTGTAGGTGTTGGCGCCGTTGTTGAGCGGGCTCGATGCATTCCCTCCCGCCCAGACGATAACCGCGCCCCGGCTGGTGGCGTAGTTGATAGCACTGACAATTGCGGCGCTCGGAATATAGGTCAGGCTCAGGCTGATCACTGGCGCGCCGGCATTAGCCGCGTTCATGATCCCGTTGGCGATGTCGGTATCGTATCCGGACCCGCTCGCGTTGAGCGCCTTCTCCGACAGAATGGTCGCCGAAGGCGCCACCCCGGACATGATCGCGCCAGACCCATACTGGCCGGCGGCGATGGAGGCGGTGGCCGTGCCGTGACCCTCATCGTCGGTGAAGCCGCTCGAGCAGGTGAAGGTCACCGCCGCGCAGCTCGATAGCAGGGACACGCGCCCTGCGATTTCCGCATTGTTCGCCACCACGCCGGTGTCGATCAAAGCGATGGTGATTCCCCGGCCCTGGTTGGCCTGCGCCTCGATCGCCGATGTCAGGCCGATCTGGCCAAACCAACTGGCCGACTGGCCGGGTTGAAACGCCGGAAGGGGAGGCGGTGGTGGTGGTGACAGTAGTGCAGCCAGCGGAGGCGGTGGCGGCGGCGGAGGCGGTGGAGGTGGAGGTGGAGGTGGTGGCCGGCGGCGCTTCCACTTTGCGGTCGTCGTCACCGGGGATGTCGAGGGGGCTCGCAGTGCCGGCTTGTGATCAGGCGCCGAGAGCCTGGCGCCGAGCGCGCCAGCAGAACCGGCCGCGTGATCGGGGCTTTGAACGGCGGCGCGCGCGGCACCGGCGCTCGCGCCGCCAAGAACGATCAAGAGCGCCGAAGCGCGCAACACGAAGCGCTTACCCATGAACTCCCCACCCGTTGCAATTCGTCGGCCGAGCTTGTCTGAAAGCCGTTAACGAATCGGTAGACCACCGAACAGTCGTCGGGTTAAGGTGATTTTCCTGGCGTCGGCGTACCGAGATTTTTCGCCTTCTGTTCCGTGTCAAAATCATCGCACGGCCGTCCCCGGTCGATCGTGACCGACAGTCTGCGCTCCTACGGCGCCGCCCTCAAGGAGATCGGCGGTGCCGATCTCGAGGCGCCTGTCGACCGCTGGAACAACAATCGCGCTGAGAACAGCCACCTGCCCTTCCGACGACGAGAGCGGGCGATGACCCGATTTCAGAGGATGAAAACACTGCAGAAGTTCGCTTCGGTCCACGGATCGGTCCACAACCACTTCAACTAGGAGCCACCTCGTCAGACAATCTACAAGCAGAGACGGGCGGCCGCGCTAGCCGCCTAGCGGGCCCCATGGCCAAGACTGCAGGTGGGTTTGGGCTCACTGTGACCGAGCGGAGACAAGTTGCCGTTGGACTGACCGCACCGCCACCGGAACAAAGCTGGGCGCTGCGCCCAGCGGCGTTCTTGTAGAATGCGTCACAGCCTTACCTCCAGCCGCTCCACTGTTCGCATCGGCAGAACGAGGCGCAAGGACTCGGGCAATCGAACGAAGCCGTGAGCCGCATAGAAGGCCGCTGCCCCGCCATCCAACGCATCGACAACAATCACCGACGATCCAACGGTTTTGGCGCTCGCCAGCGCACGGCGCAGCGCATCGGCCAACAGAATTGCGCCAAGGCGCTGGCCCTGCCGCCCTTTCTCTACGGCAAGCCGCCCGATCAATGTGGCGCTGACCAACGGGTAGCGCGGGATGTGCTTTCGCGCCGCCTCCGGAACGTCGCCGGGAGGAAGAGCAGTGGCGCAAAGGGTGTAGTAGCCCAGCACGCGACCCGGGTTGGCCCTGTCGACCAGAACGAATACCCCGTTGGCGCGGCGGCGCACATCCTGCCTGGCCTGGGTCTGGAAATAGCGGTCAAGGCTCTCGACGCCGCAAATGAAATCGCCGCGGTGGTGGCCGTCGTCCAGGGGGACGACGGCCAAATCAAGTTCAGGTGCGCCACGGATCACGAGCGGACGCGGCGATTATGCTCCGCAAGCGCGCGCGCAAGCCGCTCGCTGGGTTCGGGGGGATTGATCATTGCGTCGAAAAACGCCGTCCGGTCGCGTTCGGAGAGGTTGAGCGTTTCATGCTCGGCAATGGTCCGCCGGGCGGCCTCTGCGATTGCGGTAAGGCAATAATCGCTGATCTTGCGCCGTTCGAGCTGCGCAGCATGCTCGATCAGCCCCTTGGTCTGCTCGTCGAGCCGGAAACCAAGGCGGTCGCCGCGAGTGATGCGCTCCTTGCGGGCCGCTTTGGTGGTCATGGCGTTTTCCATCAAGATCAATATGTACGTCAAACGACATACATATCAAGATGGCTTCGCCATCTGGTTTACGACCTCTGTCATGGCTCTTTCTGAAATGGCTATGCGCGATCGATTCGCCGAAGCCGGGCTACAAGCCCCTACCACGGTCACGTCACCCACCAGGTAGCCACCGCTGGAGCCGCCGGAATGGCGGGCAATGTCCTCGTCGGGGGCCTTATCGGGGGCGGTATCGATCTCGCCACCGGCGCAATGATGAAGCTCAAGACAAACCCGTTGGTGGTTGAACTGGAGGTTGAGCCCGCAGTCGCGGCTAACCCGGTAGCAACCTCCCCTCAAGCTCCCGCCGTCGGGGCGCCGGTGCTGGTAAAGTCAACGGAAAGTGATTCGAAAAAATAGTGCTCTGCCGCCTTCCCGCTTGGGTAATCCCGTTCGCGTTAGCGCTCTCGTCGGCGCACTGATTGGAGGGGGGTGGTGGCTTTGGAGCCTGTACCTCCAGTCTCCAGTGGGCCGTTTCGTTTTCGGGTTAATCGGCGCCGTCGTGCTGGTATGGTTAGTGCTTCTCACCCTTGCGCCATCGATATCCGACTTAGCCCTCTCAGGGCAGGACACCTATGTCGCGCCCAAGCGGCGACTTAGGTTGCTGTTCGGGGTGAACCTGTTGGTGGAAGTCGCGCTCATCAACGTCGTATTGGCTCTGCTGTCGTCCGCCTCGCTGCAGATCTATCGGACACCCGCTATTTCCCTGATCGTCGGCCTGCATTTCATTCCCATGGCCGTAATCTGGCGCCGTCGCGCTCTGGCAGCCTGCGGGGGGCGTTCATTGTCGTCGCTGGTAGTGTTTGGCTTACGCTCATCGTGTGGCCGGGCGCTTGGCGCGCCGTTTCATCCGTCGAGGCATTGGTGAATGCCGGCGTGCTCTGGATCACTGTCGCGGCCGGTCTCAAGCGCCAAAAGCCGGTGTTGGGCGGACCTGGGCTGCCAGCGTAGACATCTTTGCCGCCGATTCCCTGAGCAATGTCTGATCATCACGCGCATGGTCTTTGTGATCGCCGACGATTGGCGCATTTCCTCCAAGTTCGTGCGCGCTGCGACACACGGGCGCATGGCCCAAGATTGCCGATGTTTCAAGCGTCGCAAAACCAACCGAACCCGACCCGCCTATCGGCTGGCGCCTGAATTGGCCCCTTCCGTTCGCCGCCGCATGAGGTAAATCGCCAAGGGGACCGGGCGGGTCCCGGGCCGGGGGAGCACATCGATGGCGAGCGGGGAATTCGCGGCGGTCGATGAGCAGCGGTTCCGGGCCTTCCACTGGCGCACGGTGGTAACCACGGGGCTCGGCGTCTTCTGCGACGGCTATGATCTCTCCTCGCTGGGCTTGGTGCTGCCGCTGGTGCTGACCTCGTTCGGGATCGGCAAGGTGAGCGGCATCGAGGCGGCGCTGCTGGCCGCTTCGGCCCTGGCCGGCGCGGCTGTCGGGGCGATGGGCTTTGGCGTCCTTGGACAATGGGGGCGCAAGCGCTTCTATGGCCTCGATGTGCTGATCCTGGGGCTGGCCGCCGTTGCCCAGGCCTTCGTGCCCAACATCGCGTGGCTGATCGCGGTGCGGTTCGTGCTGGGGCTCGGCACCGGGGCGGATTACGTGCTCTCGCCGATGATCATGGCCGAGCATGCCAATCGCGCCAATCGCGGCCGGGCGCTGGGCCTCGGCTTTGGCACCATGTGGCCGCTGGGAGCGCTGGTCGCGGCGCTGTTCAAGCTGACTCTCGATGGCCTGGGCGTCGCCCCCGACCTGCAATGGCGCCTCGTGCTGGGCGCCGGCGCCGTTCCAGCCTTCGCGGTGCTCTACCTAAGAAGGCAGATGCCGGAAACGGCGCGCTACCTGGCCAAGCTGGCCAACGATTCGACCGGCGCGGTCGCGGTTATGCGGGAGATCAGCGGCACGGAGGTCGCAGCGCCGGCCTTCGACGCCCGCCCGTTCGGCCAGGTGTTCGCGCGCCACGCCCGGGTTATCTTCTCGGTGGCCCTGTTGTGGATGGTTTACGATCTGGTCGTCTACGCCGGCATTCTCTTTGGCCCGTCGCTGATCGCCAAGGGGCTGTCGATCACGCCGGTGCATTTCACGCTGATGATCGAAATCATCTTCGTGCTGCCGGCCTCGGTGCTGATGAGTCTGTTTCTGATCGATCGGATGGGCCGCAAGCCGCTGCAGGTGTGGGGGTTCGCCGCTTCTGCGGTTTTGCTGGTGGTCTTCGCGGTGCTGCGCGCCAAGCTGGTCGCCCTGCCGCTGCTGGCCTTCGCCGTCTATGGCCTGTTCAATGTCACCCAGACCGGGCCGGGTCTGGTCTCCGGGGCCGGCATTCTCGGCGTCGAGCTCGCACCGACCCGGGTGCGCAGCGTCGCCCAGGGGATCACCGTCGCGGGGGGGCGGATCGGCGCGGCGATCAGCGGCTTCGCCTTTCCCCTACTCTTCGCCGCCATTGGCGAGGGCGGCGCATTCCTGATTTTGGCCGGCCTCGCGCTCTTGGGCGCGATCCTCACCCAATTCCTGATCCCAGAAACCAGCCAGGTATCGCTCGAAGACCTGACCGACCAGGCTCCGTCGCCAGTGGCGGCGCGGTAAGATCACCAGTCGTTGGGGGCAATGTCCAGGCTGGGCTGCGCCGTGGCATGAGCCGCCGGCGGCTCAACGGGCCAGCTGGCCAATCCGGCCGCCCCGGCGAACGCGTCATAGGTGATCAGCAGCGCCCCGGCCAATCCGGCCAGCGCGGCCAGCAAAAATACCAACGGCCACGCGACGATGGTGAAGGCGGCGGCTCGCTGCGCCGCCTCCTCGGCGCGAGCGAAGGCCGGGATGAAGGCGTCCGGATCCAGGTTCTGGCGAATGACCTTCAGTCGCTGGCTGTCGCCGGCGCGCGCCACCAGCACATGAACCACCTGCCACGCGATGACGACGATCAAAGCCGAGCCGACGAGGCCGACACCCAGCAGCATGGCCCGATGGGGCAGATGCGGGCCGACGGCTATCCACAGAACCAGCAGGGCGGCCAAGGCGCCGGCCATCGTCAGCTGTTCGTAAGCCCGCGTCGGGCCCATGGCCTGGCGAAGCCAGTCGAGCATGCGGCTCTTCATTTCCTGCTGTTCAGGCGTGGGCGGGGGGAGCGACAGGTGAGCCTCCGAAGGAGTTGCGATGCCGGTAATGAGCGCCCCTAAGGATGCGGCGCCGCTCCATGAGCCGCAAGGTGCGGGGCGTTCACATCCTCACCAGCAGCCCACTCGATCGACGGCCAGCCGCAGCCCGGCAACCTCAACAGTTTCATAGGCGATCCCTTTGTGCGCGGGCGGTCCGCGCTCGAGCGAGCCTTCCGGACCGACGACGCTGAAACATCGGCGCAGGGCTGCCAGCTTGATACGCCGCGGCAAGTCGATGACCAGCCCGGGCCGGGCGAGATTGGGCTTTGGCAGTGGCAGGTCCATGTAACGCGCGCGTTCACCCAGTTGCAGAACGGGTTCCTTCAGCGACCGCTCACCGGCTAGCTGAGCCGTGAGGCCATAGCTTGCGGTCCCGATCCACGCGTCGCCGCCGCCGACCGCGGTTTGTTGCACCGCGCCGGCGAACCGCGGCCAACCCTGGAGGGGCAGCAACGGGTCGATGGGCCGCGGCCACCACCCAGCCGGCGCAAGCAGGGCCACAGCCACGAGGCCGCAAACCGCGAATCCGACGATCGGGACGGCCCGCCGCAGCCTTGGCCATGCGCCGCTCGTCGCCAGTCGTTCGGCAATGACCCCCGCGCATGCCGCCGCTGCGGGATAGAGCGGCGCCGGCCAATGGGCCTGGACCTGGTCGTGGAGGCTGTGGAGCAGAAGATAGGCCGCGAAGGGCAGACTGGTGGCGATCAGCGGCGTCAGGTCGGAGCCCTCCCGGCGTTGCTTACGGCGGCCGGCCAATCCGAGACCGATGACCACGACAAGCAGGGGATTGAGCAGAAGGAACTGCTCGCCGAGGAACTCCGGCAAATGCCATGGCGCGAAATGCGTCGGCGTAACGCGGCCAAACTGCCTGGCGAAGGTCAGCCAGTGGTGGTGGGCGTTCCACAGGACGTTGGGGGTGAAGACGGAAAGACCGGTCGCCAGACCAAGCCAAGGCCCGGCGCCCGCCAGCTGCCTGCGACCTTGCGGGCTCAATGCCAACCACAACAGAAGGCCGGGCGCCAGGAAGAGGCCCGAATACTTGGAAAGCGACGCGAGGCCCGCCGCTGCCCCAGCGGCAATCCACCAGCGCGCCGAGGATTTGCCGACCGCGCGGAGGGCGCAGCACAGACTCAGCGTCCAAAAGAGGCTCGCGGGGGCGTCCGGCACGGCCAGAAGACCGCCAACGCCCACCAGAGGCATGGCGTTGAACCACACCGCCGCCGTGGTCGCCCCGCGCTCTCCGGCGCCGGCCAGCCTCGCCAGATCGAACACCAGAATGGTGGTCACGGCCGCGGCCAGGATGGAGACCAGACGCACGCCAAGGGCGGTGTCGCCGGCGAGGCTCCTGCCAAGCCAGATCCACCAGGCGATCATCGGCGGGTGGTCGTAATAGCCGAGCGCCGGGGCCATCGACCACAGCCGATAGTACGACTCGTCCTCGCCCAGGTGAACCACAGCACCGACGACCAGTCGGATCGCCAGGACGGCGGCGACCACGGCGATCAGCCGCCATGGCGGACCTTTCAGCGCCGCTCCGGCCTCACCAGACGGCAAGCGAGGTGCTGACATAATTCCACAGTGCGCCGAACACGGCGCCCGACACGCCAGCCAGCCACCACAGGGGGGTATGGCGATGCACCAGATCGGCCACCGCGACGTTGGCGATCAGGCCGATGGAACACAGGGCGCAAAAGCGCAGATAGCCGGCGGCAAGGGCCACCCCGGTCAGTTGCCGGTCTCGATAGGTCACGGCATTGTTGATGGCGAAATTGGAGGTCATGGCCGTCACTGCGGCGATCGACTGAGCCAGGGCGAACCCCACGCCCATGCCGAGCGCCACGCGCAGAACGCTGAGGTGGAGGACCAGGCCGCTCGCGCCCACAAGACCAAACATCAGGGCCCGGACCGACACCCGATTATAGGTAACCTTGGCGAGGACGAGGCCCAGGTATTCGATCACGATCCGCCGACCGAGCTTGCTTTCACCGCTCGTCCGCTCGGCGAAGGCGTAGGGAATTTCGGCTATGCGCAGCGGTGTCGGCTGGGAGGCGATGATGTCGAACAGCACCTTGAAGCCTTCGATCGAAAGCCGGGGCGCCACCACCTCGAAGGCTTCGCGGCGGATCATGAAAAAACCGCTGACCGGATCGCTGACCTCGGCCCGGAGCACACGGCGCGCCATCCAGGTCGCCAGTCGGCTGCCGGCCAGGCGCAGGGGAGAAAGACCCTTCTCAAGGCCCGTTGCATTCAGATACCGACTGCCAATGACCAGATCGGTCTGACCGCGCCGCAGGATTTCGAGCATCGCCGGCAACTGCGTCTCATCGTGCTGCATGTCGCCATCGATCACAGCGATAAAAGGCGACGAGGCGGCCATCGCCCCCTCCACCACCGCCCCAGCCAGCCCCCGGCGACGAAGCCGGCGCAGGCACTGCACGCGCGCGTCCCGCAAGGCGACCGCTTTCACAGCGGCGGCGGTGCCGTCTGGGGAATCGTCGTCGACGAAGATCACCCGCCAGTTCAACCCGACCAGAGCCCTCGCCAGCCGCTCGACGAGGGGGACGACATTTTCGCATTCGTTGAACGTCGGCACGATCACCGTCAGTTCGCAGCCAGCCGCCGGGACCATCGCCGCCCGGTCAACCGCGTCGTTGCCCGCGGCTCCATCAAACGGCGTGTTCACGCGAGAGGTGGTCTGGTCCAAGGCGGATCAGGCTCCCTTGAGCGCGGCTCGGGAATCGAGACGGCGCTGGGGTGTATCGCTAGCACATTCGATAGCCCCCGAGACGGAGCTAGGCGTCATCGTCATCGAAACCGCCCGGCCGCAGGCCTTCGATGGCTGTTTCGCCGTCTCGCTTGATCACCGTGCGTGGAACCGCCCCGGCGAAGCGTTCCAGTGCGTCCGCCAAGCGCTGGGAATGCGTAACAATCCAAATCTGCGTTCGTTGAGCAGCCGCGGCTATTAGTCTGGCGAGCGGCTCCAGAAGGTCCGCATGCAGGCTGGATTCGGGTTCGTTAAGGGCGATGAACGCCGGAGGCCGATAAGCCAACAGAGCGCCCGCGAGCGCAACGTAGCGCAGGGTTCCCTCGGAAAGTTCCGAAGCGTCGAATACGCGGCGCGGATGATCTGGGAAGGTCAGACCAAAATGCGCCCGATGATCGGGCTCTGGTACAATCAGGGCAGCGCCGGGAAAAGCGTCCTCGATAGCCCGATCCAGGGGGTCACTGTCGCCCCTGATGTGCACCAGAGTGGCGATCACCGCCGCCAGATTTGCGCCATCGGAGGCCAGCGTCGGACTGGCCACAGCCAGGCAAGGCGCGCGCAGTGGTGAAGCGGCGTCGGTGCGGAGATCATGATAGAATCGCCAGTCGAGCATGGCCTGGCGAACGAGATGCAGATCCGGGTAGCGGGAAGGGTCGCTGAGGGCGGAGAGAGCGGTTTCAGAGGCCATCAATTCGGTGTCGATGGCTTCGCGCTTGCCTTGTTCGCTGCGGGCGGTCAGGCGAGGGCCCTTCCGTTCGAGCAACTGGGTGGTGCGCGCCCGATGCCTGAAACGGGCCGCCTCGGCCTTGACCTGCGGCTCGCGTGCGAAGGCTGCGGCCGTGGGATATGGAAAACCGACGGTCACGTCATAGCTAAACACCCCCTGCCCCTCCGGCGCAGACAGCTCAACTCCGATGTGGATTTGCGCCGGCTTCCCGGCTCGCCTCGGGCCCGCCCACACGGCCCGCTCCATGCCCCCTTCCGCAGCCAGATCTGTGGCTAGCGTGCCCGCCGCCGCGGCCTGCAACAGTTGCAGCGCGCGATAAAGGTTGGTCTTGCCCGCCCCGTTAGCGCCGAGGAATACGGCGAGTGGCGCGACAGGCAGAAACAACGATCGCAGCGATCGATAGCCTTCGGCTCTGAACGAGGAGACCTGGAGATTCAAGGCAGCGTTCCCGCACACGTTCGCATCGACTGACCCTAAGCTCGCTGAGAGTCAGTCGCTAGTCGTCTCCTTACGCCGTAACCGGCCTGAACCTACTCGCGCACGACATTACGTCACAACGATAGGGTGTAACCGAAGTGAACCGTCTACAACACCGAGTAATATGTAGGTGACATAATGTCGCCGTATTATCACTAGTCGAGGCGATCTTGGTGGGGGACAGCTTATGAAGCGGGATAATTGCGGAACTAGCGGCATCGCACGCCGTTTCCTTTAGACTCTTTCATTCTCAACGCACGGAGAGTTAAAAATGACCGCCACCGTCTTTAGCGAAGCTGAGCCAGGGAATTCCGTCATAGGCACGGAAACGCCCGCACTTGAAACGCCAATGGTTGTCGCCAATCCCGCCCTTATGCGCAGTCTTCAAAGCCGTCGTCCGGCCGCATGGAAGGTCGGCGTACCGCTGGCCGCCCTGGCCGTCGCGGCCGCCGGCGCTGCATTCGTCCTGACGCGCCCTTCGCCCGCTCCGCTTCCCGTCACCGTCCTCGCGTCAGCCGCGCCGGCGC
>JAYTRF010000114.1:0-11826 GCA_043746375.1 Caulobacteraceae bacterium | reverse complement strand
TGCCTCCGCAGGCGTTCCTGGGTGTTGCCGGCATGCCGGGCCTGACAGCCTATGTCGGCCTGTTGAAGATCGCGGCGCTGAAGGACGGCGACGTGGTCTTCGTTTCAGCCGCCGCCGGAGCGGTGGGACAGGTGGTCTGCCAGATTGCCAAGCTGAAGGGCCATACGGTGATCGGTTCGGCCGGTGGCGCCGAAAAGGTCGCTTACCTTAAGGAACTCGGGGTCGACCACGTCATCGACTACAAGGCCGAAGCCAACCTCACCTCAGCGCTGATGCGCGCCGCCCCTCAGGGCATCGACGTCTATTTCGATAACGTCGGGGGCGAACATCTCGAAGCGGCGCTGATGGCCGCCAAGCCGTTCGGCCGCTTCGCCCTCTGCGGCATGATCTCCCAGTACAACGCCACCGACATGGGCGCAGGCGTGCGCGGCTTGATCCTGTGCGTCGGCAAGCAGCTTCGCCTGGAGGGGTTCATCGTTTCCAGCCATGGCGACATGCAGACAGCGTTCATCAAGGACATGTCGGGCTGGATCTCCGAGGGCAAGGTCAGGGCCCGCGAGACGGTTGAAGAGGGCATCGAGCGTGCGCCGGCGGCGTTCCTCAAGCTGTTCAGCGGCGAGAACATGGGCAAGATGCTGGTCAAACTCTAACCGGCCCCGCGTTGACAACCAAGGGCGCGCGGGCTCCATTCCGCGCCGCCCGCGAGCCTTGAAAGACCACCCATGGACTGGACGAGCGGCTATCGCGCCGACATCGACTATACCTACGGCTACTACCGCGAGCTCGCGCCGGGGCTGATCGACTTTTCGCTGCTGCTTAGTGGCTACGAGCCGCCGAGGCGCGGCCCCATGCGCTACCTGGAGCTTGGCTACGGCCAGGGGATCACGGCCAACATCCAGGCCGCCGCCTGCCCCGGCGAATTCTGGGGCGCGGACTTCAATCCGGTCCACGCCGCCAACGCTCAGTCCATCGCCAACGTCTCGGGCGCGCCAGCGCATTTTTCCGACGAGAGTTTCCTCGACATGCTGGCCCGCGATGACATCCCGCAGATGGACTACATCGTCCTGCACGGCATCTGGAGCTGGGTCTCCGACGCCAATCGCACGGCCATTGTCGACACCATTCGCAAGCGGCTGAAGGTCGGCGGCTGCGTCTATTTCAGCTACAACACCTTTCCGGGCTGGGCGACAGCCATGCCGCTGCGCCACATCATGTCGATCCACGCCCAGACCGCCGGGACGGACATCCAGGGCATGGTCAGCCGCATCGACGCGGCCATCGCTTTTGGCAACAAGCTCTCGGAAGTCGGCGCGCGGTACTTTCAGGCCAACCCATTGGCCAAGGGCCGGCTGGACGCCATCGCGGGCCAGAACCGCAATTATCTCGCGCACGAATATTTCAACGAAATCTGGACTCCGATGTACTTCTCGGAGGTCGACGAGTGGCTGTCGCAGGCCAAGCTGAGCTATGCCTGCGCCGCCGGCGCTCTCGAACAGATGGACGGCTTCAACCTCACCCCGGCTCAGCGGGAACTGATCAATACCTATCCGGCCGGGGTCCTGCGCGAGACGGTGCGCGACTACCTGCTCAATCAACAGTTCCGTCGCGATCTCTACACGCGCGGCGCGCGGCGGCTGTCGCCCCTGGAACGGGTCGAACGGCTCCATCAGGTGCGGGTCGCCCTGACCGTCCCTGCGGAGCAGATCCGCTACGAGGTCGAGGCGCAACTGGGCAAGGTGACGCTGAAAAAGGAGGTCTATGAGCCGATCGTCGAGGCGCTCGCCGCCGATGGCTCGAGCCCCAAGCGGCTCAGCGAAATCGCCGACAGCCCCAAGCTTGCAGCCCTGCCGCCGGGGGCCCTGATTGAGGGATTGGCGGTGCTGTTGGGGTCGGGGCGCGCCCACCCCGCACAGAGCGATGAGGAGATCGAGGAGGTCGCCCCCAACTGCGCCAGGCTTAACGGATTCCTGATCGAGCGGGCGCGGATAGCGGGCGATGTAACCTGGCTGGCGTCGCCGGTGATCGGGGCCGGCGTCGCCGTCGGCCGTTTCGAACAGATGTTCCTGGGCGCCAGGGCCAAGGGGCTGAAAACCCCAGGCGAGTGGGCGAAAAATGCGTGGGAGACCCTCGCCAAGCAGAACCAGTCGATCATCAAGAACGGCGAAATGCTGAAGACTCCGCAGGCCAATCTCGAGGAACTGACCGTCCAGGCCCAGGCGCTGAATGACGGACGCCTGTCCCTGCTGCAGCGGCTGAGAGTGACCCCTTAAGTGGCGCGCCTGTTCAACGCCTATGTGATGGTCGACTGGAGCGCCGCCGCCAAGCCGACGACAGGGGCGGACAGCGTCTGGATCGGCGTCCTCAAACGCGACGTGCGTTTCCGCATGGCTTTCGAAGCGCACAATCCGCCAACGCGCGCCGAGGCCGAAAAGCTGCTGGTCGCCATTCTCGATGACCGGGCCAAACGCAGCGAGCGCACCCTCGTCGGTTTTGATTTCCCACTCGGCTTTCCGCGCGGTTTCGCCGCCGCTATGAAACTGCCGGCCGACGAACCCTGGCGCTCGGTGTGGAACCAGATCGACCGCATGGTCACCGACAAGCCCAACAATCTGAACAACCGGTTCTCGGTCGGTTCGGAGATCAATCGGCGGCTCACCGGCGGCCCGTTTCCATTCTGGGGGTGCCCGCCCAAGGATGCGCTGACAACGCTGCACTCAAAGCGGGGGCGCGGACACGGTCCAGGCGACCTGCCGGAATTTCGCCACACGGAAGTAGCCGCCAAAGGCGCCAGTCCAGTCTGGAAGCTGGCATACCCCGGGTCCGTTGGCAGCCAGGCGATCCTTGGCATCCCGGTCGTCCGTCGCCTCAAGGCGGCGCTCGGAGCCAAGCTCGCGGTCTGGCCGTTCGAAACCCGCTGGAAGGCGATGGGCGAAGCCGATCTCGCCGGCGTCGACGTGGTCGTCGCGGAAATCTATCCCTCGCTGTTCGGACCGGCGCACGTCGTCGGCGAGGTGCGTGACCTGACGCAGGTGCGGGGAGCGGCCGAACACTTCGCCCGGCTCGACGAGGCCGGGCAGCTGGGCGAACTCTTTGCCCCGGCCAAGGACACGGCCCCGGACGTCGTCATCGACGCCCAGCACGAGGAAGGCTGGATTCTCGGGGTCTAGGGTTTATTGGACAACATCCAGAAGCGCGCCATGAGCAGGCTGGCCGAAAGGTAGCTGGCCAGGATGATCGCCCAGATGATCCCGGGCAGACCCATGTGCCTGGGGATGGCCAGGTACCAGGCCAGCGGAGCCATCAAAACGGCGTAGCTGAAAAAGTGGGTCGCGGTTGGCGCGAGGACATCGCCGCGCGCGCGCAGCGATTGGGCGACGACCACCTGCAGTCCGTCCGGCGCCAGGAAAAGGCAGGAAAGCGTCAGGGTGACGGTCGCCATGGCCACCGTCGTCGTGTCGTGCGTGTAAGCGCGGGCGATCATTCCAGCGGCTGGCCAGATGAACATCGCCATGACTGATCCAAAGGCTATCACCACGCAAAAGCCGACGACAGAAGCGCGGTTCAGCGCCCGCAGGTCACCAGAGCCATGCGCCCTGCCGACCAGCACCGACGTCGCGGTCGAGAATCCCAGCGGAACCATGAACACCAGGGAGGCGACATTGTTCTGTATCGCGTAGGCGGCCACGGTGAAGGCGCTGATCCAGCCGGCGATGATGTTCATTCCGGCGAAAGACGCGACCTCGAAAAGATTCGAGGCTCCCGCGCCATAGCCGATGCGGCGCTGGTCACGCTCGGTGATCCGGTCGCGCGCCGGCTTGTCGAAGACCCCAAGAGCGCGGGCGTCCGGCATGCGAACGATGTAGATCAGGGTGGCGAGCGCCAGGATGGAGCGCGAGGTGAACGTCGCCCACCCGCCGCCGACCGCGCCTAGCGCCGGCGCCCCCAGGTGACCGGGCACCAGCACCAGGTCGACGGCGAGGTTCACTCCATTGGCCAGCCACATCATGGTCATGGCGGGTTTTGGCCGTCCCAGACCCTCGAGCCAGGTCGCGGCCGTGAACGAGATGGTGAAGGCCGGCAGAGATAACGCGAAAATCACCAACACCCCACTGGCCCCGTCGGCCAGGCTCGGAGCCAATCCAATGGCATGCAGCAAAGGCGGCCCGGAAAAGGCCAGAACCGCCGCCGATGCCAGACCGATCCACAGGCCGTAAGTCAGGCCGCGGCGCAGGGCCGCTCCCGCCTTGCGCGGCTCGCCTTCGCCGATCGCCCGTGAGGCCATGACCTGGACCCCGGAAAGCAGGCCGATGGCCACGGTCACCACCACGGCGGTCGGCGCCCAGCCAAGTGCGTGAAAGCCCAGCTGCACGGCGGAAAAGCGGCCAACCACCAGGGCGTCGGTGAGACCCATGGTCATGATCCCCAGGCGCGAGATCACCACCGGCCAGGCCAGCAGCCACAGCTCGGTCAGATCGGCGCGAACGGACGCGGGAGCGCGCATTGGGAAAGCCATCATGGTGCGAAAAAAGGCGCGGACCCTGGCGCAGGGCGGGGACCCGCGCAAGCAGCAGCCGTGGCGATGGCTTCAGGGAATGGTAATTCCCACCATGGGAGCGGCGCTCGGAGTTTTACTAAAGGCGCCTCAAGCGGCATATGAGGGCAGAATGAGCCAAGCCGATCAGACTGTCGCTTCGTTGCCCCTGTCGGATGTCGCGAGCAGATCTTTCTGGGAGGGGCTGTTTCCGCAGCTCACTCTTTGCGGGAAGGCGGCCAGAAACGTCGACCCTGACGGCATAGCCGGCCTGGGCCCTCCCCTTGGCTTGGAACGACTGCGCGAGGAAGGTTATCTCCAGGGGCGTTGCCCGGCGCTGGAGATTTTGGTCACGCCTCTCGCCCGGGCCGTCGCCGACTGCCGGCGCCTGAACATTCCCCCCGCATTCATTTTTCTGTTTGACGAAGCCTGGGCCTGCTTCGAGGCCCTCGATCCATGGTTGCGCGCGGTTCTGGGCTCGCAGTACCGCGTGCTCCCGGACTTCTGGGCGTGGCACATCGATCCAGCCGTGCAGGAGAGCGGCTGGCGACCTCATCGCGACAAGGGCCGCGTGGCTCTGGCCGCCGATGGCGCGCCGCTATCGCTCACGGCCTGGATCCCCCTCACCGAAGCTATGCCGCAGAACGGCTGCATGTACCTCCTGCCGGCCAATCGGGACCCGGTGTACAACACCGCCGACGAGGGCCAATGGCGGATCGAGATCGCCAGGATTCGAGCTCTGCCGGTGGAGCCCGGAGAGTTTCTGATGTGGAACCAGGCCGTTCTCCACTGGGGTGGCGAGGCGAGCCGGTTCGCCGCTCACGCCAGGATCAGCGCGGCGCTCGAGTTCCAGCGCGGCGACATCCGCCCGTTCAACCAGCCGCTCAGCGAGCCGTTCGCCAACCACGGCTTCGAGACGCGGCTGAAACTGGTGGCCAAGCAGATCCTGCAGTACCGGCACATGTACCCGCTCGCCGCCCGCTTCGAGGCTTTGGCGCAGTCCCTGCTGGCGGCCTAGAGGCTAGAGAAAGCTTGCCGTTCAGCTATTCCGCCGCGCGCGCCAGGCCGCTGAGCCGTTCGGCCTTGAGCTTTTCAGCCACCAGGAAGGCCAGTTCGAGCGCCTGCTCGCCGTTCAGGCGCGGATCGCAATGGGTGTGGTAGCGGTCGGCGAGTTCCACCTCCCGTAGAGCGCGGGCGCCACCCACACATTCGGTGACGTTCTGGCCGGTCATCTCAAGGTGCACGCCGCCTGGATGCACGCCCTCGCTCTGGGCGATCTCGATGAAGCTTTTGACCTCCGAGAGGATCTTGTCGAAGCTTCTTGTCTTGTAGCCGTTGTTCGCCTTGACGGTGTTGCCGTGCATGGGGTCGGTCGCCCACACGACCTGGGCGCCAGCGGCGCGCGTGGCTTGCAGGAGGCGCGGCAGACGCTCGCCGATCCGCTCGGCCCCGAAACGGCCGTACAAGGTCAGGCGCCCAGGTTCGTTGGCCGGATTGAGCGCCTCGATCAGCGCCATCAGTTCGTCGGGCTCGAGCGTTGGCCCGACCTTCAGACCGACCGGATTGTTGACGCCGCGTGCAAACTCGACGTGCGCGCCGTCCAGCTGGCGCGTGCGCTCACCGATCCACAGCAGGTGGGCCGAGACATCGTACCAGTCGCCGCTGGTTGAATCGATGCGGGTCATGGCCTCCTCGAAGCCGAGCAGCAGGGCTTCGTGGCAGGTGAAGAATTCCACGCGATGCAGATCCTGGTGGCTCTGCGGAGTCACGCCGATGGCGGCCATGAACGTCAGCGCCTCGGATATCTTGTCGGTGAGTTCGCGGTACCGCGCCGCCTGCGGGCTGCCTTCGACGAAGCTCAAGGTCCAACGATGAATGTTGTGCAGATCGGCATAGCCGCCGCCGGCGAACGCGCGCAACAAATTGAGGGTCGCCGACGACTGGGCATAGGCCTTCAACAGGCGCTGCGGGTCGGGGGCGCGTGAAACCGCCTCGAACTCCATGCCATTGATGTTGTCGCCCCGATAGGCCGGCAGAGTTACGCCGCCGACGGTTTCGGTAGGATCGCTGCGAGGTTTGGCGAACTGCCCGGCCATGCGCCCGACCTTCACCACCGGCTTGCCGCCGGCGAAGGTCAGCACCACCGCCATCTGCAGGATCAGGCGAAAGGTGTCGCGGATGTTGTCGGCGGAAAATTCCTTGAAGCTTTCCGCGCAATCGCCCCCTTGCAGCAGAAACGCCTTGCCCGCCGCGACCTCGCCAAGCAACGCCTTCAGCCGTCGCGCTTCACCGGCGAAGACCAGCGGCGGCATGCGGCGAAGTTCGGCGTCGACCCGCGCGACAGCGTCGGCGTCGGCGTAGTCGGCGGGAATATGCCGCGCCGGCCGCTGCCTCCAGGAGGCGGGCGTCCAGGGGTTGTTCATGACCAGAGCCTTGGTTAAGCGCCGCCGCTCTATCGCAAGGGCGCGGTGAAGGCAAAAAGGACCTCGGTCGGCCCGTACGATTACCCGCTCATCGCCAGGTCGGGAGCGCGGTAGGGCTCGTGCATGGTCACCAGCTCCTCCGCAGCGGTCGGATGGACCGCACAGGTGTCGTCCCACTGTGCCTTGGTGACGCCCATCTTGATGGCGATCGCGGCCATCTGGATCATCTCGGGGGCATCGGGACCGACAATGTGACAGCCGAGCACCTGGCCGGAGGCGGCATCCACCACCAACTTGACCAGCATGCGCTCCTGGCCGCCATAGAAAGTGGCCTTCATCGGCCGGAACACTGAGCGATAGATGTCGATCTTTCGGCCGCCATGGCGCGCATCGGCTTCGCTCAGCCCAACGACGCCGATCGGCGGCTGCGAGAAGACGGCGCTGGCTACGTTAGCGTGGTCGAAGGACGTTGGATTGCCGTGGAACTCACTTTGCGCGAAGGCGGCGGCCTCTCGGATCGCCACCGGGGTGAGATTCATCCGGTCCGTCACGTCGCCGACGGCCCAGATATTCTCGACATTGGTGCGCGAATAGTCGTCAACGGTCACCGCGCCCCGGCTGTTCAGGGCCACGCCCGCCGCCTCAAGGCCGAGGTCGGCTGTGTAGGGCTCGCGGCCGGTGGCGAACAAAACTACATCGCTGGCGTCCGCGTGGCCGTTGGAAAGCTGACTGACCAGGCCGTCGGCGGTCTTTTCGATGCAGGCGTGGGCGCAACCCAGGATGACCTGGACACCCCTGGCTTCGAGTTCGCCCTCCAGGTGCGCCCGGACATCGTTGTCGAAGCCGCGCAGGATGTTGGCGCCCCGATAGATGAGGCTCGTCTTCACGCCCAGACCATTGAAAATGCCGGCGAACTCCACGGCGATATAGCCGCCGCCGACGATCAGGATGCGCTTTGGCAGAGTTTGCAGGTGGAAAGCTTCGTTGGAAGTGATCGCGTGTTCAATTCCCTCCAGGTCCCGCGGCAGGGCGGGGCGGCCCCCGGTGGCGACGAGGATCTTTTCCGCCGTGACGCTGCGATCCTTGCCGACCAGTTCGACCGTGTGGGCGTCGGTGAGCCGCGCCCGTGCATGGACGAGGTCGGCGCCGGCATTTTGCAGATTGGTGACATAGATCCCGGAGAGCCGGGCGATCTCGTTGTCCTTGGCAGCGAGGAACCGCGGCCAGTCGAATGACGTCTCGGCCACGTCCCAGCCGAAGGCTTGGGCGACCTTGAAGTGCTGCGAGAATTCACTGGCGTAAACCATGAATTTCTTGGGTATGCAGCCGCGGATAACGCAGGTGCCCCCGACCCGGTCCTCTTCGGCTATAGCGACCCTGGCCCCGGTCATGGCCGCCAGCCGCGCCGCCCGCACGCCCCCCGAGCCGGCGCCAATGACGAAGAGGTCGTAGTCGAATTTGGCCAAAACTGAGGTTCCTTCAAGCGTCCAGCAGGAGCACGCCGCCATCGGTGGCGATGAGCGCGCGGTCGGCCATTCCCAGGAAAAGGCCATGCTCGACCACGCCGGTGAGCGCCTTCAGCGCCTCGGCCAAGCTCTCCGGCGCCAGGATAGCGCCGCAATCGGCATCGTAGATGACGTTCCCGCCATCGGTGATCACGGCCGCCCCGCCCGCGACTCGCAGACGCGGCTCGGCATCGATACCCGCGTTCTGCAGCGCCTGGCCAATGCGTCTGGCTGTCGCCGCATGGCCAAAGGCGACCACCTCGACAGGCAGGGGGAAAGCGCCGAGGCGCTGGACCTGCTTGCGGGCGTCAGCGATGGCCACGCATCGGCGTGATGCGCTCCACACCAGCTTTTCACGCATCAGCGCCCCGCCGCCGCCCTTGATCAGCGCCAGACCCGGGGCGATCTCGTCGGCGCCGTCGACGGTGAGGTCGATGGCTTGGACGTCATCCAGGCCGATCACCTCGATGCCGAGCGACCGCGCCAGCGCGGCCGTCGCCTCGGACGTCGGCACGCCGCGTACGCTGATGCGACGCCCGGCAAGCGCCCTGACGAACCATGCCGCGGTGCTGCCGGTGCCAAGACCGACCACCATGCCAGGCTCGATCAGCGCCGCCGCGGCGTCTCCCGCCGCGCGCTTCTGCTCCTCGACGGTCACGCCTTGGCCTTCGCCGCCCGCTTGCGCAATCGGAACGCCGAAGCCCAGCCGGGCTTCTCGACCTGGGAAGCGCGGCCAAGGGCCAGGGCATCGGCGGCCACGTCGCGAGTAATCACCGAACCGGAGCCGGTGTACGCCCCAGGACCGATGGTCACGGGGGCGACCAGGGCGCTGTTGGACCCGATGAAGGCCCCGTCGCCGACGTGGGTGTCGAACTTGTCGAAGCCGTCGTAGTTACAGAAGATCGTGCCTGCGCCGATGTTGGCGCCTGCTCCCACCGACCCGTCGCCCAGATAGGCCAGGTGGTTGGCCTTGGCGCCGGCCCCGAAACTGACTTTCTTGACCTCGACGAAGTTGCCGATGTGCGCTCCATCGCCGATCTGCGCGCCGGGGCGCAGGCGGGCGTAGGGCCCGATGAGCGCGCCTTCGCCGATCTCGGCCCCCTCTAGATGGCAAAAAGCGCGGATGACGGCGCCGGCGGCCACCGTAACTGCGGGACCGAAGACCACGTACGGCTCAACGGCGACCCCCGGCGCTAGGCGCGTGTCCCACGAAAAGTGGACCGTTTCGGGCGAGGTCATGGTCACACCGGAGGCCAGCGCCGCCGCCCGCGCAGCGGCCTGGAAGGCCGCCTCCACGGCCGCCAACTCGCCTTGCGAATTCACGCCGGCGACCTCGTCTTCACCGGCGAAGGCGACGCGCACCGCCAAGGCGGCCTCGGTGGCCAAGCCGACAATATCGGTGAGGTAATATTCTTTCTTGGCGTTGTCCGCCTTCACCCTGCTGAGCAAATCGAACAACAACGGCGCCGACGCGGCCAGGACGCCGCTGTTGCAGGTCGCAATGGCCAACTCCTCAGGCCCCGCGTCCTTGGCTTCCACGATGCGCAGGAGAACGTCGGATCCACCCAAAACGAGACGTCCGTAGGCCCCGGGCCGGGCGGCCTCGAAGCCAAGGACGGCGATGTCCGCACCTGCATCCCGCAATTCGAACAGCGAGCGGGCCGCTTTGGCCGTCAGCAGCGGACAGTCGGCATAGGTCACCACCACATCGCCGCTAAAGTCGCCGAGAGCGGCCTTCGCGGCCAGCACCGCATGCCCGGTGCCGAGCGGCGGATCCTGAACCGCAACAGCCGCTTCGCCGAGGCGCGCCGCCACATGGGCGTGCACCTGCGGCGAATGATCGCCGACCACCACGATCACCGGCGCGCAGCCCAGCGCCTGCGCCGTATCGATGACATGATCGATCAGGGTTCGGCCGCCGATCTTGTGCAGCACCTTGGCGGTTGGCGACGCCATCCTCTCGCCCCGGCCCGCGGCAAGGATGACGGCGGCTCTGGCGGGCGCGTCGCTGGCGGTCATGGTCGAATCCTTGCGGTAGATTCCAAAGTTTGCGAGCACTTGCCATTAAACGGCGTTTGGCCGAAACGGCCACCGGTTTCGTTTGCGGAAGCGCGCCATGTCACGCCCATCGGACCCTGCGGATCCTGGCGCTCTCAACGGCGCCACCATCGCCTTCGACCTCGACGGCACGCTGGTCGATACCGCCCCCGATCTGGTCGCCGTACTGAACGGTTTGCTTGAGGGCGAAAACCTGGCCCCCCTGCCCCTCGCCGTTGCGCGGCCCCTGATCGGGCGAGGCGCTCGCAAGCTCATCGCCCGCGGCTTCCTGGCCGCCGGCGCGAACGATCCAGGGCCGCACATCGAGGCGCTGTTCCATCGCTTCATCGACGCCTATCGCAGGCGCATCGCCAAAGAAAGCCGGCCGTATCCGGGCGCAACCACCGCCCTGGACACGCTCGCCCAGGCGGGCGCCAGGCTTTGCATTTGCACCAACAAGCCGACCGATCTGGCGACCCTGCTGATCCGCGAACTGGGTCTCATTGACCGCTTCGCCGCCATCGTGGGCCCGGACGCCGCGCCCGCGGCCAAGCCCGATCCGGCCCATCTGATCGCCGCGATCGCCAAGGCCGGCGGACGGCTGGACAGAGCCGTCATGGTCGGCGACTCGGAGGCGGACGCGAAGGCGGCCCGCGCCGCCGGCGTACCCCTGGTCCTGGTCAGTTTCGGCTATACCGAAGTGCCGGCGGCACAGCTGGGCCCCGACGTCCTGATCGACCATTTCGATGAACTTCCGGCGGCGTGCGCGCGGCTCCTGGGCCCCTTGTCGCCCCCTGCCCCAGCCGCTATAGGCCGATGCCCTCCAGACGGGCCAACGGACGCGTAGCTCAGCGGGAGAGCACCTCGTTCACACCGAGGGGGTCGCTGGTTCGATCCCAGCCGCGTCCACCACACAGTCCTGGTCTCCCGGGGTTGTTCCCTCCTCTAGCTAATTTCGTCCGCCTTTCCGGCGGCTTGCTCGCTAGGGGTGTCCTGGGGAGACGCTACGAAGCGTCTGTTGCGGGGCCATTTGCGACCTAGAACCCGGCTCTTTCTCCAGCGGCCTGCGCGCAAGTCCGCTTTCGCGTCCGCGCGCCTGTTTTCCCTGCTAACAGGGATTTAAACAGGGAATCTCGCTGTTTTTGGGGATCTAGCGCCTCGATCGCGCCAGGTTTCCAGGATTTTTTCTCGGGCTTTCCGTAGGTTAGCCGCCGGGGAACGGCGTACCTGTTAAGCTACGGAACAGGGAATCCATTTTCGCCTAACAGCGTATCGTTCGGACCTCATCAGGGAAGATTGGCTATCGAACAGCGTATCAGCGGAAGCTGGC
>JAYTRF010000113.1:0-7843 GCA_043746375.1 Caulobacteraceae bacterium | reverse complement strand
CACCACGTCCGGCTCGTCCGCCGATAACCTCCCCGTCACCCTGGCCGCCACCAACACCGGCTCCCAGACCCTGTCGGGCGCCCTCAACACCGCCGGCAGTCTCACCGTCGCAGTCGGCGGCACCGTCACCCTCACCGCCACAACCACACCCGGCGCCTACAGCGGCGCCTTCACCGTCACCGCCGCCTATCAGTAGGGGAACCGGCGCCCTCCCATTGGCCGTGCCGAGGGTCCTTGAACATTCCGACTTGCCAGCACCGTCCCGGTTGGCCTTGATGATCCTGCCGAGCTAGCCCGCGCCGGGCGCTCGGCAGTTTCA
Organism: Caulobacteraceae bacterium; assembly: GCA_043746375.1. Lineage (GTDB taxonomy): Bacteria > Pseudomonadota > Alphaproteobacteria > Caulobacterales > Caulobacteraceae > Acaudatibacter. The sequence goes on along the minus strand of JAYTRF010000113.1, from coordinate 7,524 downwards.
CTCATCCCGTCGAGCCCGTTCATGGACACTGCCTATCAGGCCGCCCTCAAAACATTGAGGGAACAACCACGCAGCTGGCTGGTGACCGGCGCGGCGGGATTCATTGGCTCGCACCTAGTGGAAAGCCTGCTCTCCAATGGGCAGGCGGTGGTTGGCCTCGACGACTTCTCCACCGGCAAAAAGGAAAATCTTCAGAGCATCCAGCACAGTCTGGGCGCCGCCGATTGGTCGCGATTTGTCCTGATCGAGGGAGACATCCGCGACATCGATGTGTGCAAGCGCGCCGTCTGCGGCCGCGACCTTGTCCTGCACCAAGCCGGTCTTGGATCGGTGCCAAGGTCGTTGGCCGATCCAGCGACCACCAACGCGGTCAACGTGGGTGGTTTCGTCAACATCCTTTCGGCGGCCAAGGACGCGCAGGTCCGAGGTTTCGTCTATGCGGCGTCCAGCTCGACCTATGGCGACCATGCGGCCCTTCCCAAACGCGAAGAGACGATCGGCCAGCCACTGTCTCCCTATGCGGTGAGCAAATATGTCGACGAACTCTACGCCGCTGTCTTCGCCAGGACCTACGACTTCAAGTGTGTCGGCTTGCGCTACTTCAACGTCTTTGGCCCCCGCCAGGACCCGCTGGGCGCCTATGCGGCCGTGATTCCAAGTTGGATCGCCGCCATGCTCTCCCAGGCTCCGGTCTGGATCAATGGCGACGGTTCCACCAGCCGGGACTTCACCTATGTCGACAACGTCGTGCAGGCCAACATTCTGGCGGCCGTGGCCTCCTGCGAGGCCACGGACGAGATCTACAACGTCGCATGCGGTAAAAGGCTGACCCTGAGTGAGGTGTTCGAGGTTCTCGTGGCGACTCTGGCCGATCGCGGCGTGACCTACCGGGGCGAGAGACATCATCGCGCCTTCCGTCCGGGCGACGTTCTGCACTCCTGGGCTGACATTTCCAAAGCCAGGCGGCTGCTGGGCTACGCACCCGCGGTCGACTTTGCCGAAGGTATCGCCCGGACCGTGGCCAGCTATCTTGCCGCCCTGAAGGGTGGCAGACCCGCCTCGGTTTCATCATCGCCGCAGGGTTGATATCGTGGGCCGCCGGGTCTCATCAACGGCGCTTGCCCGCTGCCCGGCCAGCGAGCCCGAGCAGGTAGGCGCCGTAGGCGCTGCTGCCCATTGCACGACCGAGGTTACCAAGGGCGGCCCCGTCGATGAAACCCATCCGCCAGGCGATTTCCTCCGGGCAACAGATCTTCAGACCCTGTCGATCCTCGATGATCCTGGTGAACATAGCGGCGTCGAGAAGGGATGCGGGGGTGCCCGTATCAAGCCAGGCAAATCCCGCCCCCATCACCTCGACGTTTAGAGCGCCCGCTTCGAGGTAAAGCCGGTTGACGTCGGTGATCTCCAGTTCGCCGCGCGCGGAGGGAGAAATCGAGCGGGCGAAATCGGCGGCCCGTTCATCGTAAAAATAGAGTCCGGTGACTGCGTAGTTGGATTTCGGATGGGCGGGCTTCTCTTCGAGCGTTTCAGCCCTTCCATCGTCGTCGAATGACACCACTCCGTACCTCTCCGGATCGACGACATGGTAGGCGAATACCGTGGCTCCGCGGCGTCGGCTGTTCGCCCGGGTCAGGAGGTTAGCCAGCAGATTGCCGTAAAAGATATTGTCGCCAAGGATCAGGGCGCTCGGTCCGCCGGCCAGGAAGTCGGCGCCGATGTGAAACGCCTGCGCCAGACCGCCGGGGCTCGGCTGCGCCTCATAGACAAAGGAGACGCCCCACTGCGCGCCATCACCGAGAAGTGCGCGAAAGGCGTCCTGATCGCGCGGCGTGGTTATGATCAGTATTTCGCGGATCCCAGCCAGCATCAGGACGGAGAGCGGATAGTAAATCATCGGCTTGTCGTACACCGGCATCAGTTGCTTGCTGATAACCGAAGTGATGGGGTGAAGGCGGCTGCCAGCGCCCCCCGCTAGGACAATTCCCTTGCGCATTGCATCTCCCGAATTCGACTGGACGAGACCCTATCTGAAAAACACTCCGCTCAAACTTTTCGTCGCGTTTTGGGCTTGGTTGTCGTTGCGGCGGCATAGATCTGCGAATAACCTTGCGAGGTGGGGGTTGCGGCGCGCCAACAGTTTTGCGCCGTTGCGGGAAGTTCCTGGTCTATCGAGTCATGCGAAAATTCACCTATGCCATCGGCGACGTTCATGGCCGCCTCGATTTGTTGCTCGAAGCCATGGCCTCGATCCACGACCATGGGGCCGGTGAGCACAGCCGCATCGTCATGCTTGGGGACTATGTGGATCGAGGGCCCGAAAGCCGCGGCGTGGTCGAATACCTTATGGCCCATGCGCCTGCGCAACGCATCGTCTGTCTCAAGGGCAACCACGAAGCGATGATGGTCGAGGCCATTCGCGGCGGGGACCTGAACAGGATGTCTGCGTGGATGTTCCATGGCGGTGAGGAAACCATGCGCAGCTATGGCTGGAGTGGTCGCCACGCCGCCAGTGGGGTCCTGATCCCCCCCGCTCACCTAGACTGGATGGCGGATCTTCCGCTGATGGTCCGCGACGATGAGCGCGTCTACGTGCATGCCGGGATTGACCCGGCGGCGCCGCTCGATGAACAGAGCGCGACGACATGCCTGTGGATTCGCGAGCGCTTCCTCAGATCCAATCTGGAGCGGCTCAGCCATCATGTGGTCCACGGCCATAGTCCCAAATGGCGCGAGAAGTTGCAGATTGCCGACGTTGAACGTCTGCCTCACCGCACCAATCTAGACACCGGCGCCTATCTGACGGGGGTTCTGGCCATCGGCGTGTTCGAATGCGGTAGGCTTGGCGGCCCTGTCGAGGTGCTGTGTGTTTCCCGCGCGCCAGGCGATGCGGAGATGGTCGCGCCTCGCTGGAGAGCGTCCGGAGAACCCCAATCCGTACCCAGCTAGTCGAGCGTTTGCCTATTGCGACAACACTATAATTTGAGTTGGCGCCGTCTCAACTCCCCGTGCGAACCTTTGGCCCCTTCCTGGCTGCGGGTTCGCATGCCATCCTGCCAAGCTCGCGAAACGCTTCATCGACGAATTCCTGCGGCGCGCGCTGACCTCCATCGAGCACCGGCGCCATAGCGGTGAGCGCCAGCCGGGACTGTATGTCTGCGTCGTTGACGCGATCAGCGCCCGGCAGGCTGGCCGCATAGGCCATGGTCGCCTGCAGTCGGGCGTTCAGGTTGTTGATCGCCCTCTCGACGTCCGCGAAGGTCTGGTTCAAGGCCTCCAACTCGGCAGCGTTCAAAGCACTGTCCTCAATCCGGGAGCTGCCACCCTCTGGCGCATTGTACATGCAATCGGGTGCGATGCCCACACGGGTGAATTGGCCCCGGCAGGCCACACCCCGGCAGGCCACCCCGGCAGGCCACCCTTGATCGCGCCGCTAACCGGAAGCTACAATAGACCCTCCGGATCGCTGAAATGGTGGAAATGCGTTTTTTCGAAATTGCCGGGCGAGGCCGTATCCGGACCACGACAAGAGCGGTCGCAGCGGCCGCCCTTGCCATGGTTCTGAGTGCTTGCGGAACGGGCGACAGTGGCGACGGCGCCAGTCTGGGGGCTAGCCTGCCGCCCCAACCCGCTGTCCGCCCGGTCGCCGCCGATGCCGATTACCGGATCGGCCCGCTCGACCTGCTTGAGATCACTGCGCCACAGGTCCCCGAGATCACTGCGGAGGTCGGCACCGTGCGAGTGTCGGGCGCCGGCCAAATCTCTCTGCCGCTGATCGGCACGATGTCCGTTAACGGCGATACGGCTATGGACCTACAGCAAGCCATCGGCGAACGGCTTAAGAAATATGTCAAGCAGCCGGAAGTATCGGTTTTCGTCAAAGAATATTCCAGCCAGCGGATCACCGTTGAAGGCGAAGTCAATCAGCCGGGCATCTATCCCATCGAGGGCAAGACCACACTGCTGCAGGCCCTGGCGCTCGCTCATGGGACAACCCAGAACGCGAAGTTGGGCCGGATCGCGATCTTTCGAACGGTCAACGGCCAACGTCTGGCAGCGGGATTCAATCTAAACGCCGTGCGCAAGGGAACCCAGGTCGATCCCACGCTCTATGGAAACGATCTGGTTGAGGTCAATACATCTGCGGCCAAGGCCCTGTTCCATAATGTGTTGCAGTCCGTGCCCCTGTTTGGTCTCGTCCCGCGCGTCCCGTGAGCCATTTTGGCTCGCCCTGGTTTTGAGACACACTACCAACCGATGACCGAGCGCGACCTACCCTTCAGCGTTGGCGGAGCGACCTCCGGTCGACTGGCATTGGCGCCTGTCGGCGGGGACACGCCGGCGCACTATGACGGCTCCCGCGGATCTGGCCAGGGGCCGGCGCCCATCGAGGTCAATCTGCTCGACTACTGGCGGATGATGGTCAAGCGCCGGGTGACCATCGGCATCTGCGTGCTGGTGTTCCTGAGCTTCGGCTTGGCCTTCACTCTGCTCAGCACGCCGCTCTACCGGGCATCGGCCACTGTGCAGGTGGAGCGGGAGGCCGCCCGTTTGGTGCATACAAAGGACGACAATGAAGGCGAGCGTGCCCAGGGCGACGACCTGTCCTTTTACTCCACCCAGATCCAGTTGCTTCAAAGCCGAGCCCTGGCTCAGAGAGTGGTGCGCGTCCTGGGGCTGAGCAACAACAACGACTTTTTGACCCGCCGATCGGCCTCGCCGATCGGCCAGCTGATCCATCTGGCTCACCTCGGAGGATCGAGCGTTCCGGGTAAGGTTTCCGCCACCCCCGAGCAGCGCGAGTCGCAGGCCACCAACCTCGTGGCTGTGGGCCTGCACGCCGAGGTTGTGCGCGGATCGCACATATTCAAAATCTCTTATTCGGGACCTGACCCTAACCTGTCCGCGGCGATCGCCAACGCCTTCGCCGATCAGTTCATCCAGTCCAATCTGGACCGGAGATTCGAGGCGTCGAACTACGCCAGGGCGTTCTTGGACAACAAGCTGCAGGACATCCGCAACAAGCTGGAGGATTCGGAGCGGCGGCAGGTGGCATACGCCCAGGCGCAGCAGATCATCGATGTCGACGAAGGCAAGCCCTTAAGCAACGGCACCTTGGAGTCGCTCAACACTGCGGTAGACAGCGCCAGGGACGAACGGATCAAGGCGCAAGCGCTTTGGGAACAGGCGCGGAACTCCTCTGGCCTGGGACTTCCTCAGGTGGAAAGCAACGCCGCCATCCAGCAGCTCGAGGCCGACAAAGGCAAGCTGGCGTCACAGTACCAGGAGGGGCTGCAAACCTATAACGCCGACTATCCGAAGATGCAGCAGATCAAGGCTCAAATTGACGAGGTTAACCGGCAGATTCAAGCTCAGGTCAACGACGTCAAGACATCGCTTCAGTCGCAATATGTCGCCGCGGCGCATCTTGAGCAGATGCTCTCAGGACAACTTGGCCAGGCCAAGACGGGTTCACTCGACCTGCGCGAGCGCAGCATCCAATACGACACCCTGCAACGTGAAGTCGACACCAACAAGTCGCTCTACGACGGCTTGCTGCAAAGCTACAAGGAAGTCGGCATTGCCGGCGGAGTCGGCACCAACAATATTTCCATCGTCGACCGGGCGCTGGCCCCGAACCTGCCGTATCAGCCGAACTGGTTGCTGAATCTGGGACTAGCCACGCTGCTGGGCGCCCTGGTCGGCGGCGCCGTGGCCTTCGCCCTAGAGCATGTCGATGAAAGTCTGAGGGTTCCCCAAGAAATCGAGCAGCGCCTCGGCCTGCCCTTGCTGGGTGCCACCCCGGCGCTCGAAAAGGGGGTCGTTCCAGCCGTGGCTCTGGCCGATTTCCGCTCGCCATTTTCGGAGGCGCACTATTCGATCCGCACTGCGCTGCAGTTCGCCACCGGAGATGGCGTACCGCAAAGTCTGCTTGTCACCAGCAGCAGGCCCGGGGAAGGCAAGTCAACGACGACCGTGGCCCTCTCCCGCTGTTTCGCCCAGCTAGGCATGCGCGTGCTCGTCATCGACGCCGATCTGCGAAATCCTTCCATTCATCGCCTTCTGGGCGGTGACAACGCTCCGGGTCTGAGCAACTGCCTCGCAGGCGGGGCGAGGTTCGCTGAAGTGGTGAAAAAGTCCGGCATCGCAAATCTCTGGATGATCCCAAGCGGGCCTCTGCCGCCAAATCCGACCGAGTTGCTGGCGGGAAAACGCCTTGGCGCGCTGCTCGCTGAGGCGCAGGCTAATTTCGATTTGGTGCTGATCGACGGACCGCCGGTGGTGGGCCTGGCCGATGCCACCCTGCTTTCCAGCGTCGCCGTGGGAACCATGATCGTCATTGAGGCCGGTCAGACGCGGCTGGGTTTCGTCAACGCCGCCCTGCAGCGCCTGCGTGTCGGTCGCGGCCGGATCATCGGCGCGATCATGACCAAGTTCGACGCCAAGACTTCCGGCTATAGCTACGGCTACGGCTACGGTTACGGCTACGGCGACGCAGACTATCGTTACAAGGCTGCAGAGACCAAGCCCAAGCTCGTCGACCTGCAGGAGACCGGTTAGAATTTCGAGCCCCCACGTCCCAGCGATCGGCTCCGCGCCTGGGCGCACGGGCGGACGTGCGGCTGGCCTGCTGGCGTCGGTGGCAATCGCTGCCATCATCTGCGCATTGGGATGGTGGATTGTCCGCACGGCCGTCGCCGATCAACTGGCGAGTTCCACGCCAATTTCGGCTTTGGCCATCGATCCCGCCAACGACGAAGCGCTACTGTCGGCCGCCGAAGCCGACATTCGTCGTCAGCCGCCGGCGCTTGACTGGGCTGCGGCGCAGCTCCGCCGGGCCGTGCGCGAGGCGCCCATCGAGGCGCGGGCCTATAGCGATTTGGGCGTCATCGCCCTGTTGCAGGGCGATCGGGCGCGCGCCGACAGGATGTTCTCCGTTGCCCGGCGCCTCTCCCGCCGGGAGGCGCCGGCCGAAGCCTACGGCTTTGCCAGCGCGCTCGAGAGGGCCGATTACCCGACGGCTTGGGCGACACTGGGCGTACTCCTGCGCCTTTCGCCTGGCCAGGTGAGAGCCGCTATCCCTGCGGTGGCTGCGCAAGCCCTGAACCAGCCAGGCGCTCTGGCTCCCTTAGTCGCCCTGTTAGCCACCAACCCGCCGTGGCGCGAAGAACTGACCGAAGGGCTGGCGGCCAAACCGATTGGACTCAAGGCTGTCACCGAGCTTCTGACGGGCCTGAAAAGCTCCCGCCATCCCCCCACGGACGCGGAAGCCGCCGCCCTCGCAGAAGGCGAGATCGCCGCCGGTGACTATGGCCGGGCTTACGACGATTGGCGCGCCCTCTCGCCATGGGCACGCGGTGCGGCGCCTTCCGCCGTGTACAATCCCCGCTTTCGCAGCGGCGGCGGCTCGGCGCGCTTCAACTGGACGATCGACTCAGACGGGGCAGCCGTTGTGTCGCTGGCGGCCGGCGCAGGCGGGGTGGGATTGCGCGCCGTGCCTACTGACATCAATGACAATACCCC
>JAYTRF010000112.1:0-4757 GCA_043746375.1 Caulobacteraceae bacterium | reverse complement strand
GCCTCGCGCTCCAACAGTTCCCTGCGGTAGGCGCCCAGCCGGGAAAAGGCCGGCAGATAGTGGGCGCGCGCCAGGACATTGACCGAGTCGATCTGGATCGCGCCCAGCCGCGCCGCCATGGTCTGGAGCCGGCGGACCCCCGGCTCGCCTGCCGGCCTTGAGGCGGCCAAGCCCTGGGCCGCGAGGGCGATGCGCCGCGCTTGCCTCGCGGAAAGCTCGACGGCTTTGGACAACGGCCTAGGCGTGATCCAGCACCGGTTTGGGCTTGTATGGACCCTCTAGCGCCTTGATTTCCTCGTCGGTCAGTTGCAGCGACAACGCGCCGACGGCGTCGTTCAGGTGCCCGGACTTCGATGTGCCGACGATCGGGGCGGTAATCGCGGGATTTCTCAGCACCCAGGCCAGGGCGATCTGCATGTTGGAGACGCCGCGCGCCTTGGCGATGGTCTCGACGGCATCGACGACCGCGAAATCCGGCTCTCGGTAATAGAGCCGCGGCGCGAATTCATCCGAGCGCGCCCGTTCGGTATTGCCTTCGCCTGGATTTTTTCGGCCGCCAGCCAGGAACCCGCGCGCGAGCGGAGACCAAGGGATGACGCCGATACCCTGGTCGGCGCACAACGGCAGCATCTCGCGCTCTTCCTCGCGATAGACGAGGTTGTACTGCGGCTGCATGGAGACGAACCTTGTCCAGCCGTTGGCGCGCGATGTCGCCAGCATGTTCATGAACTGCCAAGCGTACATCGAGGAGGCGCCGATGTAGCGCGCCTTGCCGGCGCGCACGACATCGTTCAGCGCTTCAAGCGTTTCCTCCACCGGCGTCGCCGGATCGAAGCGGTGGATCTGGTAAAGGTCGACATAGTCAACGCCGAGCCTGGTCAGGCTGCGATCGATCGCGTCCAAAATATGCTTGCGCGAAAGCCCGCTATTGTTGGCGTCGGCGCCCATCGGGCCATTGACCTTGGTGGCGATGACTACCTCATGACGCTTGGCGAATTCCCTCAGCGCCTTGCCGGTGACCCGCTCGCTCTCTCCGGCTGAGTAGACATCGGCGGTATCGAAGAAGTTGATCCCCGCCTCGATGGCTTGGCGGAAGAATGGCAGGCTCGCCTCCTCGTCAAGGACCCAGGGCCGCCATTTCGAGCTGCCGTAGGTCATGCACCCCAGGCAGATGCGCGAGACCTTCAGGCCGGTGGTTCCAAGGCGGACATGATCCATGGTTTTCTCCTGAAGTATGGGTGAGCGACAGCCGCCTACTTGGCCAGTCGACCGTCGGTCAGCGCCGCTGCCTCAAACGGGAACAGAACCTTGGGATCGGGGTTCCCGACGTGCTCGCAGACCTCCGGTGGCGCGAGGGTGCGCAACAGGTAGCGAATGACGTTCAGACGGGCGGGCTTCTTGTCGTCGGCATGCACGCAGATCCACGGCGCGATGGCGGTGTGGGTACGGACAAGCATGTCGTCGCGCGCTTTTGAATAGTCCTTCCATTTCTTCTGGGCCGCCTCGTCCAGGTCGCTGATCTTCAACTGTTTGAGCGGATCGGAGCGGCGGACCTTGAGGCGGTCGGCCTGTTCTTGCTTGGAGATGTCCAGCCAGATCTTGATCACCCGCACATCGGATTCCTCGAGCATTCGCTCAAGCGATGGCACGTCGCGCAGAAAATCCTCCAGCTCGCGCGGGGTGCAGAAATCCATCACCCGCTCGACGCCGGCGCGGTTGTACCAGGAGCGGTTGAAGACCACGAAGTCGCTAGCTGCCGGCAAATGCGAGATGTAGCGCTGGAAATACCACTGGCTGCGCTGCCGATCAGAGGGTTTGGGCAAGGCGACGACGCGGGTGTTGCGCGAGGCGAGGTGCTCGACGATGCGCTTGATGGTCCCGTCCTTGCCGGCCCCGTCGCGGCCCTCGAAAATCACCAGCACCTTGGCGCCGCTCTTCATCGCCCACTTCTGGTATCGAACGAGGTCGATCTGGAGGTGGCGGAGATCGGCTCTATAGGTGTTCGTTTTGGCCATGATCGCAAGCATAGCCGAGCGGGCGGCTTTGAGGAGGGCAATTGATCCGACTTTTCGTGGCCGGCGAGCTTCATGGCGACGCCAGGATCGAAATCGATCGACCGCAGGCCCATTACTTGGCGTCGGTGATGCGCCAGGGCGTCGGCGATGGCCTGTTGCTCTTCAACGGGCGCGACGGAGAATGGCGCGCACGCATCGGCGAGGCGTCCAAAAGCGCCTGCCTACTGGTGGTCGAATCTCAGACACGTCCGCCGGCGCGTGGGCCCGATCTCGATCTGATCGTCGCCTTGGTCAAGCGGCCGCGTCTGGAAACCATCGTCGAAAAGGCGGCTGAACTGGGGGCCCGGCGCGTTCAGACGGTGATCACCGACCGCACCAATCCCGCGACCGTCAACCTGGCGCGTCTCAGCGCCATCGCCATTGAGGCGGCCGAACAGACCGGCCGGCTGGATGTTCCCCGCGTGCTAGCGGCTGCTCGTCTGGATCGCATACTTGCGGACTGGCCCGACGAAAGGAAGCTCATGTTCTGCGATGAAGCGGGGGATGCGCCCGGGGCGATGGAGGCGCTTTGCGCTATTGGGGGCGTCTCGTGGGCGATCCTGATCGGTCCGGAGGGGGGTTTTTCATCGGCTGAACGCGCGCGCCTTCTCGCCCATCCGGCGACGACCGCAGTGTCGCTGGGGCCGCGAATCCTACGCGCGGACACGGCCGCGATCTGCGCAATGAGCCTGTGGCAATCGGCGCTTGGCGACTGGCGGGACTTGAGACTGGGCGATGGGGCGCCCACCTCCCCTTGAAGTCGCGGGGCGATTGGGCGCCATCGGGACGCACGGCGGCGCGAGCGAGGGGTGGACCAATGGCTGAAACCCTCTGCGATCAGCGTCCCCTGACTCTTGACGATCTGACCGCCTGGTTCGCCGCCGGTGGCAAGCCAGCGGCGGAATTCCGCGTCGGAGCGGAACACGAAAAGTTCGTCTTTCACGCCGGCAGCCATGCGCCGGTCGCCTATGAAGGCTCCGCCGGCATCCGTGCACTTCTCGAGGGGTTGCGGGAGTTTGGCTGGGCCCCGACCTACGAGTCAGGCGACGGCAGTCGCCAGATTCTGATCGGTCTCTCGCGCGGACTGGCCAACGTAAGCCTGGAGCCGGGCGGCCAGTTCGAGTTGTCCGGGGCGCCGCTGGCGACCATGCACGACATCTGCGAGGAGACCGGCCAGCATCTGGAGGAGGTCAAGGCCGTGGCCGCCAAGCTCGGTCTGGGCTTTCTGGGTCTCGGATTCACTCCGATCTGGCGGCGCGACGAAGTCCCGATCATGCCCAAGGGCCGCTACGCGATCATGCGGCGGTACATGCCCCTGGTCGGCGGGAAGGGGCTCGACATGATGCTGCGCACCTGCACCGTGCAGGCCAATCTGGACTTCGCGGACGAAGCCGACATGGTGGCCAAGTTCCGCGTCAGCCTCGCCCTGCAACCGATTGCGACGGCGCTTTTCGCCAACTCCCCATTCACCGAAGGCAAGCCCAACGGCTTTCTGTCGGCGAGAGCCAATGTGTGGACCGACACCGATCCCGATCGCACCGGGATGCTGGACTTCGTTTTTGACGATGGCTTCAGTTTCGAGACCTACGCCCGATACGCGCTCGGCGTACCGATGTATTTCGTCAAGCGCGACGGGCGGTACATCGATGTCGCGGGGCGCTCGTTCGGCGACTTCATAGATGGAACACTGCCCGAGGTTCCCGGCCAGCGCGCCACGATCAAGGACTTCGTCGAACACGTCAGCACCATTTTTCCGGAAGTGCGTCTCAAGCAGTACCTCGAAATGCGCGGCGCTGACGCCGGGCCCTGGAGCCGGCTATGCGGGCTGCCGGCCCTGTGGGCCGGCCTACTCTACGATCCGGCCGCCCAGGCGGCGGCATGGGACCTGTGCAAGCACTGGACGACTGCCGACCATGCGCACGTGCGCGCCGACGTGGCCAGGCACGGCCTGAAGGCCGTCGTCGCCGGCCGCCCGGTCCAGGAAGTTGCCAAAGATATGCTGGCCATCGCCCACCAGGGGCTGAGGAACCGGGCTCGCCTGTCCGCCGGCATGGTCGATGAGACGGGCTATCTGGCCGAACTCGAAGAGATCGCCGACACGGGCGTCACTGCTGCGGAACACCTTTTGGAACTCTACAACGGCCCATGGCGCGGCGACGCCTCCCAGGTCTTCGAGGCGTTCGCCTACTGACCCTTGAGGCCGAGTCTATTTGGCCGTGTCTGGATTAGGCGCGTTGGTCGGCCAGGGCTCCGCCTGCGACGCGCCCGCCCCGGCGTCGGTGTGTCTCACGACCTCGCCCGGTGCCGGAACGCTTGCCGTCGCCTCACCTTCCTGAACGTCGACGGCGTTGGGGAAGAACGCAATGCGGCCCTCTATGGCGGACATGGCCGGATAGGGGCTCTCATAGGTCCAAGCGGCGTTTTCGGTGATCGCGCCGTCCATGACCAGGGTGAAGTAGGCGGCGTGGCCCTTGTAGGGGCAATAGGTGTCGCGGTCGGTGCGGGAGAAATATTCCATCGAGACGTCCGCTCGCGGGAAATAGAACACCCGATGGTATCCCGCCTCGATCAGCGCCAGAACGTCGCTGCTGTCGGCAACGACATGGTTCTGATAGTGCGCGCGCACCCGGCGCGGATGGGCTTTGATCTCAATCGGGTGATCGGGGCCCGGGGTCTTCATCGTCTCCATGGTCACCTCCGCCT
>JAYTRF010000111.1:0-44448 GCA_043746375.1 Caulobacteraceae bacterium | reverse complement strand
CAGGGCGATGAAACGCAGAAAGAACACGATCTTGCCGCCGTGAACGACGAACAGATATTGCCCAAGCCTTATGCGGGCCGGCCCAAGGCCGACGAAACGGCCGTATCGACTCAGTGTCGCGGCCGCCACCGAACGGCCAACGCCATAGCCCGTCGCGCCGCCGAGGACGGCCGCCAGCGATCCGACGCAAAGGATCACGAGCAGGCTTAGCCGGTGCGTGTGCGACGCGTAGATTGCCGCCGCCAGCAGAAGTTCGCCAGCGGGCAGCGGGATGCCGGCGCTGGCTAGCAGGATGGCCGTGAAGGTGGCGGCGTAGCCATAGTGGGTGACGAGGCCGGAGAGATGGGCGTGCGACATACCCCCTTAATGCCCGCCGAGGGCTCCGCGTGCCATTGATTAGCTGATTGACGGCCGGCAAGGCGCATTGCATGCCAGATGGGCCCCGGCGCCGGCGGTTCACCGGCAGGCCTTTAGTGAACGTGCCGAAGCACCATTCCCGCTCGCGCGCCCGTCGATTCATCGTCGCGCACATTCACCTGGCCGTTGACCAGCGTCGCCTTGTAGCCGCGGGCCTTCTGGGTGAAGTGCGGGGCGCCGCCCGGGAAGTTGTGCGCGATCTTGGGTTGAAGCTGGGTGACAGACTCCAGATCGATAACGTTGATATCGGCGCGCATTCCGACTTTCAAAGTCCCACGGTCCTTGAGCCCCATCAGCCTCGCGCCGTCGGATGTCATCCGCTGGATTCCAAGCGGTAGGCTGTAGACCTGACGCTCCTTGATCCAATATTTGAGCACGAACGTCGCCCAGTCGGCGTCGATGATCTGGGAGACGTGGGCGCCGGCGTCGCCGAGGCTCGGGAGGACATTTTTCGAACTGCGGAAAAGATCGCCCAGTTCGTCCATGTCCTGGCAGAACAGCCGATAATTGAAGAGGGCGCGGCCGTCGGTCTCCCGCGACAGACGCAGGAAAAGTTGGGCGAAGCTTTCCCCGCGAGCGGCCATTATCGCCTTGACGCTCCGGTTCCGCGGCGCGGTGAGATCGGGCGTCTCACCGTCGCCGATATAGTAGGTGTGCTCGAGGGGAAGGCGCGTCTCGCCCTCCGCAACCAGCCGGGTGCAGAGCGCCGCATCTTTCAGCGCGCCGATGCGGCCCTTAAGATCAAGCGCCGTCAAATGTGTCCAGGCTTCGCCGCGGAAAGGAAGACTGCACTGCAGCCCGAACATGAACCCCGTGCCCTTTACCTGGCAGATCGCGGTCAGGTCGCGACCGCTGACGAGATTGTCCAGGCTCTCGGCGGACCGCTGTCCAGCGCCCGGCTCGGAGCCGACGGCATAGGAGAACACCATCCGCGCGCCGGTCTGATCGGCGACAGTCTTCAAGACGTCGCCGGACGCGCCGACCGCCTGCATCAGCCCGCCGCGAGCCGCCACCTGCCTGCCGATCTCCACCAGCTCGGAGGGGTCGGCGAAGGTGCCCGGAATCGAGCGGCCGTCCGGGGCCTTGTGCGGAGCAAAGCGGTTGGTCGAAAAGCCGATAGCCCCGGCATCCATCGCCGCGCCGACGATCTGCGCCATCTGCGCGGTCTCTTCATCGCTCGCCATGTCGGCGAACGAGCGATCACCCATGACGTAGTAGCGGACCGCGCTGTGACCGACGAGGCCAGCGATATTGAGACTGGGCCGCAGGGTCTCGACGCTGGTGAGGTAGTCGCCGTAGTCCTCCCAGGTCCACGGCAGGCCGCTCATGATCGCCTGGCGCGGAATGTCTTCCACCGACTCCATCATCCCGGCCAGGAATTCCCGGTCGGCCGGCCTGCAGGGCGCAAAGGTGACGCCGCAATTGCCCATCATCGCCGTGGTTACGCCGTGCCAGCTGATTGGCGTCAGATCCGGATCCCAGCCGACCTGGGCGTCGAGGTGGGTGTGCAGGTCGATGAAACCAGGCGTGACGGTCAGCCCGTCGGCGTCGATTTCTTCGTCGCCGCGCGCGGCAATCCTGCCGATCTCGACAATGCGGCCGTCCTTGACCCCAAGGTCGCCGGTGAACGGTTCAGCGCCCGTGCCGTCGACGATCTGGCCCGCGCGGATGACGATATCGTGGGACAAGGCGAATTCCCTCCTTCAGGCGATCACTGTCGCGGGCGCGGTCGCAGTCGCCGCGGGAGCGCCTTTCCCTAATACCGCATCGACCGCCTCGATCCAGTGCCGGACCGGGACCGGCGAGGTCTCGCCAAGATGCAGCCAGCAACCGATGTTGGCCGTGTAGATAGCCGCCGGGTCGTGCGCAGTGAGGGCGGCGAGCTTCTTCGCCCGTAACGCCTGAGCGAAAGCAGGTTGCAGGAGGCTGTAGGCTCCGGCCGAACCGCAGCACAGGTGGGCGTCCGCCACGGGCTGGGTATCGTAGCCGAGACGCGTCAGCAAGGCGGCGATCCGTCCCCCTAGCGCCGGCCCGTTCTGCAGGGTGCACGGCTCATGCACGGCGACGCGGGGCGCCTGTGGCGATGCGGCGGGCGTGATCGGGGCGGCGTCGACGACCTCAATCGGGTCGGTGACCAGGCCCGCAATATGCCTCGCCTTTTGCGCATAAGCCGGGTCGTCGGCCAAAAGGTCGGGATAGTCGCGAACGAAGGCCGCGCAACCGCTGGCGGTGATCACCAGCGCCTCAGCCCCATCGGCGAGGGCCGCGCTCCACGCATCTATGTTGCGTTTGGCCAAGGCGCGCGCTTCGGCCGGCGCGTCCAGATGGGCGCTCAGCGCGCCGCAGCATCGGCCGCCGGCCGGCTCGCACAAGCTGACTCCAATTCGATCGAAAACCCGTCGCGCTGCGGCATTGAAGTGAGGCGCGGCCGCCGCCTGCACGCATCCGGCGAGGAGGATCATGGTTCGTGGCTTACGTCCCACCGGGACCCTGCCCAACGGGCGGCGAAGCGGGATCTTGCGGGCCAGCGTCCTGGGCAGGAGCCAACGCAACGGGCGCGCTAAGGTTAGCAGGAGCGCCACGCGGGCGGAACGGGCGAAGACGGTGCGGATCGCGGCCCGCGCCAGGCGGCCGGTCCAGGATCTGGGCGCGCGGCGAACGACTTCGGCGCGACCGATGTCATAGAGGCGGTGATAATCGACCCCGGACGGGCAGGCGCTTTCACAGGCGCGGCAGGAAAGGCAGCGGTCGAGATGGCCCAGAGTGAGCGGCCCGACGGCGCCCCCTTCCAGGGCTTCCTTGATCAGGTAGATGCGACCCCTTGGGCCGTCGAGCTCATCGCCGGTAATCTGGTAGGTGGGACAGACCGCGTTGCACATCCCGCAGTGCACGCAGGCGCGCAGCACGCTCTCGGCGATGGCGCCGGCGGCTGTATCGGCCAGAGGGCTTTGAATCTGCGTCCGCATCAGAGACCTTCATACATTCGGCCTGGGTTGAAGATGCCTTCCGGATCGAACGCGCGCTTCAGCCGCCCATGAAGTTCCTTCAGCGGCTGCGCGAGGTCGGTGAACACCGACTCCCCATTTTTGGCGCCTCGAAACAGGGTCGCGTGGCCGCCTGCGGCGGCAGCGGCCGCACGCACGTTTTCGGCAGGCTCATCGGTGGTCAACCAGCACTGGGCGCCTCCCCAGTCCCGCAGCCAACGACCGGCTAGGTGGCTCACCCGCGATCGCTGCGGAACCGAAAGCCGCCACAGGCGGGGAGCGGCCAGCAGCGGATGGGTCATGTTGCGGACCTCGGCCCATGCCGCCTCACGTCCCGCCTCGCCGCCCAGTTCGCGCCGCAGGGCCATCACCGCCGCCTCGGCTCCGCTGAGACGCAGGTGCAGCCGCCCGTCATCGTGAAAGGCGCCGCTCAGGGGGATCGCGCGGCGCATCAGGGCGGTGATCCGATCCTGCGCCGACGGCCAGTCCTCGTCGAGACTGAGCCAGGCCCTTGCGCGGGGGCGGGGCGTGACCCTCAGCGAGACATCAAGGAGAACGCCCAAGCAGCCCAAGGCGCCCGCCATCAGGCGAAAGGCGTCGAACCCGGCGACATTCTTGAACACCGTCCCACCCATGCGCAGAGATCCGCCGCGTCCATCGAGGATCGTGACGCCCAGAACGAAATCCCGCACCGCGCCCGCGAATGGGCGCGCTGGCCCGGATAGTCCCGCGGCGACGACGCCGCCGATGGTGCTCGCCAACCCGAACGACGGCGGCTCGAAAGCCAGTTTTTGTCCGTGGGCGTAGAGCAGGGTTTCGATTTCAGCCAGGGGCGTTCCGCCCCGCGCGGTGATCACCAACTCGCTCGGCTCATAGGCGATGACGCCGCGGTGGCCGGCGATGCTGAGCGTGCGCGCCTGGGTGCGCCGCCCATAGAATGCCTTGGTGTCGCCGCCCGTGATGCGCAGCGCCTCGCCGTCCGAAGCGGCCGTGCGCACCTGATCGGCCAGCACGGCCGATAGGTCGGCGTCGCTAGAGACGGTCGAGGTGGGCAAACGGCAGTTCCCCGCGATGGACGTGCATGGCCCCAAATTCGGCGCATCGGGCCAGGGTCGGGATGGCCTTGCCCGGGTTGAGCAGGCCCTGTGGATCGAAGGCCGCCTTGATCGCCGCGAAGGTCTCGATCTCGGCCTGGCCGAACTGCGCGCACATCTGGTTGATCTTTTCCCGCCCAACCCCGTGCTCGCCGGTGATCGTGCCGCCAACCTCGACACAGAGCTCGAGGATCGCGCCGCCAAGCGCTTCCGCCTTTTCCATCTGCCCCGCGATGTTGGCGTCATAGAGGATCAAGGGATGGAGGTTGCCATCGCCGGCATGGAAGACGTTGGCCACGGGCAGGCCGTGCGAAGCCGACATCCGCGCGATCTCGACCAGCACCTGCGGCAAGCGCCGCCGCGGTATGGTCCCGTCGATGCAGTAGTAGTCTGGCGCCATCCGCCCCATGGCCGGGAAGGCCCCCTTGCGGCCGGCCCAGAAGCGGCGGCGCTCTTCCTCGTCCCCGGCCAGCCGCACCACGGTGGCGCCCGCCGCCTCGCACACCGCCCGCACCCTGGCCAGTTCGTCGGCGACATCCTCGGCCGCGCCGTCGATCTCGCACAGGAGGATGGCCGCTGCGTCTGTAGGATAGCCGGCATGGGCGTGAGCCTCGGCGGCGTTGAGCGCCAAATGGTCCATCATCTCCAGGCCGGCGGGGGTGATCCCGGCGGCGATGATCGCGGCCACCGCCTCGCCCGCAGCGCGCACATCGTCAAAGGCGATCAGCATGACTCGCGCATGGGTCGCCAGCGGCAGCAGCTTTACGGTGACCTCGGTGACCACGCCCAGCAGGCCCTCGGAGCCTGTCATCAGCGCCATCAGGTCGAACCCCGGCGCATCCAGCGCATCGCCGCCCAGGACCAGCGTCTCGCCAGAAATGGTGAGAACCTCGATCCTCTGAAGATTGTGAACGGTGAGGCCGTACTTGAGACAGTGAACGCCGCCGGCGTTTTCGGCCACATTGCCCCCGATGCTGCAGGCCAGCTGTGACGACGGATCGGGCGCGTAAAACAGGCCGTACGGCGCGGCCGCTTCGGAAACGGCGAGATTTCTCACGCCCGGCTGCACCCGCGCCACGCGGGCGTCGGCGTCGGTGGACACTATGCGGTTCAGCCGGGCGAGGCTTAGGAGCACACAACCGGGAAAGGGCAGGGCGCCGCCCGACAGACCGGTGCCCGCGCCGCGCACCACCACCGGCGCGCCAAGGTCAGCGCAGACCGCCAGGACTGCGCGCACCGCTTGCGCATCGCGCGGGAGCACGACAACGGCCGGCATGCCCCTATAGGCCGCCAGTCCGTCGCTCTCGTAGACGACCATGCCCTCGGCCTCGGTGATCAACGCGTCCGTCGGCAGAACCGCCGCCAGCTGCGCGACCAGCGTCTGTCTGTCGACGGCCGCGAAGCGGGGATCGAGACGATCGTCAAACTTGTCGAGCATGCAAAAGGCCTACAGCGACGATCCCCCACCGTCGATGGAGTTGGTCTGCGAGGAGCACACTCGCGCTGGCTCGGGTGCGCGCTGCGAGCCGATCAAAAGAGAAAGTGCTTGCCACCACGTTCGTGGTTTGTTCTATTCCACGCGAGGCGTATTGGCGCCTTCATCGCTGGAGGGAAACACATGCAATTTCGTTCATTCGCTGCGGTCGTTCTGGCCGCTGGATTGGTTGTCGGCGGGAGCGCCGATGCCGCCACTTCGAAGGTGAAGCTCGCCTGTCAGGCCGATTTCCAGAAGCTTTGCGCCACCGCGTCCGCGAGCAAGCGCGGGGCGGTGATGCGTTGTGTGAAAACGCGCCTCGACCAGGTTTCGCCCGACTGCCAATCGGCGGTGAAGTCGGCGCAGGCGAAAACCGCGGCCCGCAAGGCCGCCAAAGCGGCTAAGGCGGCCTGATCCAGAGGGCAATGGCGTGGCGGTCATGGGGTGGTGCGCCGGTCGCACTACCCCTCATTGCCGAAGATGATCGTGCCAGCGGCGCCGAACATGCCGCCGACGCCGTGGCTTACAGCGATCTTGGCGCCTGGTACCTGAGCCGGGGCGATCCCTCGCATCTGGCGGACGCTCTCCTGCAGGGCATACATGCCGTACATGCCCGAGTGCATGTAGGAGAGGCCCCCGCCGTTGGTGTTGAGCGGCAGCCTGCCGCCCGGTGCGGTGTTCCGTTCACGGATGAAGCCCGCCGCCTCGCCAGGCTTGCAGAACCCCAGGTCTTCGAGGCCGTAGACGGGCAGGTGAGCGAAGGCGTCATAGATCATCAGGTGATCGACATCGCCATGGCTGATGCCGGCCTCCTCGAACGCCTTCTTTCCGGAGACCCGGAAGGCTTTGGAGGTGTTGAAGTCTTCCATCTGGCTGACCATCGGCGTTTCGACGCTTTCTCCGGTACCCAGCACATAGACAGGCTTGGTTGGGAAATCGCGGGCGCGCTCGGCGCTGGTCAGGATCAGGGCGCCCCCGCCGTCGGTGACCAGGCAGCACATCAGCATCCGGAACGGCCAGGCGATCATCGGAGAGTTCAGCACGTCGTCGACCGTAATCGGCTCGCGATAGCTGGCGCGCGGGTTCATCGCCGCCCACTCGCGCTGGATGACGGCGACCGTGGCCAGATCCTCCTCGGTCACTCCGTGGGTCTTCATGTAGCGGAGCACGGGAATGGTGAACATCGTCGGCGGCGATGTGACGCCGAACGGCATTTCGAACTGGCCCATCAGGCTTGAGCCGGCGCGCCCGCCAAAGCCGCCGGTTCCAACGCGCGACCGGCCACTCTCGCCGTGGGTGATGAGGACTGTGCTGCACAGACCCTCGTTGATCGCGGCGGCCGCGTGCCGGACGTGGAGCATGAAAGAGCAGCCCCCGACGCCGGTGCCATCGACCCAGGTCGGCGTGATGCCAAGATAGTGGGCCAGGGCGACGGGACTTTCGCCGGCGGTGGCGATGCCGTCGATGTCCGGCGCTTTGAGCCCCGCGTCGGCGAGGGTGTTCAGCGCCGCGTCGGCATGCAGGCCGATCACCGACATGTCCGGGATCTTGCCGAGGCGCGTCGTCTCCGCCGCGCCGACGACCGCAATACTGCGCGGCTTCATGCGTCGACCCCTTGGAGAACGCGATCGGCTGCCGGTTCCGATGCGGCGGCTTCAGCCGCCTTGGCTGGGTTGCCCGCAGCGGGTCGAAACAATGGCAGGGCCATGTCGCCGAACGTCTGAAAGACCACCTCCAGCGGCATGTCGAGCTGCAGTGCCTCCGGGGTCTGGGAGCAGTCGACGATGTTAGTCATCATCCGGGGACCTTCTTCCAGGGTAACCACCGCAATCGAGTGCGGGGCGGCGCCCATGTCGGGACGCGGGCGATGATTGATCACATAGCTGTAGAGGCTGGCTCGGCCACTGGCGGCGAATACCTCGACGGCGCGCGAGCCGCACGCGGGGCAGAACGGGCGAGGCGGGAAATAGGCGTGCATGCAGGCGCTGCATCGTTGGAGCCGAAGCTCGCCGGCCCTGCAGCCGTCCCAGAAGTGCTGGGTTTCCGGGGTGGGTTGGGGAAGGGCTCTGTCCATAAGCACATTCGTCCTTTGAATCCTACCTGTACCAACGCTTCAGTCTGTGGGCCGAAAACCCAAGGCCATGCAAGACGAGGATCGCGCCGTTGCCCAATTGGCGGCGAAACACCCCGTCGGCCTCGAACCGTCGCGCGGACGTGATCACCGACGCGGGCAGCTTGATGAACCGACCGAGCGTAATGAGCCGCCGGCGCAACTCCACGTCCTCGAGCATCGGCCAGTCGGGAAACCCTCCCGCCTCTTCGAAGGCCGTCCGGCGGACGAAAAAAGCGTGATCGCCGAAGGTGGTCCAGTAGCTGTCGAACCGGCTGAACCATGAGGAGATTGCCAGCAGGGGATAGGCCACGTCAAAGTCCAGGCGAAAGGCGCCCGCTGCGACGCGCGGGTCCTTGAGCGCCTCCACTATCATCGGCGCTGCGCCGGCCGGCAGCGAGGTATCGGCGTGAACAAAGACCATCAGATCCGCGCCGGCTGCGGCGGCTCCCGCGTTCATCTGCGCGCCACGACCGCGGGGTGCGGTGAGGCAGGTGACGCCAGGAATTTCCCGGGCCAGTTCGAGGGTTCCGTCGCCGCTGCCGCCATCGGCCACGACGATGGGCGAGAAGCCTGCGGCGACCAGTTCCCGCAGCGTCTCCTGGATGGTTCCTGCCTCGTTGAGGGTCGGGACGACGGCGGCTACGCTCGGTGGCGCCGGGTTGCTGGCGCGGGCATCGCCGCCTAATCTCGCGGCCCCGCTCGTCGAAGAGTCAAGCCAGGGAGCGCCAGTGCCCACATCTGACGACGAATGGTGGCGCGGGGCTGTCATCTATCAGATCTATCCACGCAGCTTCGCCGACGCCAACGGCGATGGCGTCGGCGATCTCAGGGGGATCATCGGAAAACTCGACTATGTGGCGCGACTCGGCGTCGACGCGATCTGGCTGTCGCCGTTCTTCACCTCACCTATGAAGGACTTCGGCTATGACGTTGCGGATTATAGAGATGTCGATCCGCTGTTCGGAACCCTGGCCGACTTCGACGCCCTCCTGGACCGCGCGCACGACCTCGGCCTCAAGGTGATCATCGACCAGGTGTGGTCGCACACCTCAGATCAGCATCCGTGGTTCCTCGAGAGCGCCGGTTCGGCGGGCGCCGCCAAGGCCGACTGGTATGTCTGGGCCGATGCGAAGGCCGACGGTTCCCCGCCCAACAACTGGCTTGCGTCATTCGGTGGTCCGTCGTGGACCTGGAACCCGCGCCGCCGCCAATATTACCTGCACAATTTCCTGGTCGAGCAGCCTGACCTCAACTTCTGGAACGACGAGGTCCAGGACGCCGTGCTCGATGTCGCGCGCTTCTGGCTGGATCGCGGCGTCGACGGCTTTCGTCTCGACGTGATCAACTTCATATTTCACGATCGGAGGTTGAGCGACAATCCGCGGGGGTCGCACAACCGCCCGCCCTCGATGCCAACGGCCTTCCAGCGCCACCTTCACGACCGCTCGCAACCGCAAGCCCTGGCTTTTCTCGGCCGCCTGCGCGCACTCATGGACAGCTACGATGGGCGCATGACAGTGGGCGAGATCGTCGATTTCGACCAGCTCGAACGCCAGCAGGAATATACTGGGCCCCCTGACCGCCTGCACACCGCGTACAGCTTTTTTCTGCTCAACGCCCGGGCGGGCACGCCGGAACTGTTCGAAGAAGCTCTGAGGGCCTGGGCCGGAGCGGAAGGATGGCCGTCCTGGTCGCTCGGCAATCATGACGTCGCCCGATTTCCGACCCGGCTGACCGGGAGCGGGAACGCCGCGCAGGCCAAAGTTCTCTTGGCCGTGCTCCTGTGCATGAGGGGAACGACCTTTCTCTACCAGGGCGATGAACTGGGCCTGCCACAGGCCGATGTACCCTTCGATCGGCTGCGCGACCCGTTCGCAATCGCCGCCTACACCGGAGGTTCAGGTCGCGACGGCGCGCGCACGCCGATGCCGTGGTCGCCGGACGGGATCAGCGCGGGTTTCTCGGACGCGGCGCAGACTTGGCTGCCGATCGATCCGGCGCATCGACCTCTGGCAGTGTCGGCGCAAGAGAGCGATGCCGGTTCCACCCTGGCCTCTACCCGGTGGCTCATCCGGTTGCGCAAATCATCGCCGGCGCTTCAGCGAGGCGACGCGGTGGTGGGGACGGCGCCTGCGGGCGTGTTGGCATTCCGACGCGAGTTGGATGGCGAGCGGCTCCTGTGTGTTTTCGAGTTGGCCGGACGAGTGACGCGCTTCGAGGCGCCGGCCGACGCCGGTGTGGTCGCAGCGGTCGGCCTCGCCGAGCAGGCCATCGGTGGCGATACGCGCCTGGACCCTTTCGGCTTCGCCATCTTTCGCCTGCCGGGTTGACTGCGTTGTCGGCTGCCGCGGCTTGGGCTACGGTTTTCGCCAAGTCGACGTTCCCAAAAGAGAGCACGCGACGCTGGGAGGAGGCCGCCGATGACCTATGCCGCCGGGCGAGTCTGCTACGACGCCGACAGCCACATTCTGGAGACCCTCGACTGGGTGAGCCGGTTCGCCGACCCGTCGATCGCGGCCCGCCTGCCGCCCCTCAAACTTGGCGCGGCGGGGAACGCCACCCATAGCTTCATCGCCAAGGCCCAGGCCCGCGTCGCCGATGCGGACAAGACCGCCCTGATCGACCATGACGTGATCGCCGGGCCCAAGGGTTGGGCCGCTTACGGCGCCTTCGACATCGCCGAGCGGCGCAAGGCGCTGGACGATCTGGGCTTTAACGGCCAGCTGGTGTTTTCAACGTTTTCCGCGACCCAGTACCTAGCCTCGGACGACCCCGACATTCTTTACGGCGGCATCCGCGCTCACAACAGGGCGATGAGCGCCTTCTGCAACGAGGACTCCCGGCTGATCGCGGTGGGCCAGGCAGCCCTGGCCGATCCGGCGCGCGCGCTCAAGGCGGTCGAAGAGGGCATCGCCATGGGCATCGGCGCCTTCTGGATTCCCGCATCCCCGGGTGCTGAACGTTCGCCAGGCCATGGAGACTACGATCCGATTTGGCGCATGCTTGCCGACCGCCGGATCCCGTTCGTGCTGCACATCGGCGCCGGGTCGCGGGTGCTGCCCAAGGCCTATGAGAACAACGGCCGGCCGCGGCCCACCGACCTGTTGGGCGGGGGTGAGAACCTGCGGGTCAAGGACTACATGGTCCTGTCCTTCGCCCCGCAGATGTTCCTTAGCGCCATGATCTTCGACGGGGTGTTCGAGCGTTTCCCGGCGCTGCGCGGCGGGGTGATCGAGCTTGGCGCCGGCTGGGTTCCCGACTTCCTGCGGCGGCTCGACCTGGCGCAAAGGGCCTTTCGCAAGAGCGACCCGTCGGTCGAGGGATTGAGCCTGAAGCCGAGCGAGTATGTTCGTCGCCAGATGAAGTTCACGCCGTTCCCCGGCGAGGACGTCGGTCGGATGATCCGCGACGCCGGGCCCGAGTTGTTCCTTTTTTCCAGCGACTATCCGCACCCTGAGGGCACTACCGATCCGATTGGCCGGTTCGAGCGCACGTTCGAGGGCATCGACGAAGCGGCCAAGGCGCAATTCTACAGCCGCAATTTCCAGGAAATGATGGGCGTTTCCTGAGCGTTTATACCGATTGGCCGGCCGCCGCGGCGGGGGTGAAGGCCCCGGTGACCGCGCCGGTGAAGGCTGCCTACGGCATGGGGCAGTTGGTCGATGGCGTGGCGTCGACCGTCGTCGGCACCTTTCTGTTCTTCTACTATACCGCCGTGCTCGGGCTTTCCGGCTCTCTGGTCGGCGCGGCTGCGGCGATCAGTCTGGTGGTCGACGCGGGTGTCGATCCGCTGCTGGGTTCTTGGTCGGACAACACCCGTTCGCGCTGGGGCAGGCGCATTCCGTTCATGATCGTCGGCGCGCCGCTGGTCGCGATCGGCCTTGGGCTTCTGTTCTCGCCGCCTCACGGACTTGGCGGCTATGGCCTCTTTGCCTGGCTGACCGGCCTTTCGCTGCTGCTGCGCGGGGCGACGTCGACCTTCAACGTGCCATTCATTGCGCTGGGGGCGGAGATTTCCGACGATTACGCTGAACGCTCCAGTGTCGTCGCCTGGCGCACGGTGTTTTCGATATTCGGGGCCCTGTTCGCCGTCGTGCTTGGCTATTCGGTGTTTCTGGCCGGCAAGGGCGGCCTGCTGCGGCCCGCCGGCTATCCGCCGCTGGCGTGGACGACGGCGATCGTCGTCGTCGTCGGGGGCGCGGTATCGGTGGTCGGCATCCGACGGTTTGCGGCCGGCCTGCCGGTGACGCCCGTGGACGCGGTCGCCATGCACCGCAGGTTCGGCGGCGAGGTCGTCGAGATCTTCAAGAACCCGTCGTTCCGGCTGCTGTTCACCACATCGGTATTGTTCTTTGTCGCCCAGGGCGTCGCTGCGACGCTCGGGGTGCACATGAACGTATTCGTCTGGAAAATGACGCCGGCTCAAATTCAGATCACGACGTTCGGCTATTTCGGCGGCCTTCTGGTTGGCGTTCCCCTGACGCCGCTGCTCTCGCGGCACATGGAAAAGCGCACGGTGGTCATCGCTGGCCTGCTGATACTGGCCGTGGTGCAGGGCGGCCTGTCTGGCCTGCGCGCGCTGCATCTGTTCACCTTGAGCGGCGCGGCGGTGGTCATGCCGCTGACCCTGAATGGCTTCATTGCCGGCATCGGCGTGACATTCGCGGCCATATCGTTCGCCTCGATGATGGCCGACGCGGCCGACGAGCACGACTTCCTCTTTGGCCGCCGGCGGGAGGGTCTCTATTTTGCCGGGCTCGGCTTCGCGGGAAAGGCGGCCACGGGCCTTGGGGCCCTGATCGGCGGGATCAGCCTCGACCTGATCGCCTTTCCCAAACACTTGGCCAACACCGCCACGGTCCAAATCGCCCCGGCGACACTGGATTGGCTGGCCGTTGTATCGGGTCCGCTCGTTGCCCTGATCTCGACCGTCGCCACGGCGCTGCTGCTTTTCTATCGCATCGACCGCAAGCGCCACGAGGAAGTCGTGGCCGTGCTGGCGGAGCGGCGCGCGGCCTTGCGAGGCCCGTAGCGTCCGCGTTGCCCGATCTCGCCGCCCGATTGCCGTCGAATAGAGTCCCACGAAATTGCGCTCCCCGACATTTTGAGGCTCGCTCGCCGGCGTTGCGGCGCTTACGTTGACGGGAGCGCAAGTGTTCGGCGCGACCTTTGCTTTGCCAACCGCCCCGGGCGCCGATGACCTCCGCAGAACCGCTCTATTTCCGCGCCGAGGTCCGCCATGGACCGCTCACATTCGCGACCAAGGTGTTCCAGGGGATCGGGGCCCTTCCCGACACCTTCAAGAGCTTCGCCTTCGGCGCCTTTCTGTTGTTTTTCTACAATCAGGTTTTGGGCCTGCACGCGTTGCAGGCGTCGTTCGCGATCAGCGCGGGCCTGATCATCGACGCCGTCTTCGATCCGATCATCGGGTCTGTTTCAGACAACCTGCGCACCCGGCTCGGGCGGCGTCACTCGCTGATGTATCTGTCGGCCCTGCCGCTGAGCGTCGGCCTGTTTCTCGCCTTCACACCGCCAGCGGGTCTTTCGGAGACCCTCCTGACCTTCTGGCTGTTTGGCGCCGTGGTGCTGACCAACATCTCCATGAGCCTGTTCATCGTGCCCTGGACGGCGCTCTACGCCGAGTTCTCCGATGACTACCGAGAGCGCACGGCGGTTGTGACCTATCGATACGCCATCGGAGCCCTGGGCGGACTGGTGTTCACCTTCCTCACCTATCATCTGGTGTTTCCCAACAGCCCGGCCTTTCCCATCGGCCAGCTCAATCCGCACGGCTACCGCCTGTTCGGACCAGCCCTGGCACTCACCGTGTTTACGACGGTTTTCATCACCACCCACCTGACCCGACGGGAGATTCCCTTCCTGCTTCAGCCTGTCGCCTCCACGCCCAGGTTCAGCCCCATGCGCGTAGTGCGAGAATTGCTCAGCACCCTGGTCAACCGCGACTTCCTGGTGCTGTTCATCGGCTCGCTCCTGGCGGCCGGCATCGGCGGCACCTCCGGCACGCTCGATATCTACATGTCGACCTACTTCTGGGGACTGACGTCGAACCAGCTGCAGTGGTTCGGCATCGCCATCGTCGGGGCGCTGGCTGCCTTCGCTCTGGTCGGGTTACTGCAACGCTGGCTAGACAAGAAACCGTTGCTGGTTCTTTGCTTCGCGCTGATGGTCGTCGACGGCATCGGCATTGTCATCTTAAGAATCTTCGGACTGTTGCCACACAACGGCCAGACGGCGCTTCTGGCTATCCTGGTCGCCAACACGACAGTCCAGACGTTTCTGGGTACGCTGCTGGGGATCATGTTCGCCTCGATGCTGGCCGACACACTGGATGCGCAGGAATTGCGCACCGGCCGGCGCCAGGAGGGGATCTTCGCTGCCGCCCTGGCGTTTTCAGGCAAGGCGACCGGCGGCGTGGGCGCCCTGATTGGCGGGTTCCTGCTGCAGGAAATCATCCGCTGGCCGATAAAGGCGGACGTGCACCTGCTGAACGGAGCCATGGTCACCCGTCTTGGCGTTATCGGCGGGATCCTGGTGCCGCTGTTTTACATCGCTCCGCTCGCACTCGGCTCCCAGTACAAGATCAGTCGCGATGTTCATGCATGGATCCGCGCCCAGCTCGACCAGCGCCGGAGCGCGCCGCCTGGCGCCGACGACGACCCGGCCCATCTGGCTCTGGAAATGGCGCTGACGCCCCCGAGCAAAGCCCCGTTGATCTGACCTCTGTTTGCACCCGACCGGCGCCGCACTTAGAGCCGGTAGCCGTCAGACCGGCGCCTCTGCTACGGTCAGGGTCAAGGCCTTGGCAGGAGCAGACATGCCCACCCGCAATGGCGGCGCCGCGCGCGCCCTGGCTATCGTCGGCCCGACAGGCGGTGGCAAGACAACGCTGCTGGAGGCGATGCTGACAGCGGCGGGAGCGGTCGATCGGCGGACTGGACCCGCAACCGCGGACAAGGTCGGGGATGGCAGCCCGGAGGCGAGGGCTCGCGGTCACTCGGTCGAGCCCAATTTCGCCACTTTCGAATTCATGGGCGAGCGTTACGGGGTGATCGACTGCCCCGGGGCCTCGGAGCTCCTGGCCCAGGCCGATGCGGCCCTTCCCGCCGTCGATCTGGCTTTGGTCGTCATCGAGCCGGAGACCGACAAGGCGGTGCTGCTTCAGCCCGTACTGCGCGAACTCGAGGAACTGGGCGTGCCACGCGCCCTCTTCGTCAACAAGATGGATCAGGCGAGGGGCGCCCTGGACGACCTGCTTGCGGCTCTGGCGCCGATGAGCCGCGCGCCCCTGGTGGCCAGGCAGATACCCGTGCTCAAGAACGAGCAGGTGGCAGGATATGTCGATTTGGCGCTCGAAAGGGCCTTCGTCTACCGATCCGGCGCCGCGTCGCAGGTGGTCGAGCTGACGGCGGATCTGGCGCCCGGGGAGCCGGACGCACGGTTCCATATGCTCGAGCAACTGGCCGATTTCGACGACAGCCTGATGGAGCAGCTGCTGTCGGACGTGCATCCGGACCGCGACCTGGTTTTCGCCGACCTCGTCCGTGAAATGAACGAGGGGCTGATCATGCCGGTGTTCTTTGGCTCCGCCCTCAACGGTTTTGGCGTGCGGCGCCTTCTGAAGGCGCTGCGCCATGAAGCGCCGGCGCCGGCCCAGGCTGCCGTGCGACTCGGCGTCGAGGGACCGGGCGTCTATGTCGTCAAGACCACCCACGCCGGGCAAGCGGGCAAGCTGGCCTACTCACGCGTGTTCGGCGCTCGCCTCGCCGACGGGGCCGAACTGACGCTCCCGGATGGAGAACGGAGCCGGGCCGGGGGGCTCTTTTCGGTGCAAGGCTCGGCCCTGAAAAAGATCGCCGCCGGCGAAGTCGGCGAGATCGTTGCTATCGGCAAGCTGGAAAAGGCCCAGAGCGGCCAGGTGATCGCCATCGGCCACAGCGCCCAAGAGGCGCAGCCGCAGCGCCAGACCCGCGCCCCGCTATATGCGCTGGCGATCCGAGCGGCGGACCGCAAGGATGATGTGCGCCTTTCGGGCGCCCTGGCCAAGCTGATCGACGAAGACCCTGGCCTGGCTCTGGTTCACGACCCAGAAAGCCATCAGGTGCTGATCTCCGGCCAAGGCGAGGGTCATGTGCGCCTGACGCTGGAGAGGCTCAAGCGACGGTTCGGCGTCGACGTGGCCACGGCTGCGCCACAGACCGGCTACCGCGAGACCATCACCCGATCCCATACTCAGCGGGGCCGGCACAAGAAACAGACCGGCGGCCATGGCCAGTTCGGCGACGCGACGATCGAGATCAAGCCTCTCGCACGCGGCGGCGGGTTCAACTTCGTCGCCAGGATCACCGGCGGCGTCGTCCCGCGCCAATGGATCCCTGCTGTGGAACAGGGTGTTCGCGATGGCTTGGCCAAGGGACCGTTGGGCTTTCCGGTCGTAGACCTCGAAGTGACGCTGGTCGACGGATCATCCCACAGCGTCGATTCGTCCGAGATGGCTTTCAGGCTTGCCGGACGGACCGGTATCGAAGAAGGCCTTAAGGCTTGCGGCGCGATCCTCCTGGAACCGATCGAGAAGGTTGTCGTCTTCGCGCCATCGACGGCTATTTCGCACGTCACCTCCGCCCTTGCCGTGCGGCGCGGGCAGATTCTCGGCTTCGTCCCCCGCGACGGCTGGCCCGGATGGGAGCGCATCGAGGCCTATCTGCCTCAGAGCGAGCGCCACGACCTGATCGCTGAGATCCGCTCGCTGACCCAGGGACTGGGTGTCTACGAGTCGCAATTCGACCACATGGCCGAGTTAGGGGGGCGCCTTGCTGATGAAGTTACCCAACGCGCACGCTCCGGCGGCTGATGTGAAAGATGAAACCCTCAAGTATCCTCATTAAGCCACTTCTCGCCGCATTGGCGGTGGCCGTGTCCGCGATGGTGGCGCCCGGCGCGCGCGCGGCATCGTCGGACCCGGCCGTGAGCCAGATCGACGGTTTCGATCGAGCCTTGCTGGAGACCATGAAAGCCGGCCGCGCCGCAGGGCCAAAAGGCCGCTACGCGAGGCTGGCTCCGGCGGTGGAACACGCCTTCGACCTGCCGCTGATGACGCGCTTCGCGGTCGGGCCGGCGTGGACGACGATGTCGACCACCGACCACCAGGCGCTCATCGCGGCGTTCACCCGTCTGTCGATCGCCAGTTACGCCCACAACTTCGACAGCTTCAGCGGCGAACGCTTCACCGTCGATCCGGCCAGCCAGGTGCGGGGCGCCGACAGGATCGTGCAGTCGCACATCGTTCCCGCTCACGGGGCGCCGGTAGCCCTTACCTACCGCATGCGTAGTGACGCTGGCGCCTGGAAGATCGTCGACGTTTACTACGGCGCAATAAGCCAACTGACCACGCGGCGGTCGGACTTTGCCGCTCCCCTGGCGGCCGGCGGCGCCAAGGGTCTAGCCGCGCACCTCGAGGCTTTGAGCGACAAGCTGCTCAGATAGCGCACGCCCCGGTCAGTCCTTGGGCCCTGCCGCGACATTTGGCGGGCCCATCAGGGCCGGCTGAAAGAGCAGGGCGGAAACCAGGGTCCAGATCAGCGAGATCATCAACAGCTTGCCCATGCTGGCGGTGCCTGGATGGCTGGACGCCCACAGGCTTCCGAACCCGGTCGCCGTCGCCAGGGCGCTGAAGAAGATCGCCCGCGTCAGGCTCGATTGCAGCAGGTGGCCGCTTCCCGATCGCCAGGCCATGACGAAATAGATGTGGAAGGCGACGCCGATGCCGAACAGCAGCGGCAGGGCGATGATGTTGGCGAAATTGAGCGGCTGGCCGATGATCACGCAGGTGCCCATGGTCAAAAGCCCGGTGAGGATGATCGGGGCCATAGTGATGGCGACATCGCGCGCGCGCCGGAGCACTGCGAACAACAGCACCGTGATGGCCAGGAACGAGAGCACGCCTGCCTCCATGAAGGCCCCTGCGACGGCCCGCCCGCTTTGCTGGATGTCGACGGGCGTGCCTGTCGCCAGAGGGGCCAGGGCGGTCACCTGCGCGATGAAACGACTGAGCACGCGGTTGTTGTTGGAATTTCCGCTAGGGACGATCGATACGCGTGCCCGGCCATCTTGCGCGAGCCAGTCGCGCCGAATTTCGACGGGGAGCGAGGCCAGACCGACGGGGGTCGCCTGGAGCGCAAGGCGCGTCTGGCTAAGCAGCCGGGTCAACCCCGGGATCAGCCTTTGCTCTGCCGCAGCGCGGGTCGCTGGCGGAGCGCCCGCCAGCCAGTCGAGTTCGCCTGCCAGGCGCAGGGCTTGGCTCGCCGTCGAACTGCCCTGGCTAGCCGCGGAGTGCAAGTCCCCGGCCGTCTGCCGCAGACTGGCGACCACCTCCGTGTCGCTGGGCGGCTGGCTGACCACCAGCGGATCGAGGGTCAGGTCGAGGAGCATCGCGGCGTCAGCGATGGCGCTGAGCTTTGCCGGCTGGTCGGCTGGAACGAAGCTGCCGAGGGTGATCGCTTCCGCAACGCTGGGCAGGCGGCGCATGCGCTCCGCGATCTGATCGGCCACGGCGAGCGACGGCGCGACTATCTCCAAGGTGTTGGGTGATTGGTCGGGATCTCGCATCAGGTCCAGAAGCGTGGAAACCGACTCGGTCTTGGCGCTTCGTAGGTGAATGGGATTGAAGTCGAACTGAACCAGTGGCAGCAGGGCCGCGCTGATCGCGGCGGCCACGCCCGCGACGATCAACACCCCTCGACGATGGCCCAGAATGAAGCCGTCGAGCCTGGCGAGGAAAGGTTGGTCCGGCTGACCGGGGCGGGGTGGCGGGGAGGCCATGGCGATGAAGGCCGGCAGCACGGTCAAGTTGAGGGCCAGGGCGATGAACATGCCGATGCCAGCGATCACACCCAGCTGCGACACCCCGACATAGGCCGTCGGGGCGAAGGCGAAGAAGCCCGTGGCAATGGCTACCGCGGCCAAGGCCAGGGAACGTCCCATGCCCGCGCCGGAGGCTATCAACGCCTGTCTGGTGTTGGTCCCCCCGGTATGCTCGGCGCGAAATCGGACGGTGAGCTGAATGCCAAAGTCGATTCCCAGTCCGACAAAAAGCGGAATGAATGCCACGGAAATCACGTTGAAACGATGGAAAATGGCCAACCCGCAGGCGGCCGTCGTCACCAGCCCGATCACCGTTACGGCGATGATGGAAATCATCAACCGCACGGACTTCACCGCCAGCCACAGCATGACCAGGATGGCGCTTAGCGCCAGCGTGGCGATCAGCGCCGCCCGCTGAGCCAAGGTGGCGAACTCCTCGTCCTGCAGCGGTATGGTTCCGGTCAGCCTCACTGTCACTCCGTGGGCGGGGTCCAGCCTCAGCGCCCGCGCGGCGGCGCGGATAAAGCGGGTTCCATCGGCGCCGGGCTCCAGTCTGGCGAAATTGAGCACCGGACTGGCAAGAACGATGTGGCGCAGCTCCCGCCTGTCTGCGCCCTTGCCCGAAACCAGATTGCGCCAGGAAAAATAGGCAGGGCGTCCGCGGTGCAGGCCACCCAGGCAGTCCCCAAGGGCAGTCAGCGGGCCGCGCAGTTGGCTGAGGCTCGCTTGGCCTGAGACCACCCCTTGCAGTGCTGTCGACAGGCCGCCCATCAAGCCGCGAAGGCTGGGGTCGGCGGCCAGAGGTCCCAGGAACGGCTGAGCCGCGATCAGTTGGGCGAGATTACTCTGGACTGCGCCAACGTCTTCGTAGAGGAGGCCCTCGCGATCGAAAAAGGCGCCACCGTCCGGCTGCACCACGTCGTGAAACAGGTCCGGCCTGGATCTCAGCCGTGCCGTGAGCGCTTCTGCCGCACTGTCGGCCAGTTCCGGCGTGGCAGCGTCGATCACGCTGACGATCTGATCGCCCTCCGGCTGGAACAGCCGGCTGAAGACAGCTTGCCTCTGCTGAAACGGCAGGGATTTCGAGATCAATTTGTCGACGTCGGTGTTGATGGAAAAGTGAGAGATCGCGTAGGCCAGCGCTAGCAAACCGAGGCCAAGGCCCATTGCTGCGACGAGCCGCGCGCGGCTGCAGCTGAAGGCGACCAGCCGCGCGATAAAGGTGGCGCGAGGGTTCACTGGCGGGTCGCGCGGCGGGCAGACGGGGCGCTGGTCATCGATGAGGCCTCTCGCCACTTGGGGTCGAGCGCGATAGAGCATCGCTGTGCGCGGACCGTCCAGCCTGCGCGTTTTTTTTGGATCGAACGGCCGTGCAAGGTGTTGTTCCTAGTTCCGGCGCGGGGCCCTAATCATGCACACAGGGTTTCAGGAGCAACGGGTGCGCGCAACGGCTTTCGCCGCCATGGCGGTCGCCCTCGCCCTCGCCGGCGCAACCTCAGCCCAGTCGCAGCAGCCTGGACCGCATTCGCGGCCGGCGGCGGATGTCAGGGGCGATCCGTGGGAGCGGCTGAACCGCCGGGGATTCGCCATCAACCAGAGCCTGGACCGCATTCTGATCCGCCCCTTGTCGATCGTGGCGCGCGGATTGACCCCCGGCCCGATTGGGGTCGCCTTGCACAATTTTCTGGCTAACCTCCACGAGCCGGTCGTTTTCCTCAATGACCTCTTGCAGATTCGGCCGCGTCAGGCGGCGGCTTCGCTGGCAAGGCTGGTGATCAATTCGACGGTGGGCCTCGCGGGCATCATCGATGTCGCCACTCACGTCGGCGTGCCGCCCCATCCAAACGGCTTCGGTGACACCCTCGGACGCTATGGAGTGGGGCCAGGACCCTATGTTTTCCTGCCGTTTCTCGGGCCGTCGGATGTGCGCGACCTGCTGGGTTCGGGTGTGGACGTGGTGAGCACGCCGCTATTCTACATTTACTACCCCTACAAGACCGATGTCGGGGTCACTTTGGCGGCAATTGGCGGCCTCGACACCCGGGCCGAGGCCGACGAGGACCTGAAGACCCTTCTCGATAACGCGGCCGATCCGTACGCGACCCTGCGCTCGACCTATCTGCAGATGCGCCAGGGGGAGATCGACGAGGGCCGCGCTTCGGTCCCACTGCCGCCCCTTGACGATCCCGAACCGGGGTCAGTCGAACCGGCTGAACGGTCCAGCCCTGACGCTGGGAACCAGTCGCCGACCCTCGATGGCTTGCCAGACGATCAGGGCGGGCGCGCCGATTATCAAGTCTCTCGCCCGCTTGATCAGCGACAGGGCGATGGAGAGCTCTGGGCCCAGGCCAAAGAGGGGCCCGACGACAGCATAGGCGCCCTCCTGGACGCCGATCCCCATGGGGGCGAAGACAGCCGCGCTGCGAGCGGCGCAGACCAGGCTCTCGATGGCCAGAACTCGGTCCAGGCCAATCTGGACGCCGGACAACCTTAGGGCTAGCCACACCCCTGCGGCGCTGGCCGCCCAGGCGGTGAAGTGGACGCCGACGGCTGCCCAGATGCGCCATGGGTGGCTGTAGAGCCCCCGCAGGGCGCCGCTGAAATCGATGACCACGTTCGGCGCAAGTCGCCGCGCCAATCGTTCGACAGGGCCCGCGCCGCGCCGCTGCAGTTCGATGAACGCCCATGCCCCCACGCTGGAGAGCGCGAGCCCCGCGAGCACCGTGGCGACCAGAGCCTTGTGGGTTGACTGATTGCCAACGGCAATCGCCAGCAGCGCCAGGCCAAGACCGGTGAATCCGAGCTGCGCCAGGAGTTCGGTGGTGACATCGACGATGCTGGTCGAAAACGCCACGCTCGCCGATACCCCTTGCAGGATCGCGGCGCGCGCGCCGATGACGAATCCGCCGACGGGTAAGAAGGGCAGCAGCTCAGACCCGGCGTCCCGCAGCATTCGGGCCCAGATGAAGACGCCGAGCTTGCGCGGCTCGGCCATCTCATCGAGCAGAAACCAGGCGGCGCCCAACAGTGTGATCGGCGTGGCCGAATAGACGCAGAGAAATGCCAGTCCCCGCCAGCCGATCTCTGACATGGCGGCGAAAACCGCCCCAAAACCGAAATAGCCGACGATGGCCGTCGCCACGGCCAGGCCGACCAGCCCGGCGACGAGCATCCACGGTTTCATGCCGCCAGGGGCTGATCCGCACCCCGGCCCATAAAACGTCGCGCCAGGCGAACGATGGCCGGCACGAAGCGGGGGCGTAGCAGTCGCCGGTCGTAACCGGCCAGTCGCCGGTCGTTCTCCGCCAAGCAGATGTCCATCAGCTGAGCCACGCCGATGTCCATGCCCACGGACTTGGCTCCGGTTACAGTGAAATTCGCGTCCGCCGCCGGTTCGCCCTCCAGGCCGCGGGCGATGCCGATCCGCTCCCAGATCAGAAAGGCCCAGACGCCGACGATGCGGGTTGCGAACACCAGCCTCTTCCACAGGGGCAGATTGCGCCGCATCCAGGCGACCCAATTGACGAAGAACAGGATATGGCGGCCCTCTTCCTGCATGATCGGTTCGAAGGTCTCGACCAGTTCGGCAGGAAAGTAGCCCGACCGTTTGGCCAATTCGAACAGCCCGAAGGCGAAGAAGCTGTCGATGCACTCGCTGTAGCCTGTGACCATGAACGCCCATTCCACGTCGCGCGGAACCAGGTAGGGGAGCTCGGGCTCGAGCGCGATGCCATAGGCGGCGACCAGATTCGATAGGACATGCTTGTGGCGCGCCTCCTCAAAGGCGTTCAGCGCCACGGCCTTTCGCAGCCACGGATCGGCGGCCACGACCCGCTCATAGGACTTGACCCTGAGGCTGGCCTTGCCCTCCGTCTGGACGGCGATGTCCCAGATCGGTAGGCCGACCAGCCGCTCGCGCGCCTCGTCGCTCAATTGCGGCCAATCGATGACTGCCGGGCGGTAGGGGTTGAAAGTCTCCAGCAGCATCCGGCAAAAAAGCTGTTTGTGCACATCGCCGCCGATACGAATCGGACCTGCGTCGGAGCGGCTGTCGGGGAGCGAAAGGTCAAGATCGCCAGCGGTCCAGTCAGACATGTCGATCCCTTTGAGGCTCAGGCGCAAAGTCCGCATAGCCTCCCTGGCGTATATGCGACTGACCGGCCGCGCGGACAACCTCAGGGGCAGTGAGGGCGGCGAGCTCATCGGCATAGCGGTAGCGAGGGGCGGCCCCTTCGAAGTCGCCGTGGACTGCGGGGTGCAGATAGATCTCGCTCAAGCCGGCCGGAAGGCGTTCGATCAATCCCGCTAGGCGTTCTTTG
This sequence comes from Caulobacteraceae bacterium, assembly GCA_043746375.1. Taxonomy (GTDB): domain Bacteria; phylum Pseudomonadota; class Alphaproteobacteria; order Caulobacterales; family Caulobacteraceae; genus Acaudatibacter. Next base: position 21,169 of record JAYTRF010000111.1, on the reverse strand, counting down.
GTCATGGCTCCGCTCCAACGCAGGCCGAATACCTGGTCGGGTGCGTCGAGACCGGCCCTTCGAAGGCGGCGGCGCAACAGGCCGCCCATCACAGGGAAGACAGGGTCGAGGGGATAGTCTCCGGCTGGTTCGACGGCGGCGAGCACGGAGCGGGGCTCGGTGGGCGCCCGAACGGCGCGCAGGCCATAGCGTGCGCCGATACGGAGGATCAGCGCAGCGATGACCGGATGCAGGTGGAAGTGCTTGTGGGCGTTGACGTGATCGAGGGCGAGGCCGGTCGCCTTGAACGCCGCGAACTGGGCTGCGATTTCGGCCGCCGCCTGCCGCCGCACCGCCGGCCGCAAAGCCAGGGCCAAACCCGCGGCGGCCATGCCGGCGCGAAAACACCCGCTCTGATCGACCAGATCAGGAACCGTCGATTGAGCCAGTGTGGGGCGGCCGTCGACTAGAACTAGGTGCAGTCCGACCCGCAGGCCGGGCATCGCCCGGGCGCGAGTGACGGCGTCAGTCGCCGCACGCCCACCGACCATAAGGCTGGCGGCGGTGAGAACGCCCTCGCGGTGCGCTATCTCGACCGCCTGATTGACCGCGTTGTCGGCGCCAAAGTCATCGGCGGTAACGATCAGTCGCCTCAAGCGTCGGCTCCGCGTCGCTCCTTCAGAAAGTCGAAGAACTCGACGCCTTCGCGCAGACGTCGCTTCATCATTTCGGGGCTGCGGATCATTTCGCGCACAATCGCGCCGATCTTCGATGGACGGAAGTAGAAGCTTTTATAGAAGGTCTCGACGCTGGCGAAGATCTCGGCGTGGCTCAGGTGCGGATAGTGCAGGGGCGCGATCTGGATGCCGTGGTCATCGACAAGCTCGGCGTGATCGGCGTCGAGCCAGCCGTTCTTGACCGCCTGGTCGTAAAGGAAGGTTCCCGGATAGGGCGCCGCCAGGGAGACCTGGATCGTATGGGGATTGATCCGGGCGGCCCAGGCGGCTGTCTCGCGCAGTGTTTCGCGGGTCTCGCCGGGCAGTCCGGCGATGAAGGTGCCGTGGATGGTAATGCCGAGAGCGTGGCAGTCCTTGGTGAATTTCTCGGCGACCTCGACCAGCATGCCCTTCTTAATGTTGTGCAGTATCTTCTGATTGCCGCTCTCGTAGCCGACCAGTAACAGGCGCAGTCCGCCGTCCTTGAGAATTTTCAGGCTCTCGTAAGGAACGTTAGCCTTGGCGTTACAGGACCAGGTGATACCAAGCTTGCCGAGTTCGCGGGCGATGGCTTCGGCCCGCGGCAGGTCATCTGTGAAGGTGTCGTCGTCGAAGAAGAACTCCTTCACTTGAGGGAAGGCTTTCTTGGCCCAGGCGATCTCTTCGATCACGTGGCCGACGCTGCGGGTGCGGTAGCGATGGCCGCCGACCGTCTGGGGCCAAAGGCAGAAGGTGCAGCGCGATTTGCAGCCGCGGCCGGTGTAGATTGAGATGTACGGGTGCTTGAGATAGCCGATGAAATAGTCCTCGATGTGCAGGTCGCGTTTATAGATCGGAGTCACGAACGGCAGGCTGTCCATATTCTCCAGGATCGCGCGGTCCGGATTATGGGTGACGACCCCTTGAGCGTTGCGCCAGCTGAGGCCCGCGATCCTCGACCACGGAGCGTCGTCGGCGACATCCTTGATCGTGAAGTCGAACTCGTTGCGCGCCACGAAATCGACGCACGCCGCCGCCGCCAGGCTGCCGGCTGCGTCTACGGCGACCTTGGCCCCGATTAACCCGGCCCGCAGGCTGGGATTTTCCGCCTTCAACGCCTCAATGGTTTTGATGTCGGAAGCGAAGGAAGGGACCGAAGTGTGCAGCACCGCAAGGTCGTAGTCGCGAGCTAGCGGGACTACGTCGGCCAGGGTCTGGCGGTGTGGGGGCGCATCGATCAGACGGCTGTCTTCCACGAGGGCGGCGGGCTGCGCCAGCCAGGTCGGATACCAGAACGATTTGATCTCGCGCTTTGCCTGGTAGCGGGAGCCCGCCCCGCCATCGAAGCCGTCGAAGGACGGGGCCTGCAGAAACAACGTGCGCATCGCGAAATCCTAAATGCCTTTTTGGAGAGGGACGAGCACGCCGCCGTGCCCGACGTGAAAACGCCTACCTTGCCAGTGTACCGTATTGACCGTGAAGCTCGCCAGAAACACCGCGAACGACAAGACGTCGCGCAAGGGTATGAGCCACCATGCCCCTGCTCGCGAGCCGGTGGCCGCGTCGACCTGAAACTTGAGGGCTATACGCAGGCCGAAAGTGGCGAAAATCAAACCGACCGACAGGGGGGAGAACGATAGCAGCGCGGCCGCGATCAGGGAAAGCGACAGCGAATGGGTCACCAGGCTGCCCGCAAAGCCGGCGCCGTCGATCAGGCGCACGACCCGGCCCCAGCGAAGTTCGTGGCCGAGAAGATCGCCAGGACCGCTCAAGGCGCAGTGATGGCGCACAGTCATGGCCGGAATGGCGATCGTGTAACCCTTGGCCCGCGCCGCCTTGCCGATCTCGTAGTCGTCGGCCAAATGATCCGCGAAAGCTTCGAACCCGCCGATTTCCGCCAGCACCTGCGCGTTTATGGCGATCGTCGAGCCAAAGCAGGGCTGGGCGAGGCCCAGGAACCGTCCAAGGACGACGCTGGGTAGAAACTGATAGTTTATCGCCATTGCCGACAGGTTCGACCACAGGCCGCCCCCCTGGCCGATGTAGAGGCAGGTGACCGCCCCGACGTGGGGCTGGCCGAGCGGGCTGACCACGTCGCGCAGGTAGCTGCTCCCAACCTCAATATCGCTGTCACTGAGCACAAGGACAGGGTGTCGGGCCTCGGTGCAGGTGTTGATCAGATTCGACACCTTGCGATTGGACCCGTGCTGCAAGGAATTGATCACCAGGGTTAAATCGAGAGCCGGATGGCGCGACTGGAGCCGCCGAACCACCTCTATCGCCGGGTCGTCAGCCCGTTCCACGCCAAAAACGAACTGAACCGGGGCTGGGTAGTCCTGGCTACAGAAGCTTTCCAGGCATGCCTCCAGGCCGCGCCGATTCTGGTGGAGCGGCTTGATAACCGTGACCGCCGGCAAGTGGGGCGATTCGGGCGCGGGGCGGGCCATGAATCGGGGGACCAGCGCTGCGGCCAGCGCCATGTAGATGTCGCCGCATACGGCCAGGAACCCGAAGCTCCACCCCAAGGCAGCGATCAGCATTGGCGGGCACGACGCTCCAGATCAGAGTTCGGCGCCGGGCTCGAGTCGGTTGCCTAGCTCGCAGCGATGTGGGGCTGAAACGCGCCGGATGCAACGAAACCCGCTCTCGAGCCAATTTCTGGCCCTTATGAGGGCCGATGGTGTATCGCTGGCCGACTCACAAACGCGAAGGGATTTAAAAGGGGTGGGACTTCCTATTTCCGCAGTCGCGCGCATCGGCGCCTACATCGCCAGGAAGCATTTGAGCGGAGCGCGGCGCTATCCGTTGGTGTTGATGCTTGAGCCACTGTTCCGCTGTAACCTTGCCTGCGCTGGCTGCGGCAAGATCGACTATCCCGACGAGATCCTCAATCAGCGACTCAGTTTCGATCAGTGCATGCAGGCTATCGACGAGTGCGGCACCCCGGTCGTTTCCATCGCCGGCGGTGAGCCGCTGCTGCACCGCGACATGCCCCGCATAACGCGCGGGTTCCTAGATCGCGGCAAGTTCGTGATCCTGTGCACCAACGCCCTGCTGCTGGCTAAGAAGATCGATCAATACAAGCCGGACGCGATGTTTACCTGGTCAGTCCATCTGGACGGTGATCAGGCGATGCACGACCAGTCGGTGTGCCTGGATGGGGTCTACGACACGGCCGTCGCCGCGATCAAGCTGGCCAAGTCGAAAGGCTTTCAGGTCAGTATCAACTGCACCCTTTTCCAGAATGCACAGCCCGACCGGGTGGCTGTTTTTTTCGATGCCATGAAGGCGGCCGGGGTTGACGGGGTAACCGTATCGCCGGGCTATGCCTATGAGCGGGCGCCCGATCAGGAACACTTCCTCAACCGCACCAAGACCAAGCAGCTGTTCCGCGACATTCTCGCCCGTGGCCGGGGCGGCAAGGCGTGGTCGTTCACCCAGTCGACCATGTTCCTGGACTTCCTGGCCGGCAACCAAGCCTATCACTGCACGCCATGGGGCAACCCGACGCGGACGGTATTCGGCTGGCAGAGGCCTTGCTACCTGCTGGGCGAAGGCTACGCCAAGACTTTCAGGGAACTGATGGACGAGACCGACTGGGACGCCTATGGCGTCGGCAACTATGAAAAATGCGCCGATTGCATGGTCCATAGCGGTTTCGAGGCAAGCGCCGTCGCCGATACCGTCCGGCACCCCCTAAAGGCGCTCGGCGTCGCCCTGCGCGGGGTGCGTACCGACGGTCCGATGGCTGAAGATATCTCCATCGTCAATCAACGCCCGGCCAAGTTCGTTTTCTCCGGCCACGTCGATGCAATGCTCGCCGAAATCAAGACCACCCAGCCCAACGCACGAAGCAAGGTCGTTGCGGTCAACTAGCAAGGTTTTCACCACCAATGGCACTTTCAATGTACGACGCCAGCATCCCCGTGCTGAGCCGCATCCTTGTCAATCTCTCGGCTATCCTCGACAAGGCCGCCGCCTCGGGCGAAGCGCGGAAAATCGATCCGACGGTGCTTATCGGCGCGCGCCTCGCGCCCGATATGTTTCCGTTGTCGCGCCAGGTCCAGGTAGTCTCCGACACGGCTCGCCGGGGCGCTTGCCTGCTAGCCGGTCTCGAGGTCCCAAGCTGGCCGGATACTGAAGCCAGCTTCCCTGAGCTGAAAGCGCGCCTGGAAAAAACGCTGGCGTTTCTCAAAGCCATCCGGCCCGAACAGATCGACGGCAGCGAAGAGCGGACGATCACAATGCCCATTGGCGGCGGCAACGAGATGAAGCTTCTGGGCCAAGCCTTTCTCTTCAATTTCGTGTTCGCCAACTGCTTCTTCCACGCCGCAACCGCATACGGAATCCTCCGCCACAACGGCGTCGACATCGGCAAACGGGACTTTCTCGGCGGGGCCTGAGGGGCCCGTATCCCATCGTCAGAAAACGCCCCGAAGGCTTGCCGACCGCACCGCGGAAGCAGAGCGCGCCAACTGGTCAAGCCCAGCCCTGGCCTCGAAGGCCACCTGCAAGAGGCTGGGCAGCTGGCCCGGATGACGCGCGATGCACGCCAGGACCGCTGATAGATCGGGACGACCGTTTTCTCGCAGCCCCACCCGCGCCGCAGCTGGCAAAGTGCGCTCAGAGCCGTCGGAGACGGCGCGCACGATGGCGAAAGGCGCGCCGATGCGCTCGGCGAACCGCGCCGCGATGTGCGATTCGGTGTCAACGGCTGCGCCGCCACTGCTGACGCGAAGCGCCGCCTTGCTCAGGGCATCAACAACGAAGGTGTTCGCGCCCGCGAACTCGGCCCTCCGCGCCTGCGGAAGGCTTTTCGCCAGCCGGTCCGTCCAGGCTCTATCTGTAGGCAAGCGTCGATCCGCGCTGACCACGCCAGTTCCTATAAGGAGGGATCCTGGCCTCAGGCTTGCGTCCAATGCCCCGCAAAGACCGAAACTGAGGATTGCGGGAAGGCCATCTGGCAATTCAGCCTCAAGCCGGGCGGCGAGGTTCTCCGGCCGGCCGCCGCTGATGATGGTGCACACATCCGGCCCGGAGATTATCCGAGCCTCGGCGAGCATGCCGACCACGACGATCAAGGAGGTCCTTTCAGAGGAACGGGTTACATTCCCCAAGGAATCGCACCGGTTTTGGCCCGCTTGAGACTTCGGTAGCGGGCGAGCGCCCAGAGCGGGAATATCCGCGCGTAGCCGTGGTAGCGAAGGTAGAACACCCGAGGAAAGCCGCCGCCGGTGTAGGCATCTTCCGACCATGATCCGTCGGCGTCCTGGCGATCTGTCAGCCACGCCACACCGCGCTCTACCGCGGAGCTTGCCGTCTCGCCCGCAGCCATCAGGCCAAGTAGGGCCCAGGCCGATTGGGACGGGCAGGACGGCGCCGGCTCATGGCCGAGGTAGTCGAGTTTGTAGCTGTCGCATTTCTCGCCCCAGCCGCCATCGGCATTCTGGACGGCGGCAAGCCAGGCGACGGCCCGCCGCACAGTCGGCGCATCGGAGTGCACACCAGCGGCGTTGAGTGCGCAGAGCGCCGACCACGTCCCATAGATGTAGTTGACCCCCCAGCGACCAAACCAGCTGCCGTCGGCCGCCTGCTCGCGTTCTAGATAGGCCAGTGCGCGAGCCATGCGTGGCGTTGCGCTGTCTTCCCCCAACTGGGCGAAGAGGCTGACGCAGCGCGCGGCCACGTCGACCGTGGGGGGATCGAGCAGCGCGCCATGATCCGAAAATGGGATGTTGTTGAGGTAGTGATGGGTATTTTCGGCATCGAACGCCGCCCAACCGCCGTTGCGGCTCTGCAAACCGGCCACCCATTTCGCGCCGCGCTCAATGGCGTCGTCGAAGCTGGTCGCGGGGAGGCGCGGCCCCCGTCGCGCCCGGTCCATCGCCATCGCCACGACCGCAGTATCGTCGAGGTCGGGATAGTAGTCGTTGCGGTATTGGAAGGCCCAGCCCCCCGGGGGTACCTGCGGCCGCTGGTCGGCCCAGTCTCCGGCGACGTCCAGGACCTGGAGGGGCGCGAGCCAAGCCAGTGCCCGTCCGGCGGCCGTGTTGGCCACGGGCTCCGCCGCTTCCATGAGCGCGTGCGCAGCCAGGGCTGTATCCCAGACGGGCGAAAGACAAGGCTGGCAGTAGGCCTCCAACTCTCCCACCGCCAAGAGCTTCTCTACCGCGAGGCGCGCGGTGGCGCGCTGGGGATCGTGGGCGGCGCGGCCAATGGCGTCGTACATCATCACGGCGTTGGCCATGGCTGGGAAAATCGCCCCCAATCCGTCCTCGCCGTTCAACCGCAGTCCAACGAATTCGACCGCCCGGTCGATGGCGCGCCGATGGGAGCCTGTCGGAAACCACGGCTCCAGGCGATGCAAAACGGCATCGATGGCGAAAAACAGGCTTGCCCACGGCTCTTTCTGATGGGCGCCTCTGGCGAGCCGCCTGACCTTGCACGGAGGCTCGATAAACAGCTCATCGATGCCGACCGAACGGGGGTTGCGGGCCCGGGGCTGGAGCGTCCGCAAGACCAGGAGCGGCACGATCACCGTGCGAGCCCAGTAGGAAACCTTCGACAGATGGATCGGAAACCACCGGGGGAGGAGGATGATTTCGACCGGCATCCTAGGGACCGCCGCCCAGGAAATAACGCCGTACAGAGCCAGGAGGATGCGGGTAAACACGTTACAGGCTTCCGCTCCGCCCTTGGCCAGCAAAGCCGTGCGCGCCGCCTGCATATGCGGAGCCTCGGGCGCATCTCCGATCATCTTCAAGGCGAAGTAGGCTTTCACTGTGGCGCTCACATCGAGTTCACCGTCGAAGTAAAGCGGCCAGCCGCCATGCGCGCCCTGAATCCGTCGCAGATAGACCGCGATTTTCTGCTCAAGTTCTAGGTTGGCGACTTCGCCTAAATAGTGGATAAGTAAAATATATTCCGCCGGAATTGTCGCATCGGCTTCGAGCTCGAACAGCCAGTGGCCGTCCTCCTTCTGGCGCTGAAGCAGCGCCTGCACCGCGCGCGACACAGCCGCGTCAAGGCCGTCGCTCGATTGATCGGCCGCGGCGGAAAAGCTTTTCGCATTGTGCATCAATGGCGGTTCCGTTGCGCCAGGGCCGCCGCCTTCTGGCCTGAGCGTATCGCCCCCTCGATCGTCGCGGGCAAGCCGGTCGCCGTCCAGTCGCCGGCCAGGAAGAAATTGCTCCACCGCGTCCGCGTTTCAGGTCGCTTGGCGTTCTGATCGGGAGTCGCGAGGAACGTGGCGCGGCGCTCCTTGACGATCTGCCAGGCGGGAAGGGCGCCGTCCAAGGCATGCACAGTGGCGACATCGCGCCAAAGTCGGCGCGCGAGCGCCTCGCGGTCATCGTCGATGATCGCCTCCGCTCCGCTTACGGTCACCGAAAGCCGGTCAGGAAAGGCGAAGACCCACTCAGCCGCGCCGCCGATGACGCCCACCATGGCGGGCGCGCCGGCGGGGGGCGCCACGGCGAAATGGCCGTTGACGATCGCCCCATAGCGATCGGGGACCGTCAAGTCGGGCACGAGCTCCTGGCTGATTGCAGGTGGGGTGGCGAGGATGACCGTGTCTAAGGGTTCGACGCGCTCGTCCCTGTCCGAAAACCCCAGGCCGCGCACGCAGCCAGCCGCGAAGTCAAGTCGCCGCAGCCGACGCCCGACGCACACGCTGCCGCCTCTTTGTTCGATGTAGGCGATCGCTGGGTCGACAAAGGCCCCGCATAGGCCGGCGTGAGCGATTCTCGGTCGATAGGCGCGCCCGCCTAGCACCATGGTCTCGCTGATCACGGCGCCCGCCAAGGCCGCCGAGGCCGCAGCTGGGTCGGTGTTCAGCGCGGCCAGCAACAGCGGGCTGAGCAGCCGCTCCCAGAACGGACCCGTGCAGGACATGGCTTGGTCGACCCGCCGGTCCTGCTGAGGTCCCAACAGCGCCAAGAGCCGCAGATAGTCGCGCGCGCGCGTGCCCGGGACCCGCCTCGCGGCATCCAGCACCCACCAGGGCGCCGGGCCAAGGTTGGGGCGGATCATCCATCGACGTTGATCCCGCACGTCGCAGAAGCTGAACTCACAGGCGTCTGGACCGCTCACCCTGTCCTGAGCGCCAATGACCCGAAGGTAACGCCAAGTGGACCGGTTGCCGGACAGGATCAGGTGGTTGCCGTTGTCGATGGTCATTTCGAGAACGGGATCGAAGTAGGATCGGCACCGGCCCCCCGCCTGGGTGGCGGCTTCAATGACTTCGACCTGCACGCCCAGGGCTGTCAGGGCGACGGCCGCCGAAAGACCGGCGAGACCGGCGCCGATGACGAACGCGCGAGCGGGCCCCCGCCCGCCGCTCATTCGAACAGACCGAAGCGCAGCAGTATCCATGCCAGTCTGCCCCGGCCGATCTTGACGCGGGCGCGTGGCGGGGACCATCCGGCGGCCTCCATAAGGCGAAGTATATCGCCATAAACCGCTCCCATCAGTCGGGGGGTGCGCAACTTGCCGGCTGGGTGGGCCGCGAGAATGCGCTCGGCCTGGCGGTAGTGATCGAAAGCTCTTGGGGACAACCACCGGCAGGCCGCGTCGATGCGGGGATCGGCCAGTACTGCGCTGGGGTTGGCGATGGCGATACCTGCACTCGCCAGGGCTTCGGCCGGCAGGTAAAGCCGGCCCATGGCGGCATCTTCGTCCAGGTCGCGCAGGATGTTGGTCAGCTGCAGCGCGCGGCCGAGGTGATGGGCGAGCGCGCGGCCAGGGACCTCTCCCATACCGAACACGCGCACCGAAAGGCGGCCAACGGCGCTGGCAACGCGGTCGCAGTAGAGATCTAGCTCTTCGAAGGGCGGCGCCACGATGGGCGCGCCGACGTCCATCTCCATGCCATCGATAATCTCCATAAAGTCTTTCCGGGAGAGGGAAAACCGTCGGACGGGCTCGACCAGATCAGCTGTCGTCGGCCGCGACTCCCCGGCGAAAAGCGCATCGATCTCGCCACGCCAAGCCGTGAGGGCAGCGTGCCGCTCGGCCGGTGACGGACCCTCATCATCGGCGATGTCGTCGACGACACGGCAGAAGCCGTAGATGGCGAACATGGCGTTGCGCTCACGCGGCGGCATCAGGCGCATGGCGGTGTAGAACGAACTTCGCGACGCGCCCTTGGCGGCAACGGCTCCCGGTGGCGATGGTTCGGCGGTCATGGTCTCAGCTATGGCCCAGGACGACCGTTTTTCCGAGCCCCAGCCGCGAGGTGAGCACCCGGCCGCAGCCGAGGACGGCCAGGCCGAGAGCTTCGATCGGTCGATGGTGGACGCGTTGCGACAGTGGATCGCAGGTCAACAGCCGATCGTTGAGGCGCTCCGCCAGCGCCTGGATCACCCCGATCTCGAGGCCAAGTCGCAGACTTCCCACGGCGCCGGCGAGAGGTCTCGCGGTGGCCAGCAGGACCGTGTTTCGCTGAGCAAGGCCCGCGAGAACCCCGCGCAACGCGGCGCTCGCGCGCGGCGCCCCAAGTGCCTCCGCTTCGACGCCCGCGGCCTCAAGGGCATCTTGCGGGACATAGACCCGGTCCAGTTCCAGATAGTCTCGACCGCAATCCTGTAAATGGTTGACGATCTGCAGCGCGGTGCAAAGCGCATCGGAAGCGTCCCAGGTGTGGCGGCTTTCCCCGTGCACATCCAACATGAATCGCCCGACGGGGCAGGCCGAATACCGGCAATAGTCGATAAGGTCCGCCCAGTCGGCGGTGCGCGGCTTCACCACATCGCGGCGAAACGCGTGGAGAAGGTCGAGCATGTGCGCGGGCGGCAACCCCCGGTCGTCGAGCGCGCTTCTCAACTGGGCGGCCGGCGCGGGTGAGTCGGCCCGGCCCAGCATGGCGGCTTCGATGGCGTCCAAACGAGCGAGCTTCTCGCCAGGGGCCGCCGTTGGGTGGTCGGCGATGTCGTCGGCCATGCGGGCGACGCGATAGAAGGCGAGTACCAACAGCCGATGGCGTGGTGCGATCAGGGCCGAGGCCACGGGAAAGTTCTCGCCGCGGTGATCCTTACCGGAGGCGAGACTGCTGACGCTGGTCATGGGCGAACGGCCGCCTGGGCGCGCCCCTTCCACATGCCGCCCCGGCCCCGCCGGACCTCGACCGCGGAAATGACCGTGAACAGGCCATAGAGGCTACCGATCAGCGGCAGAGCCAGGCCCCAGAAGGGGGAGCGGCGATAGAACCGCAGCATCGGCTGAAAGGCGAGCGCCATCGCCAGCCACGAGATAGCTCCCGCGAGACGGGCCGGACCGCGTGCGAAAACGGTCAACAACGCCGGAGACAGATAGACCAACGCCATGCCCGCCACCCCGCCGGCGAGCAGGAGCGGAGAGAACTTCAGCTGCGCGTAGGCTGAGCGCGTCACCATCTGCGCGATGTCGCCAAGCCGCGCGTAGGGCCGCAGACTGACCGAACCCGTTGCCAAACCAAGCCAGATCGGGCCCTGGCGCTTCATCCGCGCGGCCAGGGCGCAGTCATCGATGATATCCGCCGCGATGGCCTCGAGTCCGCCTGCAGCGCGCAAGGCATCACGGCGCACCAGCATGCATCCGCCCGCTGCGCCGGCCGTGCGCGACGAAGCATCGTTCACCCAGGCGAACGGATAGAGCATGGCGAAGAAGAACACGAAGGCCGGGATCAGCAGCCGTTCGTGCCACGTCTCGACTCTCAGCTTGGCCATTCGCGAAACCAATGTCAGGCGGCCGCCCACGGCGCGCTGCACCAGCGAGGTCAAGGTGTCTTGGGCGTGCGCGATGTCCGCGTCGGTGAACCAGACAAAATCCGGTGGCTGGCTTCCTGCGTCCGCGCGCTTGAGCCCCCGCGAAAGCGCCCATAGCTTGCCGGTCCATCCGGGGGGCAGCGGCGCGCCGGTGACAATCTCCAGCGGCGCCCTGACCTTGGTCTGCAGCGCGCGCGCCAGCGCTGCGGTGCCGTCGGTGCTCTCGTCGTCGACGAGGATCACGCGAAAAGGGCCCGCGTAGTCCTGTGCGAGCAGGCTGGACAAGGCGCGTTCGACCACGTCGGCTTCGTTCCGCGCTGGCACGATCGCCACCACGGAAGGCCAGGCGGGAGAGGGGGGGGCCTCCGTCGCCCCGCCATCGCGCTCCTGGGCGAGCCAGAAGAACCCGCGCCCAAACAGGAGGTAAGCCCAGGCGGAGCACGCGGCCAGACCGATAATTTCAGCCAAGTTCACTTCAAGGTTCCCGCGGCGGCAAACCAGGCAAGTGCGTCAATCAAGGCTTCACGGAAGGGGCGGGCGACATAGCCCAGATCTTGGTGCGCCTTCGCCGAGCTGAAAAACATGTGATGGGCGGCCATGGCCAGCGCGTCCCTGGTCAAAAACGGCTCCTTGCCTGTCAGGCGTGCAAGCGCTTCGGCGCCCCACGCCAGCGGATAGAGGGGCGCGCGCGGCAGGCTGACGGTCGGTGGCCGGCGGCCTGTCAGTTCGGCGATGACGCCTAGCAGTTCACGCAAGGTCGCGTCCTGGCCGCCCAGTATATAGCGCTCGCCGGCGCGGCCCCTTTCGAGAGCCAGTATATGGCCCTGCGCTACATCGTCGACATGTACGAGGTTGAGGCCGGTGTCGACAAATGCCGGAATGCGGCCGCAAGCCGCTTCGATGACGATCCGGCCAGTCGGCGTCGGTCGGATGTCTCCAGGGCCGATCGGCGTGGACGGATTGACGATCACGACGTCAAGACCACCGCCCGCGACCATGGTTTCGACCAGCCTCTCGGCGGCGACCTTGCTGCGCTTGTAGGCGCCGATCCCCTCGTCCTCGTCGATTGAGCAGGTTTCATCGGCGATCGTGTCGGTGTTCGCCGCGCGCAGGGTGGCGACGCTGCTGGTATGGACAACCCGCTCGACGCCCGCCGCCAGCGCGGCTTCCATCACCGTGCGCGCGCCGTCGACGTTGACCTCGAAGATGGTCGACGGGTTGCGCGCCCACAGCCTATAGTCGGCGGCGACATGGAACACGTAGCGGACGCCGGCCATCGCCTGCTCCATCGACGCGGCATCAGTGATGTCGCCGAAAACGAGCTGGCAGTCGGCGCCGGCGAGATTGCCAAGACGAGCCGGCGAACGCGCCAGCGCACGCACGTCCAGGTTTCGGGAAGCCAGAGCACGCAAGACCGCGGCGCCGACAAAACCCGACCCCCCGGTGACCAGTACCCGGTCGCCCTTGTCCATCGATTTAAGGCTCCGCGCCAAGCAATGCTGGGGGATGCGGGCTATCGCGATATTGTCGCCTATTGCAAGCGCACTGGCGCGCGAGGGCAGGGGTCCAACACCGTGGGTACAAGCGCGACAGGCGCAGCCATGCTGGCCATTGCGATGACGCTGATCGCCGGCTGCGCGCAGGGCCGGCCCCTTCAAGGGGAGGTTACCCCGACGGGCGATTTGATTACGCCCGCTGCGGCGCCGGGGGCGGTGTTTCAATCGCTCAACCCCGATCTTGCCGATGACCCCGCCTTCACGGCCGGCCAGGCTTCGGCGATCGCCATGGCCCCGGACGGCAAGACGCTGCTGGTCCTGACCAGTGGATTCAACCTGAACTTCGGGGCCGGCGGCAAGCGCCTTGCCGAGCGATCGATGGAATATGTCTTCGTCTACGACGTCACCGGTCGGACGCCGGTAAAGCGGCAGGTGCTGAAGATTCCGAACACCTTCCTCGGGATCGCCTGGGCGCCCGACAGCCGACGGGTCTACGTCTCCGGGGGGGTCAATGACGACGTTCTCGAATTCGTCGCCGGCGCGGGCGGTTTCCGGGCGGGTCGCACCTTCGCCCTGGGACACAAAGCGGGCCTCGGCCTGGCAGTGAAGCCGGAGGCCGCGGGCCTTGCCGTCAGCCCCGATGGCCGCCGCCTCCTGGTAGCCAATCTCCAAAACGACTCGGTGAGCCTCATCGACCTTGGCAACGGCCGGGTCACCGAGCAGGACCTTCGGCCAGGAGTCATCGATCCACGTCGCATCGGCCAGCCGGGGGGCAGCTTTCCCAGATCCGTCGCCTGGGCGGGAAACGGCAAGGCTTACGTGGCCAGTGAACGGGACCGGGAGATCATCGCCCTCGATGTCCGCGCAGACGGGCTGCGGGTCGGGGCGCGGATCGCGGTTCGCGGTCAGCCGGTTTTCCTGCTGGCAGGCGACCGTGGCCGGCTCTATGCGGCGGTCGACAACAGCGATGGCGTTGCTGTCATCGACACGCTAGCCGATCGCCTGATCGAGACAATCCCGACCAGCGCGCCCGCCGGCATGCTCGACCGGCGTCTGGGGGGGGCCGGGTCAAATGCCCTGGCGCTGGCCCCAGATCGCCGCAGCCTGCTGGTCAGCAATGGCGGCGAGAACGCCGTCGCCGTCGTTGCCCTTGGGGCGCGCGGCGGGTCGCGGGTCGTTGGCCTGATCCCCACCGGCTGGTACCCTACGGGCGTCGCCATGCGGCCGGACGGGGGCCAGATTTATGTGGTCAACGGCAAGAGCAACGCCGGTCCCAATCCCCGCGCATGTCGGCGCACCCTCAAGACCGGCCCGGGAGCTGAGGCCGACTGCCAAGCCTCCAACCAGTACGTCTGGCAACTCGAAAAGGCTGGATTTCTCACCCTTCCCACCCCGTCCGCGGCGGGCCTCGGGGCGCTGACGCGCCAGGTTGCGCTGAACGACCGTTTCCCTGGCTGGGCGACGAAGGACGCAAGCGCAGCGACCATGGCCTTCCTGCGCGGCCACATCCGTCACGTGATCTACATCGTCAAGGAAAACCGCACCTACGACCAGATCCTCGGAGACCTGGAGGTCGGAAACGGCGATCCCGCTCTGGCGATCTTTCCGCGCGCGCTGACGCCGAATCAGCATGCCCTCGCCCGCCGGTTTGTCGATCTCGACACGTTCTTCGACAGCGGGGAAAGCAGCAACACCGGCTGGAACTGGACGACGGCGGCCAGGACAAACGATTTCACCGAACGCGAGGCTCCAGTTAACTACGCCGGCCGCGGCCTGCAGTACGATCAGGAAGGAGACAATCGCAACCTGAACATGGGGCTGGCGTCTTCCGCCGAACGGGTCGTGCAAGACCCGCTTGGACCGAAAGATCCGAACGTTTTGCCCGGCGCGCGGGATGTCGCGGCTCCCGACGGTCCGGATGGCGACGAGGGAGAGGGCTATATCTGGGACGCGGCCCTGCGCGCGGGTCTCAGTGTTCGTAACTGGGGATTCTATGGCGATCTGGCGCTCTATGAGCGCGACGCGGGGGCCTTGCGCACGCCAAGAATCCGCGAACCGTGGAAGGTCGGCGTCAAGGTCTTCGTGCCAGCCAAAGCATCGCTGCTGGCGATCAGCGATCCCTATTTCCGCGGTTTCGATCAGGGATTTCCCGACTATTGGAGGTTCAAGGAATGGGAGCGGGAATTCGACCGCTTCATTGCAAATGGCAACGCGCCGGCGCTGATGATGGTGCGTCTGCCGCATGATCATACGGGCGATTTTGCCGACGGGATCGACGGAGTCGACAGCGTCGAGACCGAGATCGCCGATAACGATTATGCCGTCGGCCTGTTGGTGCAGAAAGTGGCGCAGAGCTCTCTGGCGCGGGACACTCTGATCTTCGTCGTCGAGGACGACGCCCAGGACGGCCCGGACCACGTGGACGCCCATCGCTCCATCGCCTTCATCGCCGGGCCTTACGTCAAGCACGGAGCGGTGGTCTCCACCCGCTACGACACGGTCAATCTGGTACGCACCATCGAGGACATCCTCGGCTTTGGGCCCATGGGGCTGAACGACGCCCTGGCGGCGCCGATGACTGCGGTCTTCGACACCACCCAAACCGATTGGAGTTTTTCGGCCAAGGTACCCGCGGTGTTGCGCTCGACCGGCCTGCCGCTGCCACCCCCCATGGCCGGTAAGCAGGCTCGGAGCTCGTGCCCGCCGCCGCACTCTGGCGCCTATTGGGCTGCGGCTATGGTTGGCCAGAATTTCTCAGTTGAGGACAAACTGGACACTGGCGCGTTCAATCTGGCGCTGTGGCGCGGCTTTCGCCCCGATGCGCCCTATCCATCGGCCCGCGACGGTCGCGATCTGCGCAAAAACCGAGCAGCGCTCCTTTCGGGCGTTGACAGGGCCTGTGAGCGATTAGCCGGCTTCCCACCGTAGCTTTGATCGTCAGGCCCGCCAGCCGCCGCCGAGCGCGGCGATCAGGTCGACGGCCGTGGTCAGCTGCGCGCTTGCGATCTGGACTGCGGCTCGCCGGGCGGCCAGGGCGGTCGCTTGGGCGACAATCACAGTGGTGTAATCGCTCTGCCCGGCGAGATATTGGTTGCGGGCGATGGCTTCGTTCTGGGTCGCCGCCGTAGAGGCGCTCTGGCTGAGGGCAAGCTCCTGGCCAAGCACGCGCTGCGCCGTCAGATTGTCCTCGACTTGGCCAAGCGCGGTCAACACCGTCTGGCGATAAGCAGCCACGGCCTGATCGTAGGTTCCGCGGGCTTCGGTCACCTTGGCGTGGCGGGCGCCGGTATCGAACAGGGTCTCGCTGACCGAGGTTCCGAGCGACCACAGAAAGCCGGACGCGCTGAACAGGTTGGCCAGATTGGTGGCTCCCAAACCAGGCGACGCGCTCAAGGTCAGGCTTGGATAATAGGCGGCTGTCTGTACTCCGATAAGGGCGTTGGCCGCAGCGGCCCGTCGCTCTGCAGCCGCGACGTCCGGGCGCCTCTGAAGGAGTTCCGAAGGCAGACCGGGGGGAATCTGGGGGGCCTTCAGCAACCACGGCCCGCTGGCGATCGTGAGGTCCGCGGGGGGCTCGCCAGCCAGAATGGCTATGGCATGCTCAAGGCGTGCGCGCTGCTGGATAAGATCCAGGGCCTGAGCCTGGGTGGTCTGAAGCTGGCTCTGTGCCGAAAGGACGTCGCTCTTGGCGGCGACGCCGACACGATAGCGATTTTGGGTGATGGTCAGGGAGCGGACGTACCCGGCGACGGTGTCGTCCAGCAGCCGCTTCTCCTCATCAAGCTGCCGCATCTGGATGTAGTCGACGGCGAGCTCCATCTGGGCCGACAAGCGGGCGTTGGCGATGTCCGCCTTGCTAGCCTGGGCGTTGGCCCTGGCGTTCTCGATGGTGCGCCGAATCCGCCCCCAGAGGTCGGGTTCCCATGTCGCGCCAAGGCCCAGGCGGTAGTCGGTCTGGACGCCCCTTCCCGACGTGACTTTGGTTCCAGCCGCCGTGGTGCTCGTTCCTGCGCCCCCGCCGGAAACCGTGGCGGACACCGGCAGGGTAATTTGCGGGAACAGGGCCGCGCGCTGTTCGCGGACCAAGGCGCGCGCGCTGCGGTAGGCCGCTTCGGCGGCGGCAAGGTTCTGATTGGATACTTCGACCTTGGCTTCCAGGGCGTTCAACGTCGGGTCGGCGAAGACTGTCCACCAGTCGGTGCGGTCGGCGGCGTCGGATGGCTCGGCCGGAACCCAACCCTGGGCCTCCTTGAAGGCGGTCGAAATCGGCGCGCTCGGCCGATGATAATTGGGTCCAACCAGACAGCCGCATAGCGCGAGGGCGATGGCAAGGCCGGCGACCGCTGTCGCGGGAAGCGGAAGGGCCCTCCGGGAGCGAGAACGGATATTGAAACGCATTCCTGTTCCTCAGCCCGCCAACGCTGGTTTCGGAGACGTCTCGCCGGGCGCCCGCCGGCGGAAACGGTCGAGATAGAGGTAGACCACCGGGGTCGTCAAAAGAGTGATCACCTGGCTGACCATCAGCCCGCCGATGATGGTGATGCCGAGCGGTCGGCGCAGTTCCGAGCCCTCGCCCCAGCCGAGGGCGAGGGGTAGCGCGCCCAGCATGGCCGCGAAGGTGGTCATCATGATTGGACGAAAGCGGGTCAAGGCAGCTTGGCGAATGGCGTCATGGGAAGAAAGCCCGCCCGCCCGCTCGGCTGCGAGGGCGAAGTCGATGATGAGAATGGCGTTTTTCTTGACGATTCCGATCAAGAGGATGACCCCGATCAGCGCGATGATGGTGAACTCGATGTGAAAGATAATCAGGGCGACGACCGCCCCGATTCCGGCAGAAGGCAGGGTCGAAAGCACGGTAAGGGGATGGATGGTGCTCTCATAAAGGATGCCAAGGACGATATAGATCGCCAGAAACGCGGCCGCGATCAGCACCGGCTCACTGCCGAGAGACTGCTGGAAGACCTTGGCCGTGCCCTGGAAGCTGCCATGGATCGCCGCCGGCAAGCCCACATCGGCCTGCGCCTGGACGATCGCGCGGGTGGCGTCGCTCAGCGACTTGCCTGGGGCCAGGTTGAAAGAGATGGTCGTCGCCGGCTGACCGTCTTGATGGTTGACCGATGTCGGGGTCGACGCATCGTCCCAGGTGGCTATGGCCGACAGCGGGATAATCGTCTCCGGTACGCTGCTGATGGACACCCCCTGCGAGGCGCTGCGTGAGGGGGGCGCGGCCGGTCCGCTGACCGCGGCGTCCGCGACGGAAGTCGGGGAGGCAAGGATTCTTGCTGAGGCAGCCGGTGCGGCCGGGCGGCCGTTACTGACGTAGACGTCATTCAGCACGGTCGGATCCTGCGCGTACTGCGGCGCAACCTCCATGATCACATGGTACTGGTTCTCCTCCTTGAAAATGGTCGAGACCTGCCGCTGGCCGAAGGCGTCATAGAGCGTGTTGTCGATGGCGCGATTGGTGACGCCAAGGCGCGCCGCCTTGTCGTGGTCTATGCGCACGTAGCTCTCCAGGCCATGATCTTCCTGGTCGGTGTTGACATCGGTCAAAGCCGGCTGGTTCTTCATGGCGTCGGACAGTCTGGTGGCCCAGAGACGCAGGTCGGCCAGATTGTCCGCCTTGAGGGTGAACTGGTAGGTAGCATTGCTCATGCGCCCGCCAATCCGCACATCCTGCACAGGATTGAGGAACAGGTTGGCGCCGGTGACCTGGGCCAACTGCGGACGCAGGCGAGCGATTACCGCCTCCGCGCCGCCTTTGCGCTGACTACGCGGCTTCAGCCCCGTAATCAGGAAACCGCCTGCTGAACGACCCCCCGCGAAAGCGACCACCGTCTCCACTGACGGGTCGTGGCGGATGATGTTGACGAAGCGGCGGAGCCTGCGTTGGCTGATCTTGAACGAGCTTGATTGGTCCGATCGAAGGCCCCCGATCATCTGACCGGTGTCTTGCTGGGGAAAGAACCCCTTTGGGACGACGCCAAACAGATAAACGCTGAGTACGATGGTAACGAGCAGCACCACCAGCATCAACGGTCCGGCGTCGAGGGACCAGTCGAGGGCCCTTTCGTATACCCTTCGCATAGAGGCAAAGCCCCGATCAGAAACGCGCGCCAGAAGGCCAGGTTTGGCGCCCGGCTTGGGCGGGTCGATCAAATAGGCGCACATCATCGGCGTGGTGGTCAGCGAGACCAGCAGGGAGACGAGGATCGCCGCCGAAAGGGTGATCGCGAACTCGCGGAACAGCCGCCCGACTATACCGCCCATCAGCAGGATGGGAATGAACACCGCCACCAGGGAGACGCTGATCGACAGCACGGTGAAGCTGACCTCGCGGGCGCCGAGCAGGGCGGCCTCGAAGCGACCCATGCCCGCTTCGATGTGCCGGGTGACGTTTTCAAGCACGACGATGGCGTCATCGACCACGAATCCGGTGGAGACCGTCAGCGCCATCAGCGACAGGTTGTCCAAAGAAAAGCCCAGCAGGAACATCACCGCCAGCGCGCCCAGAAGGGAGACAGCGACGGCGACACTCGGAATAAGGACCGCCCTGCCGTTGTGCAGGAAGAAAGCAACGACTCCGACGACCAGAACCACGGCGATGAGGACCGTTCGCTCAACCTCAGCCAACGATGCGCGGATGGTGATGGTCCGGTCGATGGACACCTGCATGTCGATGTCCGCCGGGAGGACCGCCTTCAGCCCTGGGATTTTGGCCTTCACACGATCGACAGTGCCGATGATGTTGGCGGCTGGCTGGCGGCTCACCACGACCACGATGGCGGGTTTGCCGTTGACCAGGCCGAGGTTGTGGACGTCCTCCACCGAGTCCTGAACGTCGGCGATATCCGACAGGCGCACGGCATCGCCGCGTCGATAGGCGATGACTAGCGGACGGTAGTCCGCCGCCGTCGTGCCCGCGTCATTGGTGTAGATCTGGAACCCTTGAGTTCCGTCCTGGACCACCCCTTTGGGGCGGTTGGCATTGGCCGAGGCGAGGGCCGCGCGCACGTCCTCCAGGCCGATACCGTACTTGCCGAGGGCCAGGGGATTGAGCTCGACGCGCACTGCCGGCAGCGAGCCGCCGCCGATGGTCACATCGCCGACGCCCTTGATCTGGCTGAGTTGCTGCTGAATGACCGTGGCGGCCACGTCGTAGATCTGTCCTGGGGTCCGCGTCTTGGAGGTCAAGGCGAGGATGACGATCGGCGCATCGGCGGGATTCTGCTTGCGATAGGTGGGATTGGCCCGCAGCGTGACCGGCAGGTCGACGCGCGCAGCATTTATCGCCGCCTGCACATCGCGAGCGGCGCCGTCTATATTACGGCCCAACCCAAATTGAAGAGTGATGTTGGTCTGGCCGACGCGGCTGGACGAGGTCAT
Organism: Caulobacteraceae bacterium; assembly: GCA_043746375.1. Lineage (GTDB taxonomy): Bacteria > Pseudomonadota > Alphaproteobacteria > Caulobacterales > Caulobacteraceae > Acaudatibacter. The sequence continues at coordinate 871 of JAYTRF010000111.1, read as the reverse complement.
CTCGCTGACGTCGGCAATGATACCGAGGCGCCTCTCAAGCGGTGTCGCCACGCTGGTGGCCATCGTCTCGGGGCTCGCCCCGGGCAGGGCCGCGCGCACCGAGATGGTAGGAAAGTCCACCTGCGGCAGCGGCGAGACCGGCAGCAGAAAGAACGCTGCGGCGCCGGCCAGGGCGATGCCCGCAGTCAAAAGCACCGTGGCGATGGGCCGGCGGATGAAGATTTCGGCGAAACTCACCGCGCTGCAGGCCCGGGATTCGGCGCCGCTTCGTCGAGACGGGGATCAGATTCCCCTTTGCGCAGACCGCGCCCAAAGCGGCGCGCCAGATTGTCGAACTGAAGGTAGATCACCGGTGTCGTGAACAGGGTCAGGGCCTGGCTGACGATCAGGCCACCGACGATGCTGATGCCCAGGGGATGGCGCAGCTCGGAGCCCACCCCCCAACCGAGCATCAGCGGCAGAGCGGCGAAAAGCGCCGCCAAGGTGGTCATGATGATCGGCCGAAAACGCAGCAGCGCCGCCTGGTGGATGGCCTCGCGGGGGGTCTTGCCTTCGACGCGTTCGGCGTCGAGGGCGAAGTCGATCATCATGATCGCATTCTTCTTGACGATGCCGATCAGCAGGATGATGCCGATGATGCCGATCACGCCCAGGTCCTGGCCGGCGATCAGTAGCGCGAAGAGCGCTCCCGCGCCCGCCGAGGGCAGGGTCGACAAGATCGTCAGGGGGTGAATGTAGCTCTCATAGAGAACCCCAAGCACGATGTAGACGGTCACGATCGCCGCCACGATCAGCCACAGTTCGTTGCCGAGAGATGACTGGAAAGCATTCGCCGCGCCAAGAAAGGTGGTGGTGATGGTGGCCGGTACGC
>JAYTRF010000110.1:0-2714 GCA_043746375.1 Caulobacteraceae bacterium | reverse complement strand
TGGACGCAAGAAGCGATGTCCAAGGCAACCCGGGAACAGGCGGTAACGCATCCAAACTGGAGCATGGGCGCCAAGATTTCCGTAGATTCTGCGACGATGATGAATAAGGGCCTCGAGATGATAGAGGCCTCTTATCTGTTTTCCATGCCATCGCACCGGATAGATGTGTTGATTCATCCGCAATCTGTCGTTCACAGTCTCGTTGAATACGAGGACGGCTCGACGCTAGCGCAACTGGGGCCGCCCGACATGCGCGCGCCGATCGCCTGTGCATGGGCGTGGCCCGATCGGGTCGCGTGGCCCGCCCCGGGGCTTGATCTCGCCGCCATCGGCTCCCTGGAGTTCGAGGCGCCCGACGAGGCGCGCTTCCCGGCTCTGGCCATCGCTAGGCAGGCCCTCGAGGCAGGGAGGGGAGCCCCCTCGGCCATGAACGCGAGCAATGAGGTGGCGGTCGCCGCCTTCCTCGATGGTCGGATCGGCTTTCTCGACATCGCCCGCACGGTTGCCGAGACACTTGAGCAACTCAATTCAGCCGGCGCTCTGGCCACTGGGAATGACGACGACGCGGTCGATTGGGCTCTGGCCATCGATGCAGGGGCGCGGCGAGTGGCCGCCCAAGTCCTGTCGCGATTCGCGTGCATGGCCTGAGGGCGGCGCGAGGGAACCCTTACGACCATGGCCTTTCTGCAAAACGCGATTGTCTATGTCGTCCCGTTCCTGGCGATCATCACCTTGATCATCACCATCCACGAACTGGGGCATTTTTTCACGGCGCGCGCCTTCGGAGTGGCCGTCGATCGCTTTTCAATCGGCTTTGGGCGGGCCCTGGCATCGTGGCGGGATCGCGGCGGCGTCGAATGGCGCCTCGGCTGGCTTCCCCTCGGAGGTTACGTCCGTTTCGCCGGCGATGAGAACGCGGCCAGCGTTCCAGACAGCACCGATCTTGTCGCCATGCGCAAGGAGATCGTGGCGCGCGAAGGTCCCGGCGCTGAACGCAAATACCTGGCCTTTAAGCCACTCTGGCAGCGCGCCCTGATCGTGATCGCGGGACCGGCGGCGAATTTTCTGCTGTCGGTTGTACTGTTTTCGATCTTCTTTGCGCTCTTCGGTCAGCCGATGACGTCCCGGCGCATCGACCAGGTCATCCCGGGCGGCGCGGCGGCGGCCGCCGGGTTTCAAGGCGGTGACGTGCTGATCAGCGCCGGAGCGATGCCGATCAAAAGCTTCGAGGACCTGCAGTTCTATGTGCAGTACCGCGCCGGGACCCAAATTGAGTTCGTGGTCAACCGCGCCGGACGACTGCTGCGGTTAAGAGCCACGCCAAGGGCCGTCGAGATGAAGAGCCCGTTCGGCGGCAGCCAGAGCGTCGGGATGCTGGGCCTGACAGCTCAGGGCGGGCATATGCAACGGTTTGGCCCCGTAGCCTCCGTGGCCATGGGTGCGCGCAAGACCTGGGACGTGGCCGCGACAACCGTCTTCTATCTGGGTCGCATTGTCGCTGGCCAGGTTCCGGCCAATCAGCTGCACAGTTTCGTTGGCATCGCCCACGCCTCGGGGGCGATCACCAAACAGGCGGTGGATATCGCTAGGGGTGGTCGGGTGAGCCTGCTGATGGCGACCAGTTTCTTTCTGATCCAGCTGGCGGGCTTCATGTCCGTCAGCGTCGGCCTGTTGAACCTGCTGCCGATACCGGTGCTCGATGGGGGACACCTGCTTTTCTACGCCTATGAAGGCGTCGTGCGGCGTCCGCTGCGCGCCAGTCTCCAGGCTGCGGGCTATCGCGTGGGCCTTGCATTGCTGGTAGGGTTGATGTTGTTCGCCACCTGGAACGACCTCCAGCGCCTGCGCGTGTTCCACCTTTTCGGTAGCTTGTTTTCGTAAGGCGACCATCCCGTCATGGCTGACCCGATGTGCAAAACCCGCGTCCGTAGCGCCGTGCTCGTGTCGAGCGTGGCCCTGTTGGTCGCTGGGCCGGCGTTGGCGCAGGCGCCGGCTGCGGCCCCGCCACCGACCACGGAGGCCCAGCCGGCCGCTGCACCGCCCCAGCCCCAGGCTCAGCAGAGCGGCGTCGTCGGTCGGATCTTGCTGCAGGGCAACGAGCGAATCGACCCTGAGACAATCCTCTCCTACCTGCCGATCGCGGTGGGCGACACGGTCGACCCGCAGAAGATCGACCTCGCGCTGAAGGCGCTTTTTCACACCGACCTGTTTGCGGACGTGAAGATACAGTTGCAAGGCTCCGATCTCATCGTCGCGGTGGTCGAAAATCCGGTTATCAACCAGGTACTGTTCGAGGGAAACTCGAGCCTCAAGGCGGACAAGCTCAAGGACGAGGTTCAGGTCCGTCCGCGCAGCGTGTTCACCAAGGCGAGGGTCGAGGAAGATGTCGGCCGCATCGTCGAACTTTATCGCCGCTCGGGCCGCATATCGGCAACCGTAACGCCAAAGATCGTTCAGCTGCCGCAAAAGCGCGTGGATCTGATTTTCGAGATCAACGAAGGCAAGAAGAGCGGCATCATCCGCGTCAACTTTCTAGGCAACGACGAGTTTTCCGCCAATACCTTGCGAGACGTGGTCGTGACCAAGGAGAGCCAGTGGTACAAGTTCTTTGCCTCGAACGATAACTATGACCCGGACAGAATCGAGTACGACAGAGAGCAGCTGCGGAAATTCTACCGAAATCGCGGGTTTTATGACTTCCGGATAATTTCGTC
>JAYTRF010000109.1:0-4767 GCA_043746375.1 Caulobacteraceae bacterium | reverse complement strand
GTTCGGCGGCGAGGTTCGGGAAGCCATGACCGCCCGCGCCGAACACCTCGCCGACGAGGGCTTCGCGCGCCGGCAAGGCCAGCGCATCGTCTTGCAGCGAGATCTTCTCGACACATTGCAACGCCGCGAGTTGGGCGCGGTTGGAGCAAGGCTGTCGGCCGAGACAGGTCTCCCATATCTCCAGCCCGCCGCGGGCGGGCAAGTTGCCGGGACCTATCGTCAGAGCCTCACGTTCACCTCCGGCCGGTTCGCCATGATCGACAACGGTCTGGGTTTCCAACTCGTCCCGTGGTCGCCGTCGTTGGAGAAGCAGATCGGTCGGCATGTCTCAGGCGTGGCAAGGAACGGCGGCGGGATCGAATGGGGCTTCGGGCGCAAGCGGGGGCTTGGTTTGTGATAGGCATCGCGGCCGGTGTCGCCAAAATTTCCACCACGTTGGCGGACGCTATCTCAGTTGCGGCTCTTGTCTCGGGTTACCGCCGAGTCCGTAAGGCAAGAGGACGACGCCCATGGCGGAGCGGCGTCATTTCCGCAATACAGGCTACCCTGAGGCTGTTATGATTCGCTCGAACCAGCTCAAAACCTCTCCAGGATCGATGACAACCGCGCGTCACATAGTCGCTCTGCTCCAAAGCCACGTTGCCGGCGATGAGGAACGCTTCCTCTCCGTCGCGACTCAGCTTGCGGCGCACGAGGCACGCCAAGGGCACGGCAAGCTGGCGCAAGAGCTGCGGGAACTGATCGATGCGGCGAAGGGCAAGGGCGCGACCGTAGGACGCCGGGGGGCCGGTCCGGTGCCGATGGCGCAGCCGAAGGGCGAGCTTACAAGCCTGCTGGCGGCCCGATATTCGGATATACGTCTCAACAGCATGATCCTAACCACGGATCTGCACGAGCGTCTTGGACGGGTGCTGACTGAGCAGCGACAGCAAGCGCGGCTGCGTGCCAGGGGCTTGGCCCCTCGCCGCAAGCTCTTATTGGTCGGCCCTCCCGGCTCGGGCAAGACAATGACCGCGGCGGCGCTGGCCGGCGAGTTGAAGTTTCCCCTATTCACCGTCCTCTATGATGGGTTGATCGGAAAGCTGATGGGCGAGACCGCCTCGCGGTTGCGTCTTGTGTTCGATGCCATTGCCGCTCAGCGTGGGGTCTACTTCTTCGACGAATTCGATGCCATTGGCGCACAGCGCGCCGGGCCGAACGACGTTGGTGAAATCCGCCGGGTGCTGAATTCTTTTCTCCAGTTTCTGGAGAATGATGACGGACCGAGCCTGATTGTGGCCGCGACGAACCACCCCGAGTTGCTCGACAAGGCGCTTTTCCGCCGGTTCGATGATGTCATTTCCTATGGCGTTCCCACCCCGGAAGTGACACGCGGCATTCTTGAAGCGCATCTGGCGACGTTCAAACTGGACGAGTTGCAGTGGTCATCCGTTCTCGATGCTGCGATCGGGCTCAGCCAAGCTGAAATCGCGCGCGCTGCTGACGAAGCGGCGAAAGTCGCCGTGCTCGCCGACACACACCAAGTCGGCACCGCCGCCTTGGTGTCGGCGCTCGGGGAACGCAAAGCCGCAGCTTTGTAACCCGAGGGCTCCATAATATGGCTCGCGCACCTCGCAATCGCCCGCACCTGCATCTCGATGGCGGTGGACAGAGCGAACCCTACACCTCGCCTCGAGTGGTGATCACAGGCCTGCCGCCGGCCCGAGTCCGCGCGGCCCATGCCCAGCAACTCGAGCGGGCGATGGCACGGGCCTTGGCGCAAGCCCGTCGCCGGATGGCAGCGAGGGAAGAGGATGTGGCGGAAGGTGAGCGAGGCTTCTATCTGCAATTCGAAATCCCGCTCGCCGAACGTGCTGCGGTCGAGGGGCTCGAGAGCAAGCGAGGCGCCATCGAACTTGTCGCGGTCAAACCGCATGCCGAGGGCGACGAATTGGTCTCCGCAACTGTGTTCGTCCCGGAACGCTCGGCCGACTTCTTCACCCAAAAGATCGACGCCTACCGGGATGATGATACACGATGGGGTAAGCCGAAAAACGAGGCCCTGATTGCGCGTATCGAAAGCGTAAGCCTCGGTGTGGTCCGCTCGCTTTTTACCGACGTAGCTGACCTCTACCCAGCCGCTGGACGGCCCGCCTGGTGGGAGGTCTGGCTGCGCGATGACCGTCTGGAAGCGTTCCGCCGCGTCGCAGGACGGATGAATGTGGCACTCAAGGACCACACGATCAGCTTTCCCGAGCGGGATGTCATTTTGGTCCTGGCGGATGAGATCGTGATGACCCGCCTCGTGACGAATACCGATGCCGTTGCAGAATTGCGGCTGGCTAAGGATACGCCGAGCCTGTTCCTGGAGATGCGGGCGGTCGAACAGGCTGACTGGGTTGGCGATCTGGCCCGGCGGGTCACAGGGCCACGCGGAACCGCGCCGGCGATCTGCCTGCTCGACAGCGGCGCCAATCGAGCACATCCGCTGATCGCACCGGCACTCTCCGCAGCGGACCAACATGCCTATGACGACGCGTGGGGCGTGGACGACAGCGCTCGCTGGAATGGCCATGGGACGGCGATGGCCGGCGTGGCGCTCTACGGCGACCTCGAGGCCGCACTCACCGACTCGGCCCCGGTGTCTCTGCGCCATAGGCTGGAAACCGTCAAAATCCTGCCGCCGCGGGGACAGAACGGACCTGAACTTTATGGCGCGATCACCGAGATCGGCATCGGCAAGGTCGAGCGCAGATCCCCACGACGCCATCGCGTGTTCTGCATGGCAGTGTCCAGCGAGGTTGGATTGGGGCGCGGACGGCCGTCCTCATGGTCGGCGGCGATCGACCAGCTTGCCTACGGCGGCGGTGACCGGCGGCGTTTGGTCGTGCTCGCGGCCGGCAATCTGCGCGACGACATTGCTGCCGCAGAGTACCCAGATCGCAATGATCTGGCGGAAGCGGAAAGCCCTGCCCAGGCATGGAACGCCCTTGTTGCGGGCGCTTGCACTGAGAAGATCACCATCACACACGCAGACTACGATGGCTGGGTGCCGGTGGCACCGGCTGGCGATCTTTGCCCGACGAGCCGGACTTCTGGGATATGGGATCGGCAGTGGCCGATCCGACCCGATGTCGTCTTCGAAGGCGGCAATCTGGCCCACGACGGAGTCAACCCAGCCACAGCAATCGATGATCTGCAACTCCTGACAACACATTATCGTCCCAATCGGCGACTGCTCGACTCCTTTGGCGATACCAGTGCCGCGACTGCGCTGGCGGCACGACTCTGCGCCCGAATCATGGCGCTCCGTCCCGAGCTATGGCCAGAGACGGTACGCGGACTGGTCGTCCACTCGGCCGAATGGACTCCGGTGATGCGTGGATGCTTCGTCAGGGCGGGAGCTCAGACGCAGAAAATGGCCATGCTGCGCCGCTATGGCTGGGGCGTCCCAAGCTTCCGACGGGCGCTTTACAGCGCTTCCAATGACGCGACCCTGATGGTCGAGGACGCCCTCCTGCCGTTCCGACGCGACGGTTCGGCGATCAAAACCCGCGACATGAACCTGCATAATTTACCCTGGCCGCATGCGGAATTGCGCGCGCTCGGGCACCAGGACGTCGAACTGAGGATCACGCTTTCATACTTCGTTGAGCCCAACCCGGGCGAGCGCGGCTGGACGCGCCGACATCGCTATGCCTCGCACGGGCTTCGATTTGCGGTGAAGCGGTCGCTTGAAACGGTTGACCAGTTCCGGCATCGCATCAACCGGGCAGCGGAGGCAGAGGAAGCTGGCGATGCCGGCGGGGCGGGCGGCGATGAATGGATATTGGGTCCGACGGTGCGGGACCGCGGCTCGGTTCACTCGGACATATGGCGTGGCAGTGCCGCTGCCCTCGCGGAACGGGATGCGATCGGGGTCTTTCCGATTAGCGGGTGGTGGAAGGAAAAACCGACACTACAGCGTTGGGATCGCGCCGCGCGATACGCCCTGATCGTGTCGATTCGAGCGCCAGAGGCCGAAGTTGATCTTTATACGGCTATCGCAAACAAGATCGCGGTTGAAGTCCCCGCTTCCTAATTTGCGGGACCGTTGGGGTCGAACTTCCTCCCCTGGAGTTCACGCGGGAGCCTGTTCCTGCTCGCCGCCGCCGCCGAATGCGCGATTGGTCGCGCCGATACGTTGTAACCTCACTCCCGGCCGCCGCATCTTGATGGCATTTGCTGTCGAGGAGGCAGGAGTTGTCATCCACCAAAATCCTATGGGGCCAGATCATCGTCGTCTTCCTGATCGTGCTCTTCACGATCTGGGCTGCGACGCAGTGGACGGCGTGGCGGCTCGGCTTCCAGCCTGAACTCGGGCAACCCTGGTTCGAGCTGATGCGTGGCGTGCCTGTCTATCTCCCCCCAGCCTTCTTTTGGTGGTGGTACGCCTATGATGCCTACGCGCCGCCGGTCTTCGTGGAGGGCGCCTATATCGCCGCGTCCGGTGGCTTCATCTCGATCGCGATCGCGATCGCCATCGGCATGTCCGTCTGGCGCGCCCGCGAGGCGAAGAACATCGAGACCTATGGATCGGCCCGCTGGGCGACACCAGTCGAGATCAAGGGCGCGGGGCTGCTGGGGCCCGATGGCGTCGTGCTCGGAAGACTGGATCGCGAGTATCTCCGCCATGAGGGTCCAGAGCATGTGCTCTGCTTCGCCCCCACGCGGTCCGGCAAGGGCGTGGGCCTCGTCGTCCCCTCGCTGCTGACCTGGCCGGGCTCCGCCATCGTCCATGACATCAAG
>JAYTRF010000108.1:0-6220 GCA_043746375.1 Caulobacteraceae bacterium | reverse complement strand
CGGCGTCGTCGAACAGGCTGAGCGATGTGTAGAGGCTCGCCTGCCGATAGCGCGGTGCGAACACGCGCGCATTGGCCGCGAACGGCCCCGCGTAGTTCGGCAGCATGACCTTGGCCAGCAACGCGCGAGACCTGCGGTCGGCGATGGGACCGTTCCAGTTGTCGCCGCCGTCGAATGTCGTGGGGTGGACGAAGAACACGTCTGCGGCCGGAGAGGCGTTTGGCGCGGGTGTGTCGTTCGTTCGCCCAGGGAGCAATGCCCAGGCGTCGGCTCTCGAATAGTCGGCGGCCGGGGGCCGTCTGTACACCGCATAGGGTATCTTCGGATCAAGGAGGGCGCCCAGGATGTCATCGCGCCAGATGAGCACGGCGGCGATGGCCAAGACGATCGCCACTCCTCCGGTAAGCGCAAGCCCTAGTCCAAGGTCACCCCACCCTCGGCGCCCGGCGGCCATCAGCGATAAGGATCGGCTTGGCTCAGAAAGTTGCGCACATAGTCGCCTATCCCGTCTTCCAGGCTGGTCATCGGCGCCGTGTAGCCCGCTTCACGCAGACGATCGGTCCGGGCTTCGGTGAAATACTGGTACCGGTCGCGAAGGGCCTTCGGCATCTCGATATATTCGATCTGCGGCGGTTGTCCGGCCGCCGCAAACACCGCTTCTGCGAGTTCATGAAACGATCTGGCGCGACCGGAGCCAAGGTTGAACACGCCTTTCACCGCCTCGTTCTGATGCAGCCAGGCGACAACATCGACGACGTCTCGCACGTAGACGAAGTCGCGCTTCTGGCCGCCGTGCGGGTAGTCGGGGTTATAGGATCGGAACAGCTTGACCGTGCGGGTCCCAGCGACCTCGGGCCAGATCTGCGAGGCCACTGAGCGCATCACGCCCTTGTGCTCTTCGTTGGGCCCGTAGACGTTGAAGAACTTCAATCCGGCCCACTGCGGGGGCGCATAGCCGCGGGCGGCTTGGCGAACGGCAAAGACGTCGAACAGCGCCTTGGACCATCCGTAGGCATTGAGCGGCCGCAGTGCGGCAAGCGCCTCCCATGACTGGGAGTCGTCGAACCCCTGCGAGCCATCACCATAGGTAGCGGCCGACGATGCATAGATCATCCGCCGCTGACGATCGGCGCACCACCGGAACAGGTCGCGCGACAGGCCGAAATTGGTGGAGACGATCTTGTCCGCGTCGCTCTCCATCGTCGAGGAAATGGCCGCAGTATGGATGACCAGCTCGACGTCGCGCCAGCGCTTCTCCAGCCAGTCCCACATTTCTTCGGGCTGGACAAAATCACCAAGCGGGTGCTTGGCGAGGTTGCGCCACTTGCCGGCATCCGCCTGCCGGAGACGGTCGCAGACGACGACGTCCAGATGCCGATGTTCGGCCAGTCGGGCGGCAATATTGGAGCCGATGAAACCGGCCCCGCCGGTGACAAAGACGATGCGGCGCGTCATGCGCTGGTCGACGAATGCATGGTTGCCAGCCTCTGCCCCCTGGTGGCCTGATGGTCAAGGCGGGGCGCCACGCTAGCCGCTTTCGGCCAGTCTACGAATGGTCCCGGTTGTCGAGTGACCCTCGACCAGGGGCGCGATGCGAACCTGACCGCCGTTGGCGATGACGAGTTCGTGGCCGACCACGCCTGCTGGCGTGTAGTCGCCGCCCTTGACGAGGATGTCGGGCGCCGCGATGGCGATCAGCACCACCGGCGTGTCTTCGTCAAACGGCACCACCAGATCGACGCAAGCCAGGGCAGCCAGCACCAGGCTGCGCGCCTCAAGGTTGTTGACCGGTCGCCCCTCGCCCTTGAGCGCCCTCACTGAGCGGTCGCTGTTCAACGCCACGATCAGCCGGTCGCACCAGGCCCGCGCCTGCCCCAGATAGGCGATGTGGCCAGGATGTAAAATATCGAAACAGCCGTTGGTAAAGCCGACTTTCAATCCCCGTCCGCGCCAGAGCGCGACCTCCGCCGCCATGCGGGCCGCTGTGGCGATCTTGGCTTCGCAGGGGGCTCTGTGCAGGGCGATCTCGGCCTCGATCAGCTCGGTTGGGTCAACGGTGGCGGTGCCGGTTTTCTGGACCACCACACTCGAAGCCAGCAGCGCGAATTCGACCGCAGTCTCGATCAACGCGCCGCCGGCGAGCGCCAACCCGACTGCAGCCAACGCCGTATCGCCGGCGCCCGAGGTGTCGAAGACTTCGGCTGGGGCACGGGCGAAGTGTCGAACCCCCTGGCCGCGGACGGCCAGGGACATGCCTTTGGCTGAGCGGGTGACGAGGATTGCGTTGCACACGCTCAGTTCCAGCGCCCTGGCCAGAGCCGCCTCAACCTCTTTGTCGCTGGAGGTGGCCATGCCGGTAGCCCGCGCCAGCTCGGCGGCATTGGGCTTAATCAGGTCTACCGGCCCGTAGCCGGCGAAACTTTGGGCTTTGGAATCGACGATCAGCGCAGCGCCCTCGCGCGTTGCGGCTTCAAGACAGGCGGCAATCACCGCCGGCGTCACCGCACCTTTGCCGTAGTCGGAAAGCAGAATCGCGCCGGTTCCTATCGCCGCGCGCGCGATTGCGCCGATCAGCCGCACCTCGACGTCGCCGTCGATCGGCCGGATCTCCTCCACGTCAACGCGAAGAAGCTGCTGCCCGGCGCCGACAAAGCGGGTCTTCACCGTCGTCGGGCGAGACGTATCGACAATGAGGACATTCTCGACCGAGGCGTCATCCCTGATCAGCTCAACGGCTTCAATGCCGGCTCTGTCGTCACCGATCACGCCCACCAGGCGGACCTTCCCGCCCAGCGCAGCGACGTTTCGCGCTACATTGCCGACGGCGCCTGGCATCACCCGCTCATGAGCGTGGGCGAGCACCGCGATGGGCGCCTCCGCCGAAAGTCGGCTGACGTCGCCATAGACGAAGCGGTCGACCATAAAATCGCCTACCGCCAGGACGCGCACCGCCGACAGCGCATTCAGGAGATTCTGCAGGTCTCCGAGATCCATGACCGCGAGGCTCTGCCCCGTGACGCCAAAGGGGTCAAGGCAGCGCCGGTTCAGGATCGCTTTCCAAGGGGCGCGATCACGCCAATCGCTGGGACCTCCGGTAGGGCGGCTGAACCACCCCGCCGCAGGTCCAGCGCCGGGCGCGATATCCCCGCGAAGCTGTGATTGCCTTGGAAGTTGCGCCAAAAAGCCTTGCCAGAGGGTGTCATTCCAAGCGGCGCTTCGCAGCGGCCGCATGGCCGAAGGCTCGGGTCGCTAGTATCGCGGCGGGCTTAATCGCTTCGCTAGCGCATCGAATTGCAGGAGTTCGCGCACCAGCGGCTCAAATTCACGCAGAGGCACCATGTTGGGCCCGTCGGACGGCGCATTGTCCGGGTCCTCGTGGGTTTCCAGGAACACGGCGGCGACACCGACGGCCACGGCCGCCCGCGCCAGGGCCGGAACGAATTCACGCTGGCCGCCAGAGCGGTCGCCTGCCCCGCCCGGCTGGGCCACCGAATGGGTGGCGTCGAACACCACCGGGCAGCCGATGGCGGCCATGATCGGCAGGGCGCGCATGTCTGAGACCAGGGTGTTGTAGCCAAAGCTCACGCCCCGCTCGCAAGCCATGACGTTAACGGCGCCACCCGCCACGGCCTTGGCGATGACGTTCTTCATCTCCCAAGGCGCCAGGAACTGGCCCTTCTTGATGTTCAGAGGTCGACCGGTTTTGGCGGCGGCGAGGATCAGGTCGGTCTGGCGGCAAAGGAACGCCGGTATCTGCAGCACGTCGATGACTTCGGCGGCGGGTGCGCAATGGTCGATTTCATGCACGTCGGTAAGAACGGGCAGACCGGTCATTGCGCGAATGTCGGCAAAAATAGGCAGGGCTTGGACAAGGCCGACGCCGCGAGCTGCGGCCCCCGACGTGCGGTTGGCCTTGTCGAACGAGGTTTTGTAGATCAGGCCGATGTCGAGGCGCTGGGCGATCTCGGCCAGGGCGTGGGCGGTCTCCAGCGCATGCTGCCGGCTCTGCATCTGACAGGGCCCGGCAATAATCGTCAACCGCTCAGCGTTGCCGATCCGCACGTCGCGGGCGGCCCCCTTCACCACGATCACAGCGTTTGGCTTCATGGCGGCTGGCTCCTGATCCATGACCGGTCGGGCGGCGTAGAAGTGGCGGCAAGGCGCGCTTGGCGCAAGGCGACGATTTGATGGTAGGATAGACATGGACGAACACCGACGCAGGCGCCCATGACCAGTGTGGCATTTGCTCTGCCTGGGCACGACCCAGAGCTCCGCAAGGCGCCTGCCGCGTTCCGCACCGCTATCGCCATAGCCCGCGAGAACTGGCGAGCGGGTACGTTAACCTTCGTTTTGCCGTCGGGCCGGGAAATTCTCATAGAAGGCAGCCTCGAAGGTCCGGACGGGCGCCTTGTGATCCGCGATTTCCGCTTCGTTGGTCGGGTGCTTGCCAGCGCCGATATCGGTTTTGGCGAAGGCTTCATGGCCGGCGAGTGGGACACGCCGGATCTATCTGCCTTGCTGGAGGCCTTCACGCTCAACTTCGACCATCTCGCAAGGCTGGTTGACGGCAATCCTTTGATGCGCTGGATCAATGCCTTGGCCAGGATATTTCACGCCAATTCGAGGGGCGGCTCCCGGCGAAACATTCATGCCCATTATGACCTGGGCAACGCTTTCTATGCGCGATGGCTGGATTCCAGCATGACCTATTCGTCGGCCCGCTACGAGATGCCGGGCCAGGGGCTGGTGGATGCGCAGCAGAACAAATACGCGACCCTGGCTTGCGAAATCGGCCTTGGGCCTGACTCCCACGTTCTGGAGATCGGCTGCGGATGGGGCGGGTTTGCCGAGTATGCGGCCAAGGAGGTCGGCGCACGGGTTACAGGGGTGACAATTTCGCCCGCACAGCATGAGTTTGCGCGCAAGCGCCTGTTCGACCAGGGTCTGGCCGACCGCGCCGACATCCGGCTGATGGATTATCGCGACGTCGAGGGCCGCTATGACGCGGTGGCCTCGATCGAAATGTTCGAGGCGGTTGGCGAGGCCTATTGGCCGCTTTATTTTGGCAAGGTGCGCGATGTGCTTTCGCCGGGCGGCCGAGCCGGATTGCAGATCATCACCATCCGCGACGAACTTTTTTCCGCCTATCGCCGCCGCTCCGACTTCATCCAGAAATACGTCTTCCCCGGTGGCTTGCTGCCCAGTGAAAAGCGGCTGCGCGAGGAAACCGACGCTGCGGGCCTTGAGTGGCGCGGCATCGTGCGTTTCGGGCAGAACTACGCAGATACCCTCGCCGAATGGGCGAGGCGTTTCGAGGGCGCCTGGGACGAAATTACCAAGCTAGGCTTCGATGACCGTTTCCGGAGGCTCTGGCGCTTCTACCTCAGCTATTGCGAAGCAGGATTTCGTAGCGAGCGGACCAACGTCGTGCAATTGAGCCTGACGCGCACCTGAGCCTTACTGCCTCTTGCGCGGACCGCTCCGGCGGTCGATCTAAAGCTGATGAGCGGCCGCGACATTCGTCCCAGCGTGGTGGAAGCCATCGGGGAGACCCCGCTTATACGACTGGCGCGGGCCAGCGCAGCGACAGGATGCGAGATTCTCGGCAAGGCCGAGTTCATGAACCCAGGCCAGTCGATCAAGGATCGCGCCGCGCTCTACATTGTCCGCGACGCGGAACGGCGAGGCTTGCTGAGACCGGGCGGGCGGATCGTCGAGGGCAGCGCCGGTAACACCGGCATCGGCTTGGCGATGGTCGCCAAGGCACTGGGCTACGTCTGCACCGTGGTCATTCCCCGCAGCCAGACCCAGGAGAAGAAGGACGCCATTCGCCTGGCGGGCGCTGACCTGATGGAGGTCGACGCCGTCCCCTACGCCAACCCTGACAACTACGTGCGGTTCAGCGGTCGACTGGCGGCGCAATTGGATGCAACAGAGCCCGGCGGCGCTATCTGGGCCAACCAGTTCGACAATGTGGCCAATCGCCAGGCGCACATCGAGACCACCGGACCGGAGATCTGGCGCCAGACGGAGGGCCGGGTCGACGGGTTCATTTGTGCGGTGGGCACGGGCGGCACCCTGGCGGGCGTCGCCGACGCCCTGCGCGCGAAGAACCCCGGCATCACTATTGGATTGGCCGATCCGTACGGCGCGTCACTCTATGAATGGTACGCTCATGGCGTACTGAAGGCCGAGGGCGGGTCGATCAGCGAGGGCATCG
>JAYTRF010000107.1:0-1853 GCA_043746375.1 Caulobacteraceae bacterium | reverse complement strand
CATTTCCTGCTGGACCTCAACATCTGTCGCAAGATCGCGCGCCTGGCCGGCGAGCTTGAGGACCAGACGGTGATCGAGGTCGGTCCCGGCCCCGGCGGCTTGACCCGCGCCCTGCTGGAGGCCGGCGCGCGCGTCATCGCCGTAGAGCGCGACCCGCGTTTCATTCCCCTGCTGACGGAGATCGCGGCGGCGGCCGACGGGCGGTTGACGGTAGTCGAAGCCGACGCCCTGACCGTCGACGAAGCCGCTCTCGTCCGCGCCGCGCCGCCCGGAACGTCGGCGCGCATGGTCTCCAATCTGCCCTACAATGTCGGCACGCCGCTGCTGGTCAAGTGGCTGACCGGCCCGTTTCGTCCCGCATCGATGACCTTGATGTTCCAGAAAGAGGTCGCCAGGCGGATCACCGCCCCGCCCGGCGGCGGCGACTACGGGCGCCTGGCGGTGCTCGCCCAGGCCCTGTGCGAGACCCGCAATGTCCTCGACCTCCCCGCCCGCGCCTTTACGCCGCCGCCGAAGGTCGCCTCGGCGGTCGTCGAGCTGATCCCACGCGCCGATCCTCTTCCAGATGATCTGGTGCATTCGCTGCAACGCGTGGCCCAGGCGGCCTTCGGCCAACGGCGTAAGATGCTAAGATCGTCGCTGCGCAATCTCGGCGGCGAGGCGTTGTGCCGCGGGGCGGGAGTTGATCCCGACGCCAGGGCGGAAACCGTGCCGGTGGCGGGGTTCCTAGCTCTGGCGAAGATAGTTCTCGATCGATCAGATTGAGGCCGGGGCCTTTTTGCGCCGCGCGCGGTCCCAGACTACGCCCGGAAAGCCCTTCAACGGTCCGAGTTTTTCGCCCACGTAGGCCCACTCGCGCAGTTGATCGATAGCGATGTGGTAGCGCGGTTCGCGGCCGACGCGGGTTTCGAACAGGGCGCGCGGGATGTTGACCATCTTCGGGGCGTGCGGACGCTCATAGAACACCGGCGTTCCGCACCGCGCGCAAAAGCTTCGCACAGCCCCGGTCGCCGGGTCGTCAAAGCGACTGACCGTCTCTTCCCCCTCTATCATGCGAAACCGGCTCTTCCAGGCGCCGACATAGGTGGCGTAGGCCGCGCCGTGGGCCCGCCGGCTGGCACCAGAATGGTCATGCCAGGCCCAGCAGGCCGGAACGTCGATCTCGAAACGCACCCCTCCGCACAGGCATGACCCCTCGGCGATCAATCCCGACGCCGTGTCCGCCCGTGTTGCGTCCTTGACCACGTTGTCGAGTGTCCTCACTCCCCCATCAGTCCGTCAACGAACGGCACGATCCACCGATTGCGCGCGCGCTTCAAGCATTCGGCCTGATAGATCAGCGCCAGTTCGCCATAAGCCCGATCGAAATCGTCGTTGAGGATCACATAGTCATATTCGGGCCACTGGGCGATTTCGCCCTTGGCGCGGCCGAGGCGCCGCGCGATGACATCTTCGGCGTCCTGCGCGCGGGTGTGCAGGCGCGTCGCCAGGGCGGCGATCGACGGCGGCAGGATGAACACCCGCACCGTGTCCTCCGGCGCGGCTTTGGCGATCGTGTACGTGCCCTGCCAATCGATGTCGAAGAGGACATCCTGGCCGGCGGCGAGGCGTGCGGCCAGCGGCGCGCGCGGGCTGCCGTAACGGTGCTCGTGCACCTCGGCCCATTCCAGGAAGGCGCCCTCCGCGACCATGGCGTCAAAGGCGGTGGGGGTGACGAAATGATATTCCCGCCCGTCCTGCTCGCCGGGCCGGGGTGCGCGCGTGGTTGCGGAAATCGACGGCGCGAGGTCAGGAAACGCTCCTAGCAGCCGACGCGACAAACTGGTCTTGCCCGCGCCCGAGGGGCTGGAGAT
>JAYTRF010000106.1:0-35653 GCA_043746375.1 Caulobacteraceae bacterium | reverse complement strand
ACACCGCAGCGGCCTTTGGCGCGGCATTGCCCAGGGCGTCGCCGATGTCATCGGCACCGACCACGCACCCCACACCCTCGAGGAGAAAGCCCGGCCATATCCGGCCTCTCCGTCGGGCATGCCGGGCGTTCAGACCCTGGTGGCCGTCATGCTCACGCATGTCGCTGCAGGACGCCTCTCCCTCGAACGCTTCGTCGACTTGACCAGCCATGGCCCCCAGCGCATCTTCGGGCTTGCCGACAAGGGCCGCATGGCGCGGGGATACGACGCCGATCTGACCATAGTCGATCTGAACGCGCGCCAGATCATTCGCCACCAGGACATGGCCACGCGCGTCGGGTGGACCCCCTTCGACGGCTTCGAGGCTTCAGCGTGGCCTGCGGCGACGATCATTCGCGGCGCCGTAGTCATGCGCGCCGGTGAGATCACCGCCGAAGGCGCGGGCCGCCCGATTCGCTTCCTGGAAACGCTCGGGAAATCGCGGTGATCCTGCAACCGCCCGCCGCCGAGGAACTGGCGATGCGCGATCCCCGCTATGCCCCCAGGCGACTTGACATCGAACGCCGAGATGACGGCTCGATGCTGCTGTTCAACCCAGGCGCGCTGCGGTGGGCCCATTCCAGCGCGGTTGACGCGCTTTTCCATTGGGCAGGGGCGACGCCTCACGCGCCGTGGCTGCTCGAACGCTCCGGGGACGGCTGGCGCGAAATCGCTTACGGCGAGGCAGCGCAACGGATCGGCGCTCTGGCCGGGGGTCTGGCTGGGCTTGGGCTGGCGGCCTGCAGGCCCCTGCTGATCCTGGCGCGCAATGGGATCGACCATGCGCTGATCGCCTTTGCGGCGATGAGTCAGGCCATTCCCATCGCCCCGGTCTCGCCGCAGTACGGTCTCCCCGGGGCCGACTTGTCGCGTTTGGCCCACGCCGTTGGCCTGATCTCGCCGGCGGCGGTGTATGTCGATGACGCGGCTGCGTTCAGTGAGGCCTTGCAAGCCGATTTTCTGGCCGACCTGCCGGTCTTCGCCGGCGCGAACGGGCGTGGCGCAGCGACAGCCTTGGACGCGCTGCTATCGGCCTCCGCGCCGACCCGCGTTGCGAAATCTCGCGATATCGCCAAGCTGTTGTTGACCTCA
Organism: Caulobacteraceae bacterium; assembly: GCA_043746375.1. Lineage (GTDB taxonomy): Bacteria > Pseudomonadota > Alphaproteobacteria > Caulobacterales > Caulobacteraceae > Acaudatibacter. The sequence goes on along the minus strand of JAYTRF010000106.1, from coordinate 34,522 downwards.
GGCTCGACGGGCAGGCCCAAGGCGGTAATCCAGCTTCATGGCGCGGTCGCCGTCAACGCTGCACAGATTGCGGCTTGTTTCGACGATTCAGAACCCCCCGTGGTGGTCAACCAGTCGCCGTGGAGCCACAGCCTGGGCGCGAACGCCATTCTACAGATGGTCACCCATCGGGGCGGGGTTCTCTACATCGACGCCGGAGCGCCGGTGGTCGGGCGTTTTGCCGAGACGGTGCGCAACCTTCGCGAAGTCGCGCCGACCTATCACAACATGGTTCCCGCCGGGTGGGACCTGCTGGCCGGAGAACTGGAGCACGACGAGGCGCTCGCGCGCCGCTTTTTCAGTCGGGTGCGATTGCTGCAGTACGGCGGCGCCGCGCTCGGCCAGAGCACCTGCGACCGCATCCAAGCCGTCGCGGTCGCCACCGTCGGCGAGCGCATCTCTTTCGCCAGCGGCTATGGAGCCACCGAAACCGGACCGACGGCGACCAACGTGCACTGGCCGAATTTGACCATGGGCCTGATGGGCCTGCCTGTGCCCCAGACGATGGTCAAGCTGACACCGGTGGACGACCGGCTCGAATTTCGGGTCAAGGGGCCGCAGGTCTCGCCCGGCTACTACAATGACCCGTCGGCCACTGCCGCCGCCTTCGATGAGGAGGGTTTCTACCGGCTTGGCGATGCCGCGCGCCTGGTCGATCGGCAGGCGCCGCAGAAAGGCCTCATCTTCGACGGCCGCCTGGCGGAAAACTTCAAATTGGCCAGCGGGACCTTCGTCAACGCGGGTGCTTTGCGCATCGCCGCGGTCTCGGCGATCGGCGGCGCCGTGACCGATGCGGTCGTCTGCGGCGAGGGCCGTGGCGCCGCCGGCTTGCTGCTTTTCCTCGACCCGATGGTCTGCCGACGACTGGCCCCCCACGGCGATCTCGCGTGCGATCCGGCAGTGCGCGCGGCGATCGGTGACGGCCTGGCGCGTTTCAACGCTGCGGCATCGGGCGCCGGGGGGCGGGTCGCACGCGCCCTGATTCAGGACAGCCCTCCCGATGCGCATACCGGGGAGATTACCGACAAGGGCTACATCAATCAGGCCGCCTCGCGCGCCTCGCGCGCCGAAGCGATCGCCCGCCTGTTCGCCGACCCGCCGCCCCCGGACGTGATCATCGTGGAGAAGAAACCGACATGAACGGCGCCGACGCCCTCATTGAAACGCTCGTCGTCAACGGTGTGACTGCCTGTTTCGCCAATCCCGGCACCAGTGAAATGCAATTCGTCAGCGCCCTCGACCGCCACGCCACGATGCGTCCGGTGCTCTGCCTGTTCGAGGGCGTGGCCACCGGCGCCGCGGACGGATATGGGCGGATGACCGGGCGGGCGGCCTGCACGCTCCTGCACCTGGGCCCCGGCTATGGAAACGGTCTGGCCAATCTGCACAATGCGCGACGGGCGTTCACCCCGATAGTCAACATCATCGGCGATCATGCCACCTATCACAGGGTCCACGACGCACCCCTCAACTCTGATGTGGCCGCGATCGCGGGGGCCAACTCCGTCTGGGTCAAAGCGGCCGGGAGCGCCGACGATGTCGGCCCGCTCGCCGCGGAAGCGGTGGCTGCCAGTCACGGACCCCCCGGCGGCTCAGCCAGCCTCATCTTGCCGGCAGACTGCGCCTGGTCGCAAACCAGCACCATCGGGCCACGCACCGATTGGGCCGCTAAGGCCGCGGTCGATGAAGCCACCATCGAGGAAGTCGCACGCCGGGTGAGGGCGGCCAGGAAGCCGGTGCTGTTGCTGGGATCGGGCGCCTGTTGCGATGCGGCGCTCGCTGCTTGCGGGCGCATCGCCGCCGTCGGGCCGCGCGTGCTCACCGACACCTTCATTGCGCGACAAGGACGTGGCGGTGGCCGGTTTGCTCCTGATCGGATGATGTACTTCGGGGAAATGGCCATCGCCGATCTGGCGGGCGTCGACCTGATGGTGCTGGTGGAAACTGTGACCCCCGTCGCTTTCTTCGCCTATCCGGACCGGCCGAGCGTGCTGGTTCCGGAAGGCTGCGAAGTGGCGACCCTCGCTTCGAGAGGCCAGCACGGGGCAGCTGCCCTGTCAGCGCTGGCGGACCTGTTGGCAGCCCCCGCGAATGGCGCCGTGCAAAGCCTCAGCCTGCCGACGGCGGCGTTGGGGCCGCTTACTCCGGCCGGGGCGGGAGCCGCGATTGCAAGGCATCTGCCGGCGGGAGCGATCATCTCCGACGACTCGGTTACATCGGGCCAGCCGATCCTCAATCTGACGCGCGGGGCGGCTTCGCATGAGTGGCTCGGACTGACCGGCGGGGCGATCGGCCAGGGTATTCCGGTCGCCATCGGCGCGGCGGTCGCCGCTCCAGATCGCAAGGTAATCTCGCTCAATGGCGATGGCGCTGCGCTTTACACCATCCAGGGACTGTGGACCGCTGCCCGCGAAGGCCTGGATCTGACGGTGGTCGTATTCGTCAACAATCTGTACCGCATCCTGGGCATAGAACTTGGCCGCACGGGATCGGGAAACCCCGGCCCGGCCGCCTCACGGCTCCTCAGCCTCGGCGACCCGAACCTCGACTGGCTCAGCCTGGCGAAGGGGCTAGGCATGTTGGCCAGCCGCTGCGAGACGGCGGAATCCTTCGACGCCGCGTTCGCCCGCGCGATGGTCGAGCCCGGTCCTCACTTCATCGAAGCGGTGATCGGCTAGCCCCTCGGATGAGGCGACGTCGCTGGAATGAGATACCTCAAAACTTCCCGAGCGTCATAGACCCCAAGGGGCGTTGGTACCGGTTTTGGCCCTTTGACCATTTTCACCAGGACGGTCTCGCCCGGCTTGATCACGCTCCATGAGCTTCCAAACGCAAAGGCCGACCCCCCACCTCCGCCCCCATAGGCGGTTCCAACCGTTCCGTGCCCGCTGCGGTCGGTTTCGCTTCCAATAACAAAAACATCGAACCCGGACGCAAGGGTTTGCTCGGCCGCCTTACGAAGCACGTACCGCTGGATGGTGTCAGGATCTGTGTAGCCATTCCCGCGTGCTGTGATTTGAAAAGTATCGTCCGTAATCTGCGTGGCCTGAACTCCACCGAGAAGTCCCATCTTCTGATACGGCGTGGAGCATGCCATCACTGACAAACAGAGACACGTAATCGTAAGTGTTTTCATGATTTTCGTCTCCGCGTGGGTGAAGCGACTACGTATGGGCCGACTTGTCAATCGCGCCGTATGACCGGGCGCACGCCCTACCTCATCCGCCCGTGAACCCCGCAACCGCATTCGAAAGCCGCCTCAATAAGCAAAGGCACTTCCGGCGCCTCGCCACCCAATACGACTGCGGGCGATCCGCTTTCTCGACACCACTCACCTCCGCGCATCCATGCTGTGGCTGCGCGGAATGTCGCTTCGTCCTGCTGCCGAAGCTTGCTCAGCTCTTCTTGTTGCCCGGCAGGGTGCAGCCGCCCGCGATGCCGGCCGCCGACGCGCAGGCGAGCACACCTTTGGGGGCGACGGGCGTCATCGCATATTCGATCATGTACCCAGGCAGACCGTCAGAGCACGCGACCTCAATGAACCCTCGCTGATCGGCGGTGACCCCCACGGTGCGCGCGTTTGACACCGCGCAGGTGGTTTTGCCGAGTCTCTTCAGCTCCTCCGTTAGCTTGGGATAGGCGGCGGCCGGTTTGGTGAGGCCGCAGCGAAAGTTCTTCAGCTCCGAGTGGGCGCAATCGTAGATCACCGATGGATCGCTGGGATTGGCTGAAAAAATCGCAATGCCCCCGTCCGGGCGGTTGGAGCAGGCCAATTCGACCACCTCCTTGCCGGGAAGGTTGATCGAGAAGGGCGCATAGCCCGAGACGTCACAAGCGAAGCCGGCCTTTCGCGCCAACTGGGTGTAGAGGCCAGATTGTTCAGTCTTGGCTGATCGCGCGTCTGTCAGCTTGCAGCCGCCATTGAGGTAATCGGCGTTGGCGCAATCGATGGTCTTGGTCAAGGCCCCGTTAGGCGCCTGTTCGAGCACATAGCCTTTGCCGTTCTGGCAGGCCACTTCGTAGTAGATCTGGCCCGTGTCGGAGATCCCGACGTATGAGCGATCCTTGACCGCGCAATCCTTGCCCGACTGCGCCGCAAGACGATCGGCGACAGCAAGCTGGGCCGCGCGGTCCGTGAGCTCGCACTTCACCGTTCCGGCAGGGTCGAAAATAACGCACGGCCTCACCGTGACCGGCTTATCCATGCGCGGGGGGGCCGACGTCATCAGGATGAAGCCACCGCCTTCGTGGCATTTGAGTTCGAAATCGGTGTTGGCGGCCGAATGGCCTAGGGCGCGAATCTGGTCGGGCGTGCAGGCGGCCCCGGCCTTGGAGACGTAGGGAAGCAGCCCGGCCTTTGGATCGGCGTTTCCGGGCAGCACGCACCTTAGGCCATTGGGCTTGCCATCGGCACCGGGCGCGTCGGTCTCCATGCAGGTAAACACCTGGGGGGCGGGCTGGTCGCTGATCTTGGCGACAATCACCCCTTCATTGTCGGAACAGGCCAGCTCGTAAAACGACCGCTTGGTCTTGGTCTTCGGATCGTTCTGTTCGCCGATCAGCCGGGCGTCGGCCAACTGGCATTGGAGACCTGCGGCCGCAATCAGATCCGGGGCGGCGGCCATCCCCTTGGCGCGTTGGTCCTTCGATACGGCAGCCACGGGCGCCTTTGGGGCCGCGAAAGCGGGCGCCGCAGTCAGCAAAAGGGAAACCAGTGCGGCCATCAGGGCGGCCGCGAAACCCATGCCAATTGGCCGCATGGACTAGGACTCCGGTGAATTGTCTCCCTTAGGCTCCATGCGCGCGCGGCGGCGCGCGGTCAAGATGTCGCCAACCGGGCGTCGACCGACCCCGGCGATGCGGATATTGATCATGAACAACAGCGCGGAGATGCAAGGCCATGTCGCTCGACAACAAAACCCTGTTCGTCACCGGCGCCAGTCGCGGCATTGGACTGGCGATTGCCCTGCGCGCCGCGCGCGATGGTGCCAACGTGGCTATCGCGGCCAAGACGGCGTCGCCCCACAAGCACCTGCCGGGGACAATCTATTCTGCTGCCGAAGAAATCGAGAAAGCGGGAGGCAAAGCTCTGCCGCTGATCGTCGATGTCCGCGACGAGGCCAGCGTTCAGCGGGCCGTAGACAAGACGGTCGAAGTATTTGGCGGCATCGATGTTTGCGTCAACAATGCGTCGGCCATCCAACTCACCGGCACAGAGTCGACCGACATGAAGCGCTATGATCTGATGCATCAGATCAACACGCGGGGGACCTTTGTGACCTCAAGGGCCTGTATCCCGCACCTGCGCCGCGCTGCCAATCCGCATGTGCTCATGCTTTCGCCCCCGTTGGACATGAGCCCGCGCTGGTTTGCCCCCCATGTCGCCTACACCATGGCCAAGTTCGGTATGTCGATGTGCGTTCTTGGCATGGCCGAGGAGTTCAGGGCCGATGGGGTCGCCTTTAACGCCCTTTGGCCACGCACCGGGATCGCCACCGCGGCCATCCGCTTCGCCCTGGCCGGCGACGAGGGCCTGCGCCGCTGCCGTAACACCGACATCATGGCCGACGCGGCCCACGCCATCTTCGAGAAGTCGGCGCGGGAGTTCACCGGCAACTTTCTCATCGACGACAGCTTTCTCTATAGCGAGGGGGTCCGTGACTTTGAGCCATACCGCATCGACGCCGGCCAACCGCTGATGCCGGACTTCTTCGTTCCCGCGGACAGCCCCGCTCCCCCGGGGGTGAAGATCGGCTAGACGGCCGCGATTGCGCGGCCGAGCAAAGCGGCCGATACACCGCTCAGGCGGTCCTCCCTTTGCTGGGAGGCCAAGAGGGAACGCAGTGACGGGGAGATTTTCCCCTAATTCTGCGGCTGTGCCCGCAACTGTGAGCGGCGAGAGTCCGTGTCGATTTCCGCCCCTTGCTTTTGAGGGCGACGCCACTGGGTGACCGGGAAGGCGAAGGCGCGCAACTCGAAGACCCGCAAGCCAGGAGACCTGCCGCCGCCGTCGCTCGTCCGTGGCCCGGGACCTGGTCAACGGCGCGGGAAGCGCTTGCCTTCCCATCGCAGCGACCACAAGGCCGGCCGGCGCGCCGGACCCTTGGTCGCTGACCGCCTCGCGGCGCCGCGCAAGGCAAAAACGGAGCCGCCATGCGCGCCGAAAGACCTCATTGTCCCGCGTCCGGGCGCCTCATCAGCCTCCTCGCGCTGGCGCTCGCCGCCCCCGCCGGCGCCCAGACAGCCCAACCACCGCAAGCAGGCAAGCCCCTGGTCGTCACGGCGACCAGGTCCCCAACCGCCGTCGACAAGGTCGGAAGTTCAATAACCCTGATCACCGCGGCCGATATCGCAGCCCACCAGTGGCGCACATTGCCCGACGCGCTCGCCGATGCGCCGGGCTTGAACCTTGTCCAGACGGGCGGCCCGGGAGGCTACACATCGGTATTTATTCGCGGCGCCAATGCCAACCACACCAAGGTGCTCATTGACGGCATCGAGGCCAATGACCCTAGTCAGAACGGCGCCTTCGACTTTGGCCAGGCTTTGACTGCCGGCATCGCCAGCGTCGAGGTGCTGCGCGGACCGCAAAGCAGCCTCTACGGCTCGGACGCCATCGGCGGGGTGATCAACATACTCACCGCTTCCGGCGAGGGGCCGGCGAAATTCGAGGGCTCATTGGAAGGCGGGGCCTTCGATACCTTCAATCAAACCGCAAGAGTGAGCGGGTCGGCGACGAGGTTTCATTACGCAGTAACAGTGGATCATTTTCGGGCCGGCGCGACGCCTGTCACGCCGCTGGACCTTCTGCCTGCCGGTCGGGCCCGAATCGACGACGCCTACGAGAACACCACGGCGTCGCTCAAGCTCGGCGTAGATCTGACGTCCAACGCTTCGCTAGGTCTGACCGCGCGCTATGTCGACTACGCCCTGCGGTTCACCGGCGACGATTTCTCGGTGTACCCCAGCGTGCCGGAGGCGGCCCAGACCGATCAGAATGGCCGCCAACTGTTCATACGCGGCGCGGGGCGCCTGTCGCTGTTCAGCGGCGCGTTTTCGAACGTCGTCGGGATCGGTTACAGCCGATTTCGCACGCGGCTACAGAGCCCCGACGTCCCGTTCGGGCCGCAGGCGCCCACCTTCGACCGTGGGGACCATCTGAAGTTGGACTGGCAGGGGACCATCGCGCTGACCAGACACGAGGTGCTTGTCCTGGGCGCCGAGGAGGCCGCCGATCGCCTGATTCAAAGCCCGATATCCGCCGAGGTCAGGAACGGTGCGGCGTTCGCCGAACTGCAATCGGCGATAGGCGGCGACATCAACGTCGCCGCCAGCGCACGCATCGATGACAACGACCGCTTCGGCACCGCCGTCACCTGGCGCCTCGCCCCGGTCTGGCGCATTGCCGCCACGGGAACCATAGTTCGCGCCACCTTTGGTACGGGGTTCAAGTCACCAACCCTCAGCCAACTCTTCGTCAGCTTTCCCGCCTTCGGCTTTTTCGCCAATCCCAACCTTCGGCCGGAACGGAGCCTGGGCTATGACGTCGGATTTGAGCAGCCGCTCGCGGGCGGGCGTTTCGCCTTTGGCGTAACGGTTTTTCACAACGCCATTACCAACCTCATCGACACCAACGCGGCCGGGGATTCTCTGGCCAATATCGGCCGCGCGACAACCTATGGGCTCGAAAGCTTTCTTAAAGTGGCCGCAACCCGGGACCTTACGTTGCGCGCGGATTATACCTACACAGTGGCCAAAGACGACGCGACCGGCCTGGAACTGCTCCGCCGGCCCAAAAACAAGGCCAGCCTCTCGGCCACTTGGCGCGCGACCGGCAGGCTCTCGATATCTGCGACCGCGACCTATGTCGGCTCATGGGTCGATGGAAACCGCAGCTTTTCCATTCCGCGTCTCAATGCGCCGCCCTACGTGGTCGCCAACATCGCAGCCGCCTACGACCTGGGCCCCAGGGTCCAGGTTTTCGGGCGAATCGATAATCTGACAGGTCGTCGTTACGAAGATCCGGTCGGATTTCAGAAACCCGGTTTCGGGGCCTACGGGGGCGTGCGGTTGAAGCTGGGCGGCTAGGCCGCAGCCCACCGGCGGGAATCGAGGGCTTCGGGATCATCGAGCGCCATGTTGTCCCAGTCGAGCTCCGGGGGCGGACTGGACGCGGCGGCAATCACCGCCGACAGCTCTGCAGCCGTCGCCGCACCGACGATTACGGCGTTGGCTTCAGGCCGCGAGAGCGCAAAGCCCAGCGCCGCCTGCAGCGGATCGCTGCGCCCTTCGGCAATCATCCGCCTGGCACGCGAAAGCCGGCTGATCGCCGAGGCGCCCAACTGGCTTGGGGCCCTGTCCGGGGGAAGGAAAAGCAGCCCATTGAGAAAAATTGACCGCAGGTGAACTTCGACGCCCAGATCGCGCACCCTTGCCAGAGCCCCATCGACCAGCAACCGCTGATCCAACAGGCTGGCAGGCGCCTGGATCAGATCTGGCCGAAACCGCCGGGCGAGGCCCGCTGGATCATCCGAGGCATAGGCGGAGATACCGACCCGCGCGAACAGGCCGCGGTCGCGAAGAGCTTTCAAGCGGTCCCACAAGGCCATGCCGTAGGGGGAGAAGAGGTCGCCGGCCGACTGCACCATGATCGCGTCGGCTTGATCCAGGCCCAGGCGCGCAAGGCTGGCTTTGGCCTCGGCTTCAACAAAATCGGGCCCCTTGTCGCCGCGCGGGGCTTTGATGGTGATGGCAAACGGAGCCGGCCGTGGCAGCACCGCACCGAGAGTAGTCTCGCCATGGACCGAGGCGGCGGCAGTGTCGAAAACCACCAGACCGGCGCGCCCCGCCAGGGCGAGCATCTCGCGCACCTCGACGGCCGGGGCCTTGCCACGAACCGGGGGGCCGCTGTCCAGACCGAACTGCGCCGTACCGAGCCCGAGCTTGGATATCAGTGGATGCATTGCGAAGGTCGGTCCATGCGATCAAAGGCGCGCCAAGCGTGCCGATGCTTAAGCGGCAGTCCTTAAGGAACCGGTATCGAAAGACTTGCGGGAAGGTTAATGCGTTTGGACGACATGGCTCTTCTGCTCCCACAATGGCCGGTGTTCGGATTGGGTGACGATGCCCGGCCGGCCCTGCGCGCGGCGCTGAGCACCGGCCATCCGGCTGCCCTGGCGACCATCGTCGGCCTGAGTGGTGGCGGTCCAAGACCCATCGGAACCCAGATGGTCCTCGCCGCCAATGTCTTGTCGGGATTCCTTTCCGGTGGCTGCCTAGAGGCCGATGTCGCCGGTCACGCGCATGAGGTGCTCGCCGGTGGCGCGCCCAAACGGCTCGTCTATGGTGAAGGCAGCCCTTGGCCCGACATCCGGCTGCTCTGCGGCGCACGAATTGAAATTCAGCTTGAGCGGATCGAGCCTGGCGATGCGGCTTCGGGACGGCTCTTTGCCGTCAGCGACGCAAGGGTTGCAGCGCTTTGGGTCAGCGACGGCATTCGGCGCGTTTGTGAACCGGCCGAGCGCGCGTTCGCGGCTTGGCCAGGGGCGTACGCGAAGGTCTTCGAGCCGGTTCCGCGGCTGATCGTTCTTGGCTCAGACCCTACCGCCTTGGCGATCGCAACGCTTGCGGCGCAGGCGGGCTTCGACACCACCCTGGTGAGGCCAAAGGGTCCCGTAGAACCGCCACCGATTGCCGGGATTGCCTATAGCCGCGATGCGCCTGACGCAGCTCTTGACGCGATCGGACTGGATCGATGGACCGCCGTCGCCGTCGCCACCCACGATGCGGAACTCGACCACGCGGCGCTGGTGGCCGCACTGCCGTCAAGTGCGTTTTACGTCGGGGCCCTTGGCGCCCGCCGGCGCGTCGAGGATCGGCGAACATGGCTCAAGGCCGCAGGCGTAGCCGAAGACCGCATCGACCGACTGCACGCCCCGATTGGCCTCGATATCGGCGGAAAAGCCCCCTGGGAAGTCGCCATCGCGGTCCTCGCCCAGATCACCGCCCTGCGCTATGACCGGGCCAGCGGGAGCACGTCCACCGGTTCCCCCGCCGATACGGCGGCAGCGCCGCGCAGCCGCCTGACCAACGCATTGGCTTCCGAAAAAATCCGCACCATCGACGAGTCCTGATCGGCGAACGGTGCGACGGCGAGCGCGCCATCGGCGTCATGATTGAGCCGCGCCCGCATCCAGTGTTCCCGTCCTTGATTGGCGGGCATCGCCGCCGCCGCGCGAGCCGTAAACACCGGTATCAGGATCTCTGCCCCCAGCATCGCCGCGATCAGCGGTCGCAGGAACAGTTCGGCGCAGACCATCGCCGAGGCCGGATTGCCGGGGAGGCCAAGGACCCTGCGGCCATCCGCCAGAATGCCAAACCAAGTGGGCTTTCCCGGTCGCACGTCAACGCTTTCGATCAGCAACGTGAGGCCAAGGTCGGCCATGGCCGGTTTCACCAGGTCGTAGTCACCCACTGAGGCGCCGCCCACGGTGACAATCACGTCGCCGCCGGCGCCTGCAACCGCCGCCGAAGTAGCGGCCAGATCGTCCCCGACAGACTTTAGAACCTCTGGCGCGCCGCCCCATGTACGCACAAGCGCGGCCAGTGCGGTGGTGCCTGAGTTGAAGATCTGGAAGGGGCCGGGATGGGCGCCCGGCTCGACCACTTCGTCACCGGTCGAAAGAATGGCCACCGTGGGTCGCTTGGCCACTTCCAACCGCGCGCGGCCGGACGCGGCCGCCAGGGCCAGGCGCCAGGGATCCAGACGCGCGCCCTTGCGCAACAACACCGCGCCGTCATCGAAATCGCACCCCGCCGCCCGGATGTGGCGCGATCTTTCCGAGGCTGGGACGATGACGGTCTGGCCTTCGCGCAGGGCGTCCTCCTGGATGACCACCGTGTCGGCTCCGGCCGGTACCGGCGCCCCCGTGAAGATGCGCACAGCTTCGCCGGGGCCGACACGGCCAGCGAAACCACGACCTGCCGCGCTTTCCCCGACAATCCGCAGCGTTACTGGCCTGTCGGTGGAGCGCACCGCCCAGCCATCCATGGCCGAAGCATCGAAGGGCGGTTGCGGGCGTGCAGCGATAACGTCGCTGGCCAAGGTGCGGCCAAGCGCCTTCGCCAACGCAACATCCTCGGCCGCGAGCCTGGTCACTCCATCGAGGATCACCGCGCGTGCAGCGTCGACCGACGCCAGCTTCACGTCGCCCGCCAATCGCCAGACGCCCCGCCGTGCTTTTCCAGCAGACGCACGCCGTCGATGACCATGCCGCGATCGGCCGCCTTGAGCATGTCATAGATGGTCAGGCAGGCGACGGTTACCGCTGTCAGCGCCTCCATTTCCACGCCGGTGGGGCCAGTCATGGTCACCCGCGCGCAGGCGCGCAATCCGACCGCGGCCGGCTCGACGCTGACACTAATTTGCGAAAGGGCAAGGGGATGGCAAAGCGGGATCAGTTCAGCCGTCCGCTTAGCCGCCATCACGCCGGCGATCTCGGCGACGGCGCGGACATCGCCCTTGGCGCCGGAGCCAGAGATGGCGAGGTCGCGGGTCGCCGCAGTCATTCGTACATAGCCCTCGGCGACCGCTTCGCGCCGTGTCGCCGGCTTGGCTGAAACGTCGACCATCCGGGCGCGACCGTCCTTGCCGATATGCGTCAGCGCGCTCATCGCTCCAGCAATCTCGGCATCAGCTCGACCATGTTGCAGGGGCGGTGACGGCTGTCGAGCTGCGCGGCGATGACCTTGTCCCAACCGTCCTTCACCGCTCCGTTGGAGCCCGGCAGGCAGAAGACGAATACGCCGCCGATAGTTCCGGCAAGCGCCCGCGACTGCAGCGTCGAGAGCCCGACGCTCTGATAGCTGACCAAGTGAAAGATCACCGAAAACCCGTCTATTCGCTTATCGAACAATGGCTCGATAGCTTCCGGCGTCACATCGCGACCCGTCAGGCCCGTCCCGCCGGTCGTGACTATGGCGTCAACCTCTCCCGATGATGTCCATGCCTTGACCTGGCGGCGGATAGCCTCGATGTCGTCGGCGACGATCACCCGCTGCGCCAGCACATGCCCCGATTCGGTGACCCGGCCGGCCAGCAAATGCCCCGATGTGTCGCTTTCCTCGTCCCGGGTATCGGAGATGGTCAACACGGCAACGCGCACCGGGACCAGGGCCGCGCCCGGGTCGAGGCGTCCGCCGGGTGCGAGGGTGGTGGTGGAGATCATGGGCGGTCCTTCAAACGCTCTAACAGCAAGGGTTAGTCCCACCGGCCAATATCGGCCAAGTCGCGGCCTGTGGGCTCGACCCACTGGGCGCCGGTGAGGCCGAGTTCCTTTTTCCACAGCGGCGCGCGTGATTTCAAATAGTCCATCAGGTAGTCACAGCCCTCAAACGCCTCCCGCCGGTGTGGGGCGGCGGTCATGACCAGGACGATGGGCTCTCCCGGAGCGATAACGCCAAAGCGGTGGACGATGGCGACATCGTCGAGTCCAAACCGGCTCTGTGCTTCAGCCGCGAACTGACCGATCGCCTGTTCGGTAAAGCCGCTATAGGCTTGCAGTTCGAGGGCCGCCGGCTGATTTGCCTCCCCGCGGGCCAGCCCAAGAAAGCTGACCACGGCGCCGCTCGCCAGGCGTCCGCGGCTGAATGCGGTAAACGCGGCCCCCGGATCGAACGGAGCATCGGTCAGGGTGATCATCCGCCACTCATCGGCGGCAGGAAGGCGACCTCCGTGTCCGCAGCCAGAACGGCGTCCCCCCGCACGACGAGCTGGTCAACTGCGGTCTGGACGCCCGGAGCATCCAGGGCGGCGCCGAGAACGGGTGATTGGTCGGCGATCAACCGTTTCAACGCCGAAAGGCTCGGGGCCTCGAACGGCCGCTCATGCCACCCGGCGATGTCGGTCAGACGGCCGAACAACAGCACGCGCGCCACCTTGATCAGCCGCCGGTGGTCGACATGTGGCGCGACACGGAAGGCGCCGCCCCGCGATCTATTTGGAAGGCGTGACCCTTCGGCTTGCCGTCGACCCCAAGGCGAATGGCGGCGACGAGCTCGTCATCGCTCACCCCAGCCCGAATGACCGAGCGCAGATCGGTGGCGTCTTCCTGTCCAAGGCAACTGTGCAGCGTGCCGGTGCAGGTCAGCCGCACTCGGTTGCAGCTTTCACAGAAGTTGTGGGTCATCGGGGTGATGAAGCCCAGGCGTCCGCCGGTCTCGGCCACCTTGACATAGCGCGCGGGGCCGCCGGTGCTGACCGGCAGGTCTCGCAAAGACCAGAAGCTCTCCAGTCCGGCGCGCACCTTGTCCAGGGGAAGGAACTGATCGCTGCGATCCTCGTCGATCTCACCCATCGGCATGGTCTCGATCAGGGTTATGTCCATGCCTCGCTCATGGGCCCAGCTAATCAGCCGGGGGATCTCAGCTGCATTGTCGCGAGCCAGGGCCACGGCGTTTATCTTCACCTGCAGCCCGGCCGCCCGGGCCGCCGCGATCCCGCTCTGCACCACAGCCAGGTCACCGCCTCGGGTAAGCCGCGCGAAAAGGTCTGGATCAAGAGTATCCATCGAAACATTTATCCGCCGCACCCCCAGGGCCGCGAGACGACCGGCCATCGAGGCCAGTCGCGTCCCATTGGTGGTCAGGGTGAGTTCGTCCAAAGCTCCGGTCCGCAGATGCCGCGACAGACTCTCGATCAGAGCCATCAGCCCTTTGCGGACCAGCGGCTCGCCGCCGGTCAGGCGAATCTTGCGTACGCCCAGCGCCACGAAGGCGGTGGCGATCCGGTCCAACTCCTCAAGGGTCAGCACCTCCGCCTTGGGCAAGAAACGCATGTGCTCGGCCATGCAATAGACGCAGCGAAGATCGCAGCGATCCGTGACCGACACCCTCAGATAGGTGACTGCCCGGCCAAACCCGTCGATCAAGGTCTGCCTGGGCGCTTGCGTGGGTGGGGCATCGTAGGGCGTCATGCTGGCAAGCAAGATAGGAGGAATGAGCAGTTGGCGACAGGGGGCAGTCCATCGGGGGCGCTGGAGGCGATCGTTCTTGCCGCGGGGTCCGGAACCCGCTTTGGGGGCGCGAAGCTGACCGCGCCCTGGCGTGGCGGTCTTTTGATCGACGGGGCCCTGACCGCCGCCTTCGCAGCGCCCGCGCGAACCGTGACTGTCGTCACGGGTGCGGATGGCCAGGTGGAAACGGCGGCTCGCGACTTCGCTGACAGGCGCGCAGAAAGCCCTCGCCTTCGTTTCGTTCTCGCCGCCGACCACGCGCAAGGTATGTCGGCCACTCTGCGCGCGGGCATCGCCAGCCTCGGGCAAGATACGGATGGCGTGTTCGTCTTCCTGGGCGATATGCCGCTCATCCCGGTGGCGGTGCTGCCGGCCCTGGCGGATGCCCTCGGCTCCGGCGCCGCAGCCGCGGCCCCTTTCTTCGACGGCCAAAGGGGCCATCCCGTCCTCTTTAGCGAAGCGCTCTTCAAAGACCTCCGCGCTCTCGCCGGAGATACCGGCGCGCGTTCCATCCTGGCGTCAATCGCCAGCCGCCTGGCGCTGGTTCCGTCGCCGGACGCCGGCGTCCTCTTCGACGTCGATAAGCCGATGGATCTGACGTCCGGCGTGTAGACTCCCGACTCCGAACGCCCACCCCGGATAGGTGCGTGGCGGACGGAGTTCTAAGTTTTCACCAACGGCAGGCTCGCTGTCGGCGCGCCGGTGATCGCCAGCAGGGCGTTGGCGACGGCGGGCGCGATGACCGGCGTACCCGGTTCGCCAACACCTGAAGGTTTCGCGGTCGACGGAACGATGTAGGTTTCGACGTGGGGCGCCTCATCGATGCGCAGGACGCGGTAAGTATCGAAGTTCTTCTGGTCGACAACCCCGTCGGTGAGAGTGATCTGCCCGAACAGGGCCGCCGACAGGCCAAGGCAGGTGCCCCCCTCCATCTGCGCGGCCACCTGGTCGGGCGAGATCGCCATGCCGCAGTCGATGGCGGTAACTACGCGCCCGACCTTTGGAACCCCGCCGTCCAGCTTCACCTCGGCGATCTGGGCGACCACCGAACCGAAGCTCTCGTGGACCGCGACTCCCTGCGTCCAGCCGGCGGTCGGCGCCCCCCACCCGGCCTTCTCGACGGCCAGGTTGAGAACCCCCATGTGGCGGTTGGCCCCGGCCTTTGCATAGAGACCCCGGCGATAATCGACCGGATCTTTGCCGGCCTTGCGCGCCAGTTGATCGACAGTGTGCTCCATGACGAAAGCCGTGTGCGTCGCTCCCACCGAGCGCCACCACAATACCGGCGTCCCGGCGTCCGGCAGGGAAAGCTGCGCGTCTACTGCGGGCGTCGCCTTCAGATAGGGAGAGCCCATGACCCCTTCGACGGCGGTCTGGTCCAGGCCCCCTCCGCCCATGGGCGAGCCCTTCATGATCGACTGGGTGACGATACGGTGTCGCCACGTAGCGGGATAGCCATCCGCGCCCAGGCTGACACTGACCGCGTGGTGGGTCAGGGGCCGATAATAGCCACCGGTCATGTCGTCTTCGCGCGTCCACACGAGCTTCACCGGTCGGCCACCCCCGACATGCTTGGCGATCTCAACGCACTCGGCCACATAGTCGGACTGGAAGTTGGCCCTGCGCCCGAAGGAGCCGCCGGCGAACAGAGTCTCGATCTCGATCGAACCTGGCAGGGCGCCGACGATCTTGGCCGTGTTCAGCTGGTCGGCCGAGGGAATTTGCGAGCCGAAGGTCAGCTTGTTCCTGCCGCCACCGATCTCCGCGACACAGTTCATCGGCTCCATCGTCGCGTGGGCCAAGTAGGGAAAATCGTACAGGGCCTCAACAATGGCCGCGCCGCGGGCCGGGGCCGCCGTACCCCGCGCCTCGATGACCTGCCATTTGGCGTCGCCGCTGGGGGTGAGTTTCCCGGAGGCGGTATCCCCGAAGCTGGCGGCTAGCGCGGCCGATCCGCGGCTTTCAGCACGGCTCAGGTCCCAGCGTACCTTCACGGCGTCACGGCCCTGGCGCGCCGCCCAGGTGTTGATCGCAGTGACCGCGATGCCGCTTGGAATTTGGAATACGTCGACGATGCCGGCAACCTTCCTGGCCGCGGTAGCGTCGAAGCTGGCCACGGTAGCGCCAAAGCGCGGCGGATGCGCGACCATCGCCACCAGTAGGTTTGGCGCCCTGACATCCTGCGTGAACCGGGCGGTCCCGTTCGATTTGGCGGGCGAATCCTTTCGCCGCACGCGGTCGGTGCCGATCAAGGTGAAGGTTCTTGGGTCCTTTAGCGTCGGTGCTGCCGGCGGGGTGATTTTGGCGGCGTCGGCGACCAGCGCCCCGAAGCTCACCGATTTCCCCGATGCATGGCTGACAACGCCATCCTTGACCGTCACCTCGCCGGGCGGAACCTTCCAGCGTCCAGCAGCGGCCGCCACGAGCATCGCCCGCGCCCCGGCCGCCGCGTTGCGCATCTGCTCCCATGAGTTGGAAATTGCCGACGAGCCGCCGGTGCCTTGAATGCCCATGCCTAGATTGGCGTAAACTTTGGCGATCGCCGGCGCCTGGACGATGGTCACCTTGTCCCAATCGGCGTCCAGTTCCTCGGCGGCGATGGCCGCGAGGCCCGTGGAACTCCCCTGGCCGAATTCGATGTGCTTGGAAACCACGGTCACCGCGCCATCCGGGGCGATGCGAATGAACGGCCCAAACGCGCCAAAATCCTTTGTCGCGCCCCCCATCGACAGCAGTGAAGCCGGTGAGCAGCCGACCAGCAGCGCGCCGCCGGCGACTGCGGAGACGACGATAAACTCTCGCCGCGAAGGGGCGGGGATGGAGTCCCTGGCGAGGGGGGCGTTCATGGTGTTCGTTCCCCTATGCCGGCATGCCGGCGGCGTCTTTGATCGCTGCGCGTATGCGCTGGTAGGTGCCGCAGCGGCAGATGTTGCCGCGCATCGCGGCGTCGATATCTGCGTCGGCGGGTTTGGGCGTCTGGGCCAGGAGCGCCGCGGCGGACATGATCTGTCCAGACTGGCAGTACCCGCATTGCGGCACATCGGCCTTGACCCAGGCGACCTGCAGAGGGTGCGCGCCGCCCAGGCCCTCGATGGTGGCGATCTTCACCCCAGCGAGGCTGCTGATAGGCGTCTGGCATGACCGGATCGCCGCCCCGTTGGCGTGCACGGTGCAGGCGCCGCACTGGGCTATGCCGCAGCCATACTTGGTCCCGGTGAGGCCAAGCTCGTCGCGCAACACCCACAGAAGCGGGGTATCCAGCGGGGACTGCACTGCGTAGCTGGCGCCGTTTATATCGAGTGTCGTCGCCATTTGTCCTCCCCAACGTCCTGGCCAGGATCAGGATAGGCTGCTTCCGCCAATCGTCAAAGCGCCGTCGCCTCGCGGGGCAAGCCGCGCTAGGTTGGCCCGCGCGGCGTCTGCCGGGCGTTTTGGCGAGGCGCTCATGGAGGCCTTCCCGGCCTTTTTTCCTTTGGTTGGGCGACAGGTGATCATTGCCGGCGAGGGCGAGGCCGCCGAGGCCAAGGCGCGCCTGTTCGATGGTTCGCCGGCCGAGATCGTCCGCCTGACCGGAGCGGCGGCCGCGGACCCCGCCGCTTACGCAGGAGCCGCGCTGGCCTTCGTGGCCAGTCCCGATGCGGCCTTCCGGACCGCAGCCGCAGCCGCCGCAAGGGCCGCCAAAACGCCGGTGAACGTCGTCGACGATGCGAGGCTGTCGGACTTCTACACTCCCGCTATTGTCGATCGTGGTCCGGTGGTGGCCGCGGTTGGCACGACGGGGTCCGCACCTCTGCTGGCGTCGCTTTTGCGCACCGAGATCGAGGCCCGGGTGCCGGCGGGGGCGGGCCGTGTAGCTGCGTTGTTGGGCCGGAGCCGCGCAGCGATCAGCGAGGCCTTTCCCGATATGACCCAACGGCGGTCTTTCCTCAGATCGATGCTCGGAGGCCCCGCGGCCGAAGCGGCCACGGCCGGCGACATGGCCCGAGCCTCGCGCCTGTTGAGCGCCGCGATCGCGGCGGGGGTTAAGACTGGCGGCCTGGTGAGCCTCATAGAGGCCGCCCAGCATCCCGGTCTGATCTGTATGCGCGCGATGCGCACTCTGGCCGAGGCGGACATCGTCGTCGCCGGACCGGAGGAGGATAGCTTTGTCGCCCAACATTCCCGGCGGGACGCCCATCGCATGGCGCCAGCGCAGGCAGAGGCCGCCGTGCTGGCCGAACTGGCCCGCGCTGGACGGCTTGTCGCCGTGGTCACCCGTGGCGCAAACTCCGCCTTGGCTGCTGAACTGGCTGCAGTGGGCGCTCCCCACGAGCTCTTCCGGCCGGCGCCGGCGCCATGAGCGTCCTGGGCCCCGAAGACGTTGGCGCAATCGTCCTGTCGCTGAAGGTGGCCGTGACCTCGATGGCCATCGGCCTGCCCATTGCTCTGGGCGTCGCCTACGCGCTGGCGCGGGGGCGGTTTCCCGGCCGCGCCTTGTTGGATGCGGTGACCCACCTGCCGCTCGTGCTGCCGCCCGTCGCCACCGGATTCGCCCTTTTGGTACTGTTCGGTCCACGCGGACCGCTCGGGCGGTTGCTGGGTTTCGCAGGCGTCACTGTCGCCTTTCGTTGGACCGGGGCCGCACTTGCGGCAGGAATCATGGCCTTCCCGCTGATGGTGCGCCCGATCCGACTTTCGATCGAAGCCATCGACCGCGAGATCGACGAAGCGGCACGGACCTTGGGCGCCGGGCCGCTTGTGCGCTTTTTTCGCATCACGACGCCTCTCGCCGCCCCCGGCCTGATTGCGGGCGCTGTGTTGGGATTCGCCAAGGCGCTGGGGGAATTTGGGGCGACCATCACGTTTGTTGGCGCGATTCCGGGCGAGACGCTGACCCTGCCGACAGACATTTATCAGGTGACCCAGGTTCCTGACGGCGAGAGCCGAGCGCTGGTGCTCTGCGCCATCGCCGCGGTGATCTCCATGGCCGCCGTCCTGGTTTCCGATCTGGTCAGCCGCCGACTGGCCGGGGGCCGTCGGGGTTGATGAGCGCGGCTCAGGCTTCAAGCGATCGGCGTCGCGTTTCGGGCAGCAGCAGAGGCAGGGTGACGACGCTGAGGCCGGTGAACACTACCGGGTACCACAGGCCCGAATAGATATTGCCGGTCGCGGTCACGATCGCGAAGGCGCTCACCGGAACAAAGCCGCCGACCCAGCCGGTGCCGATGTGATAGGGCAGCGAGAGGGCGGTATACCGGATGCGCGTCGGGAACAGCTCTACCAGCGCCGCCGCCATGGGGCCGTAGAGCGCCGTGGCGGCGACAACGAAAATCATCAACACCCAAAACAGCCCCCAGAAGTCGACCCGCGCCGGATCGGCCTTGGCTGGATAGCCTGCCTCCGCAAGTCCCATCGCCAGGCGGCGGGCGACATCTGCGGCAGCAGCCTTGCGCGCCGGCCCCGAGAGTTGGCCCGCTTCCACTGAGGCGACCACGAGACTGCCGATCCGCACCCGCGCCACCGACCCGGCGGGCGCGGGCCGATTGGCATAGGATACTCCGACGTTGGAAAGCGCACTTTTGGCGAGATCGCAGGAGGTGGCGAAGTTCGCCTTGCCAATGATGTCAAACTGCAGCGAGCAACGCGCGGGGTCGGCGATGACAACCACGGGCCGGCGGTTCTGCGCAGCCGCCAGCGCCGGGTTGGCCAAGCTGCTCATCAGATGGAAAGCCGGGAAGAAGGCCGCCAGCGCCAGCGCCATGCCAGACCACATCACCCACTTGCGGCCGACCTTGTCCGATAGCCATCCGAAGAACACATAGAGCGGCGCACTGGCCAGCGTGATGGCCAGCAGCAGCCAATTGGCGGTCGCCGGCTCGATGTTCATGAACCGCTGCAGGAAGACCTGGACGGCATAGAAGAAGACGGCGTACCAGGCCGCCCCCTGCGCGCACATAATGGCCACCAGCGCCACCAGCACCAGCTTCAGGTTCTTCCATTGACCAAACGCCTCGGCGTAGGGCGCCCTGGCCCGCGAGCCTGCCGCCTTCAACCGCGCAAAGGCGGGACTCTCCGTCAGTTTCAGGCGCATCCAGATCGAAATCGCCAGCAGACCGGCGGACAGCAGAAATGGGACGCGCCAGCCGCCGCCCCAGCCGGCGTCGGTGAACCGCGCCTCTCCCATCACCGTGCGCGTCGCCAGGATCACCGCCAGGGCGCCGACCAGGCCAAAGGCGGCGGAAGTCTGGATCCAGCCCGTCATGGCCCCGCGCTTGTCGGCCGGCGCGTGTTCAGCCACATAGATGGCCGCGCCGCCATATTCGCCGCCCAGCGCAGTCCCCTGGATCACCCGCATCAGAATTAGCAGCAGCGGCGATATCGGGCCCGCCTGGGCGTATGTCGGCAACAATCCGATGGCGAACGTCGCGGCCCCCATCATGCTCACGGTGACCAGAAACGCGCCCTTGCGGCCGACCCGGTCTCCGATCCGCCCAAAGATCAGCGCTCCGATCGGCCGGAAGAAAAAACCGGTCCCGAACAGGGCCAGGGCGGCGAGCAATCCCGATGTGGCGTCGAGTTCGGCGAAGAAATTCTTGGCGATGACCGGGGCGAGGGCGCCGAAGACGAAGAAGTCGTACCACTCGAAGGTCGTCCCCGCCGCCGATGCGACGATGACCGCCCGCATCGAAGTCCGGGAAGGTTCCGATGTGTCACCTGGAGCCGGCGTCATGCCGCAGCACGCATCAAAACGCGTTTTCGCCAGTGATGGCGCGGCCAAGGATCAGCGCATGAACGTCGTGGGCGCCTTCGTATGTATTGACCGTTTCCAAATTCGCGGCGTGGCGCATGACGTGATATTCGCCCGAGATGCCGTTGCCGCCGTGGATGTCGCGCGCAGCCCTGGCGATCTCCAAGGCCTTGCCGCAATTGTTGCGTTTCATCAGACTGATTGCTTCGGGAACCCAGGCGCCCGTGTCGATCAGCCGTCCCAGCGCCAGCGCGCCTTCATAGCCGAGCGCGATCTCGGTCATCATGTCGGCGAGCTTTTTCTGGACAAGCTGCCGCGCGCCGAGCGGCCGACCAAACACCTGCCGGCTGGCCACATAGTCCCTCGAGGCATGCAGGCAGAACTCTGCCGCGCCCATCGCTCCCCAGGCTATGCCGTAGCGCGCCTTGTTCAGGCACGAGAACGGGCCGCGAAGGCCGGTGACATCTGGAAGCATGGCTTCCTCGGCCACGAAAACGTCGCTCAGCGAGATTTCGCCGGTGACTGACGCGCGCAGTGACAGCTTGCCCTCGATTTTCGGCGTCGCCAGACCAGTCGCCCCGCGTTCGACCAGGAAGCCGCGAATGACTCCGTCCAGCTTGGCCCAGACAAGCGCGACGTCGGCCACGGGCGCGTTGGTGATCCAGGTCTTCGCCCCATTGAGCACGAAGCCGCCGTTGACCCGCTGGGCCGTCGTGCGCATCGACGCCGGGTCGGAGCCGCCGTCCGCTTCGGTAAGACCAAAACAGCCGATAATCTCGCCGGTGGCCATGGCCGGAAGCCAGCGCCGTCGCTGCGCCTCCGAACCGAACGCGTGGATGGGATACATTACCAACGACGACTGAACGCTCATCGCCGAGCGGTAACCGCTGTCCACCGCTTCGATTTCGCGGGCGATCAGGCCGTAAGCCACGTGGCTGACCCCCGCGCAGCCATAGGTTTCAGGCAAGGTGGCGCCAAGAAAACCCAGGGCGCCCATCTCGGCCATGATCTCACGGTCGAAACGTTCCTGCGCATAGGCGCTGACCACCCGCGGCAACAGCTTGTCGCGGGCATAGGCGCGCGCCGCTTTGGCGATCATCCGCTCGTCCTCGGTAAGCCTTGAGGTCAGGTCGAGCGGGTCGTCCCAGCGGAAGGTCTGGGCGGGCGCGCCAGCGTCGAGAGCCATTGGTTGAGGTCCTTGTCTTTATCGGCTTTCTAGCCCGCGCCGCTGACGATTGGCAAAGCGCCAAGGGAGGAGAAGACTATAGGCTATGTCGATGTCTCAGCTCTCCGCCCGCGTGGTCCCGATCGGGCTACTGTTATGCTCGAACCTGTTCATGACCTTCGCCTGGTATGGCCACCTGAAATTCAAGGACCGCGCCTTATGGCTGGTGGTCGTGGCCAGCTGGGGGATCGCCTTTTTCGAATATTGCCTGGCCGTACCGGCCAATCGCATCGGCAGCGCCGTCTACTCCGGCTCCGAGCTGAAGGCCATGCAGGAGGTAATCACCCTGACCGTGTTCGCCGTCTTTTCAGTGACCTATCTGGGCGAGCGGGTGACCCTCAACCACGTCGCCGGCTTTGCGCTGATCGCACTTGGCGCATTCGTGGTCTTCAAGGGTCCCTTTCACT
Source organism: Caulobacteraceae bacterium (assembly GCA_043746375.1). Taxonomy (GTDB): domain Bacteria; phylum Pseudomonadota; class Alphaproteobacteria; order Caulobacterales; family Caulobacteraceae; genus Acaudatibacter. Next base: position 12,112 of record JAYTRF010000106.1, on the reverse strand, counting down.
AGCGTAAGGCTGTCAGCCGGCGGCTGGCGAGGCGATCATGCACGGTCAAAAACAGATCGGTCCGCAGCGATATCGCGAGACCTTTGGCCGCTACTACGAGGATTTCGAGGTTGGCGACGTGTACGAACACCGGCCCGGCAAGACCGTGCTCGAGTCTGACAACCATCTTTTCACCCTGCTGACGCTCAACAGCCATCCGCTTCATTTCGACGCGGAATACGGCAAGGCGAGCGAGTTTGGTCGCAATCTGGTGGTCAGCACCTACACCCTGGCGCTTGTTATTGGCATGAGCGTCAGCGATGTTTCCCAAAAGGCTATCGCCAACCTCGGCATGGACGAGGTGCGTTTCACGGCCCCCGTGTTTGCCGGCGACACACTGTATGGCGAGAGCGAAGTCCTGGCCAAACGTCCTTCTAAGAGCCGCCCCGGGCAGGGCATCGTGACCATCCGCTCGACGGGCAGAAACCAGCGCGGTGAGGTGGTGTGCACGTTCAAGCGCGACATGCTGATTCCGGGCACCGGCCAATCGGTAGAAGATCGGCTGGACACCTATTGATGGCCGACGCCGCCGAAGCGATCAGCGAAGCCGACGAACGCGCCCTGCTCGACGCCGTTGCCCGCTGGCTGGACAAAAAAGTCCGCCCCGTTGCGGCCGCGCTCGAGGACGCAGACGAATATCCCGCCGACCTCGTCGCCGACATGTGCGAAATGGGCCTCTTCGGCGCACTGATCGAGCCGCAATACGGCGGTCTTGGCCTTTCGGCCTTGACCTACGCCAGGCTGGTGGCGCGGATTTCCGAAGAGTGGATGAGCCTGACTGGTTTCTTCAACAGCCATTTGATGATGGCGTTGATCGTACAGAAATTCGGAACCGAGCGGCAGAAGGATCACTGGCTGCCGCGGTTCGCCACCGGCGAATTGCGCGGCGGGCTGGCGCTGACGGAACCGGGCGCCGGGACCGACTTGCAAGGCATCTCGACCACTGCGCGGCGGGACGCAGACGTCTATCGGGTGAATGGCTCGAAACTGTGGATCACCAACGCCATAGAGGGCGATGTCCTGGCGATTCTGGTGAAGACGGACCTGGACGCGCAGCCCCGCCATCGCGGTATGTCGATGCTGATCGCCCAGACCCGCGATCCGCTCACCCGCCAGGTTCCGCCCGGCGTTCACCGGGGCCGCAAGCTGCCGAAACTCGGCTATCGTGGCATCGACACTGGGGAAATCGGTTTCACTGACTTTGCTTGCGACGCCGAACTGGGCTTGGTCGGCGGCGAAGAGGGCGGCGGGTTCCTGATGGCGACAGGCGGGCTCGAAATCGGCCGGGTCAACGTCGCCGCCCGGGGCGTCGGCATAGCGCGGCGGGCATTGAACGAGTCGGTCGCCTACGCCCAGACCCGCAGGACAATGGGCAAGCCCATCGGGGAACACCAAGCCATACAGCTGAAGCTGGGCGAGATGGCGGCCAAGACGCGCGCCGCCGAGCTGCTGGTTGAGGACGCGGCGCGTGCCTACGACCGCGGCGGCCGCGTCGACCTGGAGGCCGGAATGGCCAAGTGGTTCGCCACCGAGACTGCGTTCGAGGTCGCCACCGAAGCGATGCGCATCTTCGGCGCCAACGGCTATTCGAAGGAATATCCGATTGAGCGCCTTTACCGGGACGCCCCGCTGCTGATCATCGGCGAGGGCACCAATGAGATGCAGCGTATCATCATTGCGCGGCGCCTGATCGCCCGGAACCCTGTCTAGAGCCCACCTTCGAGCGGCGCCGATTACACCCGCAGCCGATCGGGTCAGCCGCCCCGCGCGACAAACCAGCCATTGCGAAAGCCTTGGAGCGCCTTGCCGTAGGTGAAAGGCGCGCCCTCCGGCGTCGTCAGTCGCCCCCCGGCAGCCTCGAGTACGGCGTGGCCTGCGGCGGTGTCCCACTCCATGGTCGGTCCATGCCTTGGATAGATGTCCGCCGCACCCTCGGCGATCCTCACCAGCTTGATCGACGAGTCCATCGGAGCGTTTTTCGAAAAGCCATATTGTTGGCCGAGTGCGGTAAGGGTTTCGGCCTTCATCGTGTGGCTGACCAGCGCAAGGGCGTCGGGCCCAGGCCACGGGCGCACATGCAGCGGACGGTCGCCCCCGTCCTCGCCCGCACCACGCTTGACCGCGCCACCCGCCAAGGTGTGCCAGACCTCGCCGCTTGGCGGGGCGACCACAGCGCCGGCCACTGGACGGCCGTTCTCGATCAGAGCGATATTGACGGTGAAGTTCGGATCGCCACGCACGAAGGCCCTCGTCCCATCGAGCGGGTCCACCAGAATGAACCGCGCGGCGATGACCTGCGGGGCCCCAATTTCACTGACATCCTCTTCGGAGATCACCGGCACGCCGCCGAAGCGGTCCGCCAGACGCGCCAGGATCAGACGCTCCGCCTGACGGTCGGCGATGGTCACTGGGCTGGAATCGGCTTTGGTTTCGACATCCACGCCGGTTCGCCAGAGAGGCAGGATCAGGTGCGCCGCTTCCACCGCGATGTCCGCCAGAACGGCCCCGATGTCGGCCGACGCCAGACTTGCCGCTTCGCCCATCATGCCCTCTCCGACAGCCTTCGATACTTTGCCAGCGCGCCAAATCAGGGGATCACTGCTCGGCGATGACCCATGATGACCCAGCCTTTGAGCCGGCGAACCCGGCGATCCTCCCGCCACCAGTGGCCCCCGAAACCCTAGCCGCAATCCTCGCGGCGCGGCTGTGCCATGATTTGATGAGCCCAGCCAGCGGCATCGTCGCGGGGCTGGATCTGTTGGACGACCCGGCCGCAAAGGACATGCGTGCCGAAGCCATGGATTTGATCGGCGCGAGCGCCAGAAAGCTCATTGACAGCCTGACCTTTTACCGGATGGCCCTTGGTCCGGGCGGGAGCGGCGACCTAGTCGATGTCCGCGAGGTAGAGGCCCTCGCCAGAGGGCTTTTTTCGCATGTGCGGCCCACGCTGGACTGGGCGGTCGGGGCCGTCCAACTGCCCGCAATTGTGGCCAAGGCGCTGCTCAACATGGTTCAGATCGCCGCGGCCAGCCTAGCCGCCGGCGGCGTCGCCCGCGTCACCGTCAAGGAAGAGGCGCCCTGGAGAGCGATCATCGTCAAGGCCAACGGTCCGCGCGCGCGCCTCTGGCCCGAGGTGCTGACTGGCCTTCGCGGTCATCCGATGAGCGAAGGCCTCGCAGGGCGGTGGGTCCAGGCCTACTATTTGCATGCGATGGCGACCGCTGCGGGGGCCGTGGTGGCCGCCGAGGTCGGCGACGGCGTGGTCACCATCCGGGCCGCTTTTCCTCTATAGATTCAGTCGCATCATCCGGGACACAGCCTGCGCGCTGGCATCATCGCGGCGCCCCGCCAGATGCTCCGCCACACTTTCGATCTCGGCCGCAGTCTTGTTCTGCGACAGCTTGGCGACGCCCTCGCACCGATCAATGGCGAGCTCGTAGCCGACGATGGCAGCGAGCATCCTTTGGAAAAGATCCCGGTCAAGCTTGTCGCGCGACCATTGTTTCTTCGGCGCAAGCTGTGTTTCGAAATGCGCCGAGAGGTCATCGAGCAGCTCGATGGTCTCGTGGCGGGAGAGCGTTCGGACGGCGCCTTCGACTTCCGCCGAAACGTAGTTCCAGGTCGGCACCTGATTCGCTGAGGCGTACCAGTCCGGACTGACGTAGGCGTCAGCCCCGGTCACCACAGCCAAGGCGCGGCCGCTCGCGGCAATCGCGTCAACGAGGCGGCTGGCGCTTGAGAGATGAAATCGCAGCACGCCTTGCGGGCCGAGAAGGACCGGTGCGTGGGCGATCAGCGGGCGACCGCCCAGAACGGCGACAATGAGCGCCAATCCCCGAGCGTCGACCAGAGCGGAAAGAGCGTCCGCGTCATGCTGATGAAAGATTGTCGCCGGATGCAAAGAGCGGCCTCCCTGGAACCAAGGAGACCGCTTCCTACAAAATACGTCGACCGGCGGCTAGTGACGCCGCCGCGCCAGAAGGGGGCTAGTGGCCCTTCGCGTCGTTGGCCGTGTCAGTGACGGCGTGGCCGACCGAAGCGGTGTCCTTGCCGGCGCCAGCGACAGTATTGCAGGCCGCCGTGGCGAGGCCGGCGGCTATGACCGCCAGAATGATGAGGTGACGCATGGGATTGGCTTCTCCGATTGACTGAAAAATTGCGGACTATCGAACGCGGGAGTTAGACATGAGTTCCCGTTTGCACTCAAACGGATTTTGCCACGTCGGGGGTGGGAAACACAAGCCGAGCGGTCAGGCCGCCCTCGGCATTGGCGCAAAACGCCACCTCGCCCCGCAGTTGGCGGGCAAAGGCGGTCATCAGGGTGCGGCCCACGCCCACGCCGACTTCGGGCGCCGTTCCCCCTTTGCCCGTGTCGCTAATGGTCAATTCCGCCTCCGCGCCGCGGACCAGGAAACTCAGGCTTAGAACGCCGCCGGTGTCACTGAGCCCGTGTTTCTTGGCGTTGGTGATCGCCTCGACCGCGAACAGCGCCAAGGGCGCAAGGCGGTCCGGGTCGATGATCAGCGTGTCTATCGCCATTTCGGTACGGATGGGGCCTCCCCGACCGGGCTCGCCGGTGACCAGCTGTGCGATCAGATCTTCCAGGAAATCACGCAGGTCGACCCGCTTGAGATCCGCGCCCTGGTAAAGGGCGCGGTAGATCAGAGCGATCGCGGCGATACGCTGGCGGGTGTCCGACATCGCCGCACGGGCGGCCGGGTCGGTCAAAGCCCTCTGCTGCATGTTCAACAGCGAACTGATCACCTGAAGATTGTTTTTCACCCTGTGGTGGATTTCGCGCATCAGCAAATCCTTCTGAGCGATCGATCGGGTCAGTTCGCTATCTCGGGCGGCAATGGTCTGGGCCATGGCGTCGAGCGTTTCGGCGAGGTCACGAATCTCCGGCGGGGCGCTCAGCGCCTTGATCGGATGCACCGAAAAACGACCGCGGCCGTAGAGGGCGGCGATCCGTTGCAGATACGCGATCCATCTGATCACCCCGTGCTCGGCGGCCAACAGCACTGCGGCAAGGGAAAGCCCAAAGGCGATCAGCGGCAGGGCGAGATTGGACAGAGGGTTGAGCCATGCCCAGGCGACCAGCCCCCGCGAGGGCGCCGACAAAATGACGTAGACACTTTGGTCAATTAGCGGGGCGGAACAGAACACCCGCAAGGCGCCGTTGCGGCCATCCGCGAGCCACAGCGCCGAACCGCTTCGCGCCCGTCCGGCGAGCCTGCCGCCCAAGCTGACGGGGAAAACGGCTGAAGCGGTCGTCGAAAGCCAGCGCCCCTGTCCATCAGCGAGGGCTATTTCCGCACCGTTCGGCAACGAGCGATCTGAGGTGTCCGGGCGCAGGCTTGCAAGGGTTATCACGGCGGTGAGGGCGCCGTCGAAGCGCCCGTCGGGGGTCTCGTCGCGGACGCTGGCCAATAGCCCCGGCTGGTCAGAGTACGCAGCGCCGGGATCGCTGGCGACGGTCATCGAGGCGCCGTGGGCCAGGGCGTTGAACCAGAGGCGCGACCGCCTGGACGCATCTGCCGGCACGCTGGCCGCCGCGCAGGCGACCCGGCCGATGCCGTCGAAGCGGATCAGATTGGCGTAGCCCGGAATCCTGTCCCTGACTTCAGCCAGGCGGGGCGCGCACTGGAAGCCGATCGACCCGGGCGCCAGGGTTTCGAGCAGAACCCTTGCGCCTTCTATGCGCGCCTTGGCGGTGGCGGCGCTGCGCTGCGCCGCCGCCTCAAGATCCAATCGCTGGTCTCGCGCTTCCCGTTGGAAGCTCAGCACCGATTGCACGAGGCTGAGCAGCAGCACGGGCGCCAGGGCAACCGCGAGGGCTGCGCCCAGACGAACACGGATGGTCGTCGCCTGGTGACGACGCACCGGCGCGGGGAGCCTCACCGCAATGTGCTCAACCGCTCCGCGTCAGCCAGGATCGACCCCATCGCTTCGCCAGCGGCGCCGCCATCGCGGTGATAGTCCCCCCGCGCCAGAATCGCCTGCAAAGCACGGCGGGCGCGACTGACGCGGCTCTTCACGGTTCCGACCGCACAACCACAGATTTCTGCGGCCTCTTCGTAGGCAAAACCCCCGGCGCCGACCAGCACCAACGCCTCACGCTGCTCGTTGGGCAACATGCCAAGTCCCAGGCGAAGTTCGTCGAGCGCGACCGGCGAGGAGGGATCGTCGATCGCCACCAGAGTACGTTCGGCGGCCTCCTGGTCGAGTTGGCTCTGACGCCACGACCGACGTTTTTCCGAGTAGAACTGATTGCGCAGGATCATGAAGGTCCACGCCTTCATGTTGGTGCCCATTTCGAAACTGGCCCGAGCGTCCCAGGCTTTCATCATAGCGTCCTGAGCCAGGTCGTCGGCTGCTGTCGGATCACCCGTCAGCGTTCGCGCGAACGCTCGCAAATGGGGAATGAGCACAACGAGCTCAGCCTTGAACGCCGAGTCGCGCGCCGCATCGGGCGCGCGAGTGATGCGATCCGCACCAGCCATTAGCCGTTGCCGCACCCGCGCGTGTCACCCCGGCGCAGTATCTCCAGGAATTCTTCCGGCACCGGTTCGTTGACCAGGTCATCGAACATCTGGCGAAGCTTGGCCCCAATCGCCTGTTGACGCAATCGCGCCTCGTCGACTGCAGGCGGACTCTTGGGCGGGTCGCTCATGATCGGGCTCGCAAATTGAGCAGCGACCAAAGTCACCGCGCAGCCAAGGTTCTTGGTCTTACCAAGCCTCGCAACGCCTTTGGCCCCGCTAGGTTCCCTAAACGGCCTGTCAGAGGTCAACGGCTTCCGCTCGGCGCCGGAACCAGGGCGCTCCCTCCGCGTTCCATGCCCGACAGCCAGTGGAACGGCGCACCCCGCCGCGCTAGGCTGTGACGTATCTCGACCGGGAGGGTTCATGAGTTTATTGGCACGGCTGGCGCCGCACCTTCCATATATCAGGCGCTACGCCCGGGCGCTTACGGGCGATCAGACGACCGGCGATAACTATGTCCGGGTCGCGCTTGAGGCTCTGGCCGCGGGGGAGAGGTCACTCGCTGCGGGGTTGACCCCGCGGGTCGCGCTCTATCAGGTATTTCACGCCATCTGGTGCACATCGGGGGCTCAGCTGGAGCCACGCGACGATGGTCTCGAGGGGCGGCCCCACGATCCCCGCCAGCGACTGATGCGGATTGCACCGCGGTCGAGGCAGGCGTTTCTGCTCACCGCCCTGGAAGGTTTCACGCCCAGCGAAGCGGCCCAGATCTTGTCGACGGACTTCAACGGAGTCGGGGCCCTGATTGCCGAGGCGCAAAGTGAAATCGACGCCGAACTCGCCACAAAGGTATTGATCATCGAGGATGAGCCGGTGATCGCTGCGGACATCGAAGCGCTGGTAAAGGAATTGGGCCACTCGGTCACGGATGTGGCGGCCACCAGGGAAGAGGCCGCACAGGCTGTGTCACGCTCCACTCCTGGCTTGGTGCTAGCCGACATTCAGCTCGCCGATGGCTCCTCCGGAATCGATGCGGTGAAAGACATCCTGGCCAACCTCGACGTACCGGTGATTTTCATAACCGCTTTCCCCGAGCGGTTGTTGACCGGGGAAAGGCCGGAGCCCACGTTCCTGATCACCAAGCCGTTCCAACCAGAAACGGTTAAGGCGGCGATCGGACAAGCTCTGTTTTTCCACCCGAGCCGGCCGGCGGAGCCGAGCAAAACAGACCGCTTGGCCTCCTGAGCGCGGAGCGGTGTGAAGGTTGGCCGTTTCGGTATGATCGATTGCTGAGCGGTGATGGAACTTGCCGCCGTCGACCGCGAGACGTCGAAGCCCTAAGCAAAGCCAGCACTGGCCGCGCGACACTTCCAAGGCGCGCCCCTTGCGCGTGCACCGGCAGTCGGCAGCTCTTAGTGAGTTCTCACCACAAGGTGGAAAATTACGTCGACCCGTCGGCGCAGCGGCTTGTCTTGCCCAGCCCCGGTCTGCGCCCCCGCATCGCCGGCGGCGGCGACCTTGATCGGCGCCCCCTTGAGCCCCCGCGCCGCCAGCTCTCGACTCACAGCGTCGGCGCGCCTTTTCGACAACTCGAGATTGGCCTGGGGATCTCCAGGCGCATCGGCTAGGCCGATGACCTCCACACCGCTGACGGTGCAGCGCTTGGCCCGGGCAGCGGCGCTCGCGATCAGGGCGTCTGCTTCGTGGGTGACGACAGCCGAGTCAGACACGAAATAGATCGAAACGGTGAAGTCGGCGCACACCGTGGGCGCCTGCACCACAGGTCCTCTGGGCGGGCGAAAGCTCTGGCATCCGCCGACCAGCGTTGCGACCGCCACCGTCGCGGCGGCCGTAGCCATTAATCGGGCCCATGACCCCTGCTCGTCCATCACCACCGCTCCCCGGGCCTCGTTGGATATAGGCTGCATTGAATAGTATATGGAAAGACTGGGAAAGTCCGGCTATCGCCAACCCGGTTGCGGCTCGGCGTGGAACCGACGCACCGGAGGTTTCGTTGTTCTACGGCACTTCTGTTACGAGGCGGCGATGAAATCCTGGTTCGCAAGACGGTCCAACGCCCCTGTCGCGGTCGATGGGTCAGATCAACTCGATGCCTACAAGGAGGGGCGCCGGGACGAGCACGCGCGGTTGGGCGACACGGCGCGGCCGACGGCCGACCGATCGGCGCTCAACGAAGCATATGAGCGGGGCCGTCGGGACGGGCGGGCGCGGGGCCGCGGGTCTCCGCTGCTCGGGTTTCTTGTATTGATCATCGCCGTCATCGGCGGGATTATTATCTACCTGGCTATCCGCAATGGGTCGTTCACCAGCGCCGGAGCCAAGGTCGACCAATCGATTTCGTCTACCGCGCAAGAGGTCCAGGCCCCCATCCGCGGTGCGGCGGACAAGACCGGCAACGCGCTTCAGAATGCAGGTCAGACTCTGAAGGATCGCGCCGACTCAGCGCCAAACTGACGGGGAACAGTCGTGCGGGATTGTTGAAGGCGATGAAGGGGCGCCCGTGACGCTTGCCATTGCACACCTGTCGGACATCCATTTCGGCGGCGAAAATGCGCCAGCGATCAGGGCAGTGAGCGACTGGTTGACGGTCAGGTCACCAGATTTGATCATAATTACCGGCGACATCACCGCGTTTGGCGCCCCGGCCGAGTTCAGGCGCGCTGCCGCGTGGGCACAGACCCTTACGGCTCCGTTTCTGATCACTCCAGGCAACCACGATACGCCCTATGCCGGAATGGTGGAGCGGCTTTTCGATCCATTCGGTCGATACCGCGCCAGTTTTGGCCCCTCCCAGGGGGCCCGTATCTCGCGAGACGATCTCGAGGTGGCAGCGGTTAACACAGCCCGGGGCATGCAATGGCGCTGGAACTGGTCAAAGGGGGCAATCACCTCAAGCCAAGCCGAAGAAGCGCTGGAGGCTCTGTCCAGCCGCCAGGCCGGCGCGCTGGGCCTTGTCGCCTGCCATCACCCACTGGTCGAGATGATCGGCGGCCCGATGACGGGCAGGGTCAGAGGTGGCGAGGTGGCCGCCAAACGGTTCTGCGAAGGCGGCGTCGACCTGATCTTGACCGGACACATCCACGCGCCGTTCGCCATGGCTTATCCCTATAGCGACGGCCGATCCTATGCAGTAGGCGCCAGCACGCTATCCGTGCGAGAACGCGGCGCTCCGGCGGGGTTCAACCTGATTGAGGCCGACCGCGATCTGATAACGGTAACCGCCCATGCATGGACCGGGTCGGCGTTTGAGGTCTGGCGCACATGGTCCCTTAACCGCCGACAGACGTTGACGATCCGACCGGTGGAGTGAGATCTGGGCTCAGTGCCTTGGCGCTTCACGCCCTTCCATAAAGGCCCGCACTGCGGCCCCAAGATACCTGGGGTTACGCACGGCGAGAAAACCCGCCGCGACCGCCGTGGTAATTGCAACGACTGGCTTCTGCCGCACGAAGTTGAACGCGCGATCGAGGGCCTTGGGCGGCGGCCCGGAAGCGGCCGTTCTCCGTTTTGGGCGCGCCGCCATGCTCACCGCCAAGGCGACGACAATCAACAGGAGCATGGCGCCGCCGGCGACGATGGCTGCCGCCCCTGCGCGGCCGACGTAAGGTTCAACAAGGGCAAAGAGTGCGAAGGCCAGCGCCACAACGCATACAGCGGCGGCAGCCGCAAAGGCAGCCGCGGTGGCCAAGCCCAGAAATAGCCGGCGAATGATCACTTCGAGCGGTGGGAAAGCAGCAATCCGAGCAGGAGGCCTACACCTAGGCCGGTCAAGGTCGCTGTCATTGGCCGCTCCTTGACCCTCTGAATGACGTAGCGTTGGGCTTCTTCCACTTGCTGGCCAGCGGTGTCGGTGTAGGCCCGCGTTTGGGCGCGCAGGCTCTCCACGCCGTCCTTGAGCACACGCTCGGCCGTGCGGGCGGCCTCGGAAATCGCCCGTTCCGCCGCTGAAATGGCCTCATTGATGGCGCGTTGGCTATGATCGGAAGCGCTGTTGGCCGCATTCTTGGCTTTGTTTGCTTCTTCGGCCGCGCGGTTCATGGTGTCGGCGGGCATCTTTTCAAATCTCCGGGTGGCTGGACTTGACCATAGACGGTCGAGGTTGCGGCTCCAACGCCTTTAACGCGGCAGGGTTCCACCCTTCTGCAAGCCGGCTTCGGTTTGAGTCCGGCTACCGCGCGGCCTATGGTGGCGAACCTCATGATCGATCCCACCCGCACCGCCGAGATCCACCCCGACGAGAAGCTCGCCATCGAACAGGGTCGGGCGTCCCTGGCCCTTGCCGCTGCGGTGATGGGCGAATTCGAATGGGACATCGCCGCCGATCTGTTCATCGTCAGCCCGCGGATGGCGGAGATCACAGGCCTTCCTGGGGGAGCCATGAGCGCTGACGGCGGCGCCGCCGCATACGGTTTCGTCCACCCAGACGACCGTGTCGCCCTGCAGGCAGAGGTCGAGAAGGGACTCAATCGCGACGGCCGCTACGAGGCGCGTTACCGAATGATCCGCCCAGACGACGGTCGCACTCTATGGATGTACAGCGCCGCTTTGGCCATCGCGGCCCCGGGAGGGCAGGTGCGGCGGGTCATCGGCGTCGTGCGCGACATCTCCGCGATGAGGGCGCTTGAGGACGAGCGTGAGGCGCTGGTGGCCGAACTCGATCATCGGGTGAAGAATGTCCTGGCGTCCGTCCAGTCGCTGGCCGCGCAATCGGCTCGCAAGACGGTTTCGCTCGACGCCTTTTTGAAGACCCTGCGTGGCCGGCTTGATGCGATGGCGGCTGCGCACACCTTGCTCACCGCCACCCGCTGGCGGGGCGCCGAAATCGGACACATCGCGGCAGCCGAACTGGGCGGCATCGCCTGTGGCCACGCCCGCTGGCAGGGTCCGCCGATTGTGCTCAACCCGCGCGCGACCAACGCCCTGACGCTCGCGCTGCACGAACTGGCCACCAACGCGGTCAAATTTGGCGCTCTCTCCACCGAGCCTGGGCGGGTGGACGTGGATTGGACCGCATGCCCGGCCGGTGGATTCGAACTGATCTGGACCGAGCGGGGCGGTCCGCCGGTGACCCCGCCGATCCGTCATGGCTTCGGTTCGACCCTACTCGAGCGGGTGACGGGGCGGGAGCTCGGTGGCAGCGCCGTCGTCGAATATTTGCCCGATGGGGTGCGGGCCGCCGTGCGCGCCGACGCGTCTGCCCTGGCCGAGACGCCCTCCACGCCCGCGCATAATTCCGTCACGGGGCGCTCGGTCGAGGCCATCGGAGCCTCGCGGGGAGACTTGGGCGATCAGGACATTCGCGGCGTTCGGGTGTTGCTGGTCGAAGATTCCATTCTTTTGGCTCTGGAGCTGGAGGCCGGCTTGACGGAGGCCGGCGCGATAATCGTCGGTTTGGCCGCCGACGTGGCGGAGGCGCGAGGCATGCTGGCGCTGTCGTTCGATGTCGCGGTGCTCGACGTCAACCTCAATGGGGAAACCGTTACTCCCGTCGCGCAGGCCCTTGCCGAAAAACGGGTCCCATTCATTTTCGCCACCGGCTACGGCGATACCGGGCTGGCCCCAGGAGG
>JAYTRF010000105.1:0-7455 GCA_043746375.1 Caulobacteraceae bacterium | reverse complement strand
GCCCGCAACTGGCTGGCGCGCCGTCACATTGCTTCGACGCTCGACATTCGCCACCTCTCGCTGGGCAGCCTATCGGCGAGCTTGAGTCTCGGAAACCGGGCAAGGCCCGATCTCACCGTCCAGCGGATCGAGGTTCACTATGCGATTACCGGCCCCTGGGATGGCCGGTTCTTGGGGGTCGAACCGCGCGCGATAACCCTGTTTTCGCCTCGCCTGGCCGGCCGCTGGGACGGCCGGCGTCTGAGCTTCGGAGCCCTCGATCCGCTGATCGCCGAGCTGCAGCGACGGCCGCCGAACCCGCGACAGCCATTGCCGACGATAACCGTGACGGACGGCTTGGCGCGGATCTCGACGCCCTGCGGTTCCCTTGATGTGCGCGGCGACGGGCAGGTGGCACGGGGCGTCCTGAGCCGGTTTGACGGCCGGCTTGGGCCGGGCGCACTGACCTGCCGCGGCCTGACCATCACGACCCCTGGGGGGCCGCTGAGCCTCGCCAAAAACGGCAGTGTCCTATCCCTGAGGGCCAGCGTCCCGGCAGACGCCGTCTTCCGCAGCGGGCTGGCCGTGCACGCCACCCGCCTTTCCCTGCAAGGCACGGCGCCATACCCGCAAGGGCGGCGTCCGGCGGGCGGCCCGCTAACCTTCACGCTCGCCGGCGAGGGATCGGTCCACGGCGGCGGTTTGGCCGCGACTCCAGCCCTCCTGCGGGTCAGCTTCGATGGCGGGGCGCGATTTGCCGACCGTGGCGGCTTTTCCGCCCTCGGGGACCTCAACCTTGACGCCGACGGCGCCCTGGCCGTTACGGGCGGGACGACCTTGCGCGGCGGTCGGGTTGATCTTGCTCTAAGGGGGGTGCGGATCGAGCGCGACGCCGATAAGATCGATTTCTCCGGGGCCGGGACCGGCGCCGCCCGCGCCGTCGAGCTGCGGGGGCCAGGTGTGGCGGCAGGCGGCCTGGCGGGTGCGCTGACATTGGGCGGGTTCAAGGGGCGGATCGATAAGGTCGGGCTCCATTGGCATGCCGCCTTCAAGGCGGACGCGGTGGCGGGACAGGTGAGCTGGAACGGGTGGACCCTCGCAGGACTGCGGGCCGGCCTGAACGGCTCAGCCAACGATGGCGCGCTCGATGCGGAGGCCCACGCCGGCGGAACGGTGAGGCTCGGCCTGGCCCAGGCGGCGCGTCTCGCCGGGGCCGTTCCCATCCTCGCCGGCGAGCCGCCCTATCGTGCCGCTATGACCCGCGCCCTGACCGGGATGCAGGTCGCGGCGCCGCGCGTCCATGTCGCCTGGTCGGGACCTCAGGCCAGCGTGACCTTGCTCGCCCCGTTGCGCCTTTCGGCCGCCTCAGGGGCGATGATGACCCTGACGAGCCAACCCGGCGCCCCGCTCGTCCAAACGCGGGGCGGCGCCTCGAATGGCGCCTTCGCCGCGACCCTGGCCGGCGGCGGAATGCCCAAGCTCGACGTCGCGGTGAGCCGCTGGACAGAGCGGAGCGGAGTAACTCGGGCCCAGGTCGCGGCGGCCGGAGAGCTTGACGCTCTCTTTGCCCGCGGCACCCGGCTCCAAGCGCGGGGGCGGGCAACGCTGGCGGGCGGCGGCTCGCGCTTCGAACTCGGCCATTGCGAACCGGAGTTCGCCCGCCGCCTGGTCATCGGAGCGATCGAGGTCGCCGGCTTCTCCGGCCGGGTCTGTCCCGCCCTGGGGCCGCTGATCAGCACCGGGCCGGCCGGTTGGCGGATTCGCGGACGCCTGGAAGGGGCCGGCGGCCTTTTGCCCCTGCCCCAGGCGCGGGTCGGCAACGGGTCGGGGCGTTTCGACCTTTCCGGCGGGGTAAAAGGGCCGCGCGTGGGGGCCGTCGACACCATCCGTGGCCAAGTGCGGGACGCCCAGGACCCTCCCCGCTTCGCGCCCCTGGAGACGACCGGCCGTCTCGATCTCGCCGCCGGCACGTGGTGGGGAAACCTTGTCGTCCTAACCCGCTCCGGACGCCCGGTAGCGGCGATCGGCGTGCGCCATGACCTGGCCAGCGGGATCGGCGGCGTCCAGATCGACGCCCCGAATCTAGTCTTCGCCCGGGGGGGGCTGCAGCCGGCCGAGCTGACCCCGCTGGCCGCCTTCGCCCGCGACGCGGAGGGCCGCGCTGCCTTCCGCGGCCGCTTCGACTGGACACCCACCGGGATGGTGAGCGGTGGCCAACTCTCAATCGGCGGTTTGAACTTCCGCAGCCCCCTGGGATCGGCGACCGGCGTCGTCGGAGCGGTCAGGTTCGTCGATCTGGCGCCCCTGACGACGGCCCCGGAACAGAGCTTCTCGGTGGCGCGCATTGGGGCCCTGGTTCCCCTCGAGCATCTGGCCGTCCGCTTCGCCTTCGACGACAAGGCGATCACCGTAAACGCCGCCTCGCTCGACGTGGCCAAGGGCCGGTTGAAGCTTGAGCCGCTCGTCCTGTCCTTCGCCCCCGGCGGGACGGTGCGCGGGGCCGTCGATCTACAGCGCGTCGACCTAGGCGACCTTGTCGCCGCGTCCAGCCTCGCCAAGGCGGTGAAGATCGACGCCGTGGTCGATGGCCGCCTGCCCTTCGAGGCTAGCCCCGGCGGTTTCTCCCTGCTCGAGGGCCACATCGCGGCGGTGAAGCCCGGCCGCATCTCGATTTTGGCCGACGCCCTCAAGGGGGTTCAGACCTCAACCGCTCCGGCCAAGGCGGCGGCCTCGCCCGACGCCATCCAGGGCCTTGCCTACCAGGCCCTGGAAAACCTCGCCTTCGACCAGCTGGACGCAACCCTGTCGAGTCACCCAGACGGCCGGCTGGGCGTCCTTTTCCACATCAAGGGTCGCCACGATCCGCCGACGAAACAAGAGGCGACCATCAGCCTTTTAGATCTTCTCAAGGGGACGGCGTTCAAGCGTTCCATTCCGCTACCCTCTGGCGTGCCGATCAACCTCACCCTCGACACCTCGCTCAATTTCTCGCAGATCATAGCGGAGCTGCGCGATATCTGGGACAAGAGCACAGCTTCGCCGGCGGCGTATTCAGCCCCCGTTCAGCCGCCCGGCGGCTAAGCTCAGGCGAGAAGGATATTGAGAGCCCATGCTGAAAAGCTCCTTACTGGCTGCACTTGTGGCGGTGACGCTTGCCGCTTGCGCCCCGACGCTCCACGTCAAGATCGACCCGATCAACATCTACGCCAAGTTGGACGCCAACGTGCGCATCCGGCTGGATAAGGAAGTCCAGAGCGTCATCCAGCAGAATCCAAACCTCTTTTAAACGAGCAACACGATCATGATCACGACGCGCAACGCCCTCATCGCCATCGGCGCCGGCCTCAGTCTTCTCACCTGCGCCCTCGGCGCGTCCCCGGCGAACGCCCAGGGCGCCTCGGCCTCGCTCGCCTCGGCCAAGGCGGTGGTCGACGCGGCTAAGGCGCGCGGCGTTGTCGGCGAGCAGGGCGACGGATTCCTGGGCTTCGTCACCTCCAGCGGCGACGCCAAACTCAAGGCGTCGGTAGCGGCCATCAACGCCGGGCGCGCCCAGGCCTATAGATCGGTAGCCGCCAGAACCGAGGTCTCTGAAGCCGCCGCCGCCCAAGCCGCCGCACAGCAGATCGTCGCTCTATTGCCGCCGGGCGCCTACTACCAGCCGACGGACGGCGGCTGGACCCGGAAGTAATAGTCGAGGGCAGCGACCGATACGCCGGCACCTAAGGTTCCGCGCACGTTTGGTCGACCAGTTGGTCGAGCTGGTCCAGTTCGCTTGGCTACGCGTGCAGTCGTCCTCAGGCAGGTTCCTGCCGTGAACACAAAACTCGCGCATTTCCTGGATTTTGGTCTGACGTAAGTGCCCCATTAACTCCCTGGCGGGTGTTGTCAGCGGAAATCGTTCGGGTCAGGCTTAGCCCCGCAGCTGCTCCGGTTTTCGGGCAGCAGCCATCAAACGTCCAAGAAAACACGAGGGGAGACGCGGCGACCGGGCACCCTCGATATGTGGCGCTCGACCTAACAGAGCGTGAAAACGGCGGCCTCACGTGTTTGGTTTGACAGTACCCGTCAGGGAGTTCCGCCCTATAGGTTTCGGGCGGACGTGGAAAACCGCCACCGGCCCAAGGTCAACGCCGGCGTGGGCGCTGCGCCCTTACCCAGCTTCAGCGTGTCGCCAGGAAGGTGTAGCGGTTGACGCTGAAAAAGAACTCGTCAGCGGCGATCAACGCCTTCTGATCGGACCACCAGGCTGACAACTCCTCAGGCTCAAGGCCGAGCCCCGCGCCATGGGTCCGCGCGAAATTGCGGATCAATCGGACCATGCCCCCCGCATAGCTGACTGGCTGCCAGCGTGGCGCGAACATCGGCAAGATCTCCGTGCGGCGCACCTCGAACCCCGCGGTCCGCAGCAGGGGCCCGAGCTTGGCCGGCAGGTGCGGATCGGCCAGATGGGCGTCCCAACAGGCCAGCACGCGGTCCATCCTGGCGGTGTCCGAGGCATGCCAGACGATGCTGCGCCAGTCGGTGTCCAAGATCAGGGCCCGGCCCCCTGGCCGCAGCACCCGGTGCAATTCGGAGAGGGCCCGCGGCATGTCGGCGACATATTCGTAGACTTGGGTCGACACGGCGGCGTCGAAGCTGCCGTCGGGAAGGTCCAAAGCGGTCGCGTCGCCTGTTCTGACTTCGGCCTGGGGCAGCGCACCCAGCCGCGCCGAAGACATCTCGACCATCGCAGGCGCCAGGTCGAGCCCTAACAAGCGCCCGGCTTCGCCCACCAGCCGCGCCAAGTCCAGGGCCAGCAGGCCGGGGCCGACGCCGACATCCAGAACGCGCTCCCCCGGCGCCGGCGCCAGCAGATCGATCACCCGCGCACGCTGGGCGACCACGTCGGGCGTCAAATATATCGCCTCCACAGCGCGCGCGGCTGACGGGTCGAAATCCAGCTGGCTCATTGCGGCCTATCCCTGTTGCTGCTGCGTTGGGTCCTACTGCGACGAGCTGTCGATAGCGAATGAAGGTGTCCGGTTTTCGACGGTCAGCCGTAGGCCGTTTCGACCTATTGCCGTCCCTCGGGGTTCCGCTCACCGTTTCGAAGCTGTCGTGTGGTCGAGCGACTGCGGGTGACCTGCTACTGCGGCAGGCGGCTAGGTCGCCATGGACGCGATGGGTACGAGCGGGTGGGCCACCCTTCGGTTGCGGTCTACGACGGATCGATGTCGGAACGTACCCGGCATCCCGACCTGCCCGCAGAGACGGAAGCCTAGGCTGTGGGGGCCGAGTTCCCGACGATCGAGACGCGTTCGCCGTAGCGCGAGTGAGGATAGTAGTCCCACACCGAATGGTGCTGGGTGCAGCGGTTATCCCACATGGTCAAAGTGTTTGGCTCCCACCGCACCCGGCAATGCAGCTTGGGCTCATTCTTCAAAAGGGCGAACAGGCTGTCCAGCAGGGCGCGGCTTTCCCAGCGGTGTAGGCCAACGATGTGGGTTGTGAAGCCTGAGTTCACATTGAGCACCTTACGCCCCGTTTCAGGATGGCGGATGACGACAGGATGTTCGTGGCGCGAATATCCGCCTTCAGGGGGTTCGGAGCCGTAGTTGCCGATGTAGGGCAGGGCGCCGTCGTGCACCGCCGTCAGGCGTTCCAGGAATGCCTTCATGGGCGGCGAAAGCATCTCGTAAGCCATGTACATGTCGGCGAACAGGGTATCACCACCGCCGCATTCCGGCGTTTCGGTGATGTAGAGCATCGAGCCCAGCGGCGGGATGTCATCGCAGGTGACATCGGTGTGCCAGCCTTCACCTGCCGTGTAAGGCGACTGGGCGGTCGTCTTGACCACTAGCACTTCGTTATCCTGACCGGGCCGGCCATGGTTCATCGGATGCGTATGCAGGCGACCGAAGTGGCGGCCGAATGCCTTGTGGCCCTCGCGGTCGAGGTGCTGGTCGCGGAACACCAAAACCATCCAATCGGCCCAGGCGGCGCGGATATCAGACAACTGCTCGGCGGAAAGCGGCTTCGACAGGTCGATACCTTTGACCTCGGCGCCGATGTGGGGCGAGATCGGCCGCACGCTTAGGGTGGCGTATTCGGTCCGCCGGACCGTATCAATTGGAACGTGTTTGGACAAGGTCGCGACGGCCATTGGCTTCCTCCTGGCGACCTTGCTGTTCGCCGTATTGTTGCGACCAGCTTAGGCCGAAGATTCTCGACGAACAATGCATCGGATCTGGGCGCTGGCGATTGAAGCGGAGTAACTAGCAGCAACCTGATCTCGATTATGCGCTGTCCTCGTCATTTCGCGCGACACCATCTGGACTCAGGCCGGGGTGGTCCCCGACCTTGGCTAGGGTTACACCGGGCGGCCGAGGCGGCCTTGTCGGGTTGCGCTGGTCGATCCCAAACTTTCACGAGATCCTCCGTCGGCAGAGGCGGTAGGTAGGCGATGGGACAAAAGGACAGCTATGGCCTGGCCATCACCACGACCTCGGACCTGGCGGCGACCCACTTTCGCAAAGCCGTGGATCTGAGCCTTGCGGCTTGGCCCGGCGCAGACGTGGCGCTGGACACAGCCCTTGAGGCCGATCCGCGCCTGGCGCTCGCCTGGGCGGCGCGCGCCCGTATCCACCAGATGGAGGGCGATCGGGAGAAGGCGAGCGGGACCATAGCCCGGGCCCGGGACCTCGCCGACGCCGAGGTGTCGGACCGGGAACGCAGCCACGTCGACGTCATCGCCCTGGGTGTCGAAGGCAAGTCGGCAGAGTCGCTGGAGGCTTCCCTGGTTCATCTTCAGACGTGGCCCCGCGACGCGGTGATCCTGTCCCTGCCCCTGGGCGCTTTTGGGCTGTTCGCCTTCTCCGGCATGGCAGATCACGATCAGGCCCGAGTGGATCTCTGCGAGCTCTATCGCCGGGAGCACGACGATCGCTGGTGGTTCCAGACGAACTACGGCTGGGCGCTGGTGGAAAACAACGCGCCCGTGAAGGGCCGCCGTCTCATCGAGGCCTCGTTTGAGACCAAGCCGGACAACGCCAATTCCGCCCACGCCCTGGCGCACGCCATGTACGAGCAGGGTGCCACGAGGGAAGCCGACGCGATGATCGAAGCCTGGCTGCCCGGCTACAACCGCAAAGGTATCCTCCACGCGCACTTGGCGTGGCATCAGGCGCTAACGGCGCTTGAACAGGGCGAGCCGGAGAGGGCCACGGCTCTCTACAGCGAGTTCGTGCGGCCCAGGGTCAGCGCCGCCCTAACTGTCAATATGGTCAGCGACGCGGCCGCCTTCCTTTGGCGCCTCGGCCTGAATGGAGTTGATCCTGCTCCGGAGCTCTGGCGCGAAGCCATCGAGGTCGCCAATAACGCCTATCCGCATGCGGGCTTTGCGTTCATCGACATTCACATGGGGATGGTCGCCGCCGCAGCTCGCGACGAGGCAGCGCTTGAGCGAAGGGTCGCGGCGCTCGACGCGCGGATCGAGGC
>JAYTRF010000104.1:0-5907 GCA_043746375.1 Caulobacteraceae bacterium | reverse complement strand
CGTCTCTTGAACCACATGGATCGCCGGGGATTCACCGAATGCCGGCCGGTGAACGATGATGCCCAGATGCCCGCCTCCCCGTGGCTCGACTTCAGCTCAGGCTACGTCCGCCGGGCCATGGACCGTTTCCCCAAGCAGGGGAACAAGGCCCCGTGGCGCGTCCATCAGAACTACGCCCTGGATCTGCTGGCGTTCCGCTACGGTCGCCTCGATGACGGCGTCATGAGATTCTCAAGGCCATCGGCACAGACCGCCGGCCGCGCGGAAGAGAAATTCGTTCCTTTGCGCCAAAGAGCCGGATGAAGGGGCCGCCGGACCTGTTCTAAGGCTGCGTAGAGGGTGGCGTCAGCCACGCTCCACGAAGCTGTCGATGACGCGCTTTTCCCCCGCTTTTTCGAACGCGACCGTGAGCTTGTTGCCTTCGACCGCGCTGACTTGGCCATAGCCAAACTTCTGGTGGAAAACGCGCTCGCCGCGAACATACGGACTGGCCGGGTCCGACACCGCGACGAGCCGACCATCGCCTTCGATCACCTGGGTACGGCGGTGCGGCGCCCCGCCAAAGCCGCGGGCCTGGGCGCGTTTCCAGCCCGGACTGTCGTAGCCGGTCCCGTACTTCGCCTCGTCGAAGCGTGAAGCGGCATCGCCCATCCCAGGTCCCCCGCCGTAGTAGCCGGTTTCGGACGCCGCATCGACGTTGGCGAGGGGCAGCTCGTCGACGAACCGGCTGGGCAGCTGGCTGGTCCAGCGGCCGTAGACCTGGCGATTGGCGGCGAAGGAAATCCGCGCCTCCTCGCGAGCGCGGGTGAGGCCGACGTAGGCTAGGCGTCGTTCCTCCTCCAGACCCCTTTCGCCGTTCTCATCCATGCTTCGCTGGCTCGGGAAAACCCCTTCCTCCCAGCCGGGCAGGAAGACGAGCGGGAACTCCAGTCCCTTTGCGGCGTGCAGTGTCATGATCTGAACCGCATCGTCGCTGGGGCCGCGATCAAGATCCATGACCAGGGAGACGTGCTCAAGGTACGCCTGCAAGGTCTCGAATGAACCCATCGACTGGATCAGCTCCTTCAGGTTTTCCAGGCGCGTCTGGCTGGTCGGCCCCTTGTCCAAACGCAGTGCGTCTATGTAGCCGCTTTCCTCGAGCACGGTTTCGGTAAGCCTAGCGTGGGGCATGGCCCCCACCTGCGCCGCCCACCGATCGAGATCGCGCAAAAAATTGGCCAGGGCGGTGCGCGTGCGCGGGTTCAGCTCGTCGCTGCGGACCAACTCGCGAGCGGCGCTTGCTGCGGAGATTCCCCGCCCTCGGGCCAAGCTCAGCAGTTTCTGAACCGTGGTGTCGCCGATCCCGCGTTTTGGCGTGTTGACGATACGCTCGAACGCCAGATCGTCGTCCTGTGACTGGATGAGGCGCAGGTAGGCGTGGGCGTCGCGGATTTCCGCACGTTCGAAAAACCTGGGCCCGCCGATGACCGTGTAGGGAATCTGCAGCAGGACGAAACGCTCTTCAAAGGCCCGCATTTGAAAGGAGGCGCGCACGAGCACGGCCGCTTCCCGATATGGGCGTGGCCCGCGTCTCCATCGTTCGATCTCCTCGGCGATCAGCCGCGACTCGGCCTCGCCGTCCCATACCCCGCGCACCTGGACCTTCTGGCCTCCGGCCGCTTCGGTCCACAGGGTCTTGCCGAGCCGGCCTTTGTTGGCCGCGATCAGGCCCGAGGCGGCGGCCAGGATGTGTTCTGTGGAGCGGTAGTTGCGCTCCAGGCGGATCACCTGGGCCCCCGGAAAATCGCGCTCGAAACGCAGGATGTTGTCGACCTCGGCCCCGCGCCAGCCATAGATCGACTGGTCGTCGTCTCCGACGCAGCACACGTTCGAGTGCTTCTGGGCCAAAAGCCGCAGCCACAGGTATTGGGCGACGTTGGTGTCCTGGTATTCGTCGACCAGGAGGTAGCGAAAGCGGTTGTGATATTCGGCAAGCACGTCGGGATGGCGCGTGAACAGCGTCAGGTTGTGCAGCAAGAGGTCGCCGAAGTCGCAGGCGTTTAGGATCCGCAGGCGTTGCTGGTAGGCGGCGTAAAGCGCCGCCCCGCGGTTTTCGGCGAAGTGTGCGCCCTCCGCCGAAGGAAGGTTGTCGGGCCCCCAGCCGCGATTCTTCCAATGATCGATGAGCCCGGCCAGGTGCTTGGGTGTCCAACGTTTGACGTCGATGTTGGCGGCTTCAAGCAGCTGTTTGATCAGCCGCTCCTGATCGTCGGTGTCGATGATCGTGTAGCTTGACTTAAGTCCGAGCAGTTCGGCGTGACGGCGCAAAATTTGAGCCGCGATCGAGTGAAACGTTCCCAGCCAGCGCAGACCCTCGGCGGCCGGTCCGATGATGTCGGTAATTCGCGTCCGCATCTCCCGCGCGGCCTTGTTGGTGAAAGTGACCACCAGCAGTTCCCACGGCCGCGCGCTGCCGGCCGCCAGGATATGTGCAAGGCGCGTCGTCAGCACCCGGGTCTTGCCGGTGCCCGCTCCTGCAAGCACCAGCACCGGGCCGTCGATGGCTTTTACCGCCTCGCATTGCTGAGGATTGAGGCCCTCCAGATAGTTGGGACCGGCGACGCGGGCCAGGTCGGAGGTGCGCGGAGCGGGGAGGTCGGACACGAAACGTCTCTTTGGGACCTGGGCAGGCTTGCCTTCTAGCACGCCGGGAGGCGCGGCTTTTAATCGGCAGGGTTGTTTCGCAGCGCGGTAACGCGGCACGCGGAAGCCAACGGACCCTCACCGCGCGTTGCGTCGATGTCACCAATCAGCGCGGCAAGGCTGAGCTTGCGCCTTCGCGCGAGCGCCTCGAGAGCCGTCCAGAATGCCGGCTCGAGCGCCAGCGATGTCGCGTGCCCGGCCACCACTAGCGAGCGCTTGGCCAAGCGGCCCATTCGTCGTTCTAGGCCACCGCGCCGCAGAACCGCTGGATGCGCACGCAGGCGTCCTCCAGGAGGGCATTAGAGGTCGCGTAGCTAATGCGAAAAAACGGCGACAGACCGAACGCCGCGCCCAGGACCACCGAAACGCCCTCGGACTCCAAAAGCTCGACCGCGAAGTCGCCATCGCTGGCAATCGTCCTACCGCTTGGGGCGCGCTTGCCGATAAGAGCCTCGCAAGAGGGGTAGACGTAAAAGGCGCCTTGTGGAGACGGACACCGAAGGCCGGTCGCCTGGTTGAGCATTGAAACGACGAGGTCGCGGCGTTCCTCATAGACCTTGGCGTGAGGGGCGATAAAATCCTGCGGTCCATTTAGCGCCTCCACCGAAGCCCATTGCGAGATCGACGAAGAGTTGGAGGTCGTCTGGCTCATCACCTTGCGCATTGCCGATATCAGGGATTCGGGGCCGCCGGCATAACCAATCCGCCAGCCGGTCATGGCATAGGCTTTGGAAACCCCATTCATGGTCAGGGTGCGGTCAAAGAGAGCCGGTTCCACCTCGGCAATGGTTGAAAAGGCAAAGCCGCCGAACACCAGATGTTCGTACATGTCATCGGTCAGAACCCACACGTGGGGATGTCGCAGCAGCACATCGGCCAACCCCCGCAGATCGCCGGCCGAATAGGCTGCTCCGGTTGGATTGGACGGAGAGTTGAGGATCAGCCAGCGCGTGCGCGGTGTGATCGCCGCCTCGAGCGCCGCAGGCTCGATCTTGAAACCGGCCTTCGCGGTGGTGGGGATAAACACCGGCTCCCCGCCGGCCAGCAGGACCATGTCTGGATAGCTGACCCAATAGGGGGCCGGGATGATCACCTCGTCGCCGGCGCTCAAGGTGGCCATCATGGCGTTGAAGATTACCGCCTTGCCGCCTGGCGAGACATTGATCTGGGCCGTAGTGTAGGTGAGGCCGTTCTCGCGCGCGAACTTGCCGCAGATCGCCGCCTTCAGTTCGGGAATGCCGTCGATGTCTGTGTACTTGGTCTTGCCGTCGACGATAGCCCTGATCGCCGCCTGCTTGATGTTATCGGGGGTATCGAAATCCGGCTCGCCGGCATCCAGCGAGATAATGTCGCGTCCCTGCGCGCGCAGCGCCCGCGCCCTGGAGGCCGCGGCCACAGTGGCGGCGGGTTTGACACGGCGCAGGGTCGCGGATTCAGCGAACATGGAAATCGACTCAGCAAATGGAGGGGCGGACCGGTAGCTCTAGCCTAAGCCAGATCATTCAAATTGAGAATGACATCCGCTAGTGATTAGGTACCGTCAATCGGAAAAGAAGCCCTTCAATGGATCAGCTGAGCGGCAAGATCGCCTTCATTACCGGCGGGGCCAGCGGCATCGGACTGGCGATGGCCGAGGCCTTCGGACACGAAGGCATGGGCGTGATGCTGGCCGATATCGAGGTCGAAGCGCTGGGCGCCGCCGTCGCCGGGCTTCGCGCCCGGCAGATTCGCGCGGAGGCGATTGTTTGCGACGTCGCCAGCCGCGACTCCCTGCGCGCCGCAGCGCTGGAGACCATTGCCAAGTTCGGCAAGGTGCATGTGGTCTGCAACAATGCTGGGGTCGGCGCTGGCGGGCCGTTGGGCAGCGTGCCGGCCCGTGACTGGGATTGGGTGATCGACGTCAATCTGAAGGGCGTCATCTACGGGACCGAGATCTTCACGCCGCTCATCGAGAGCCATGGCGAGGGAGGCCACTTTGTCAACACCGCCTCGATCGCCGGCCTGCTCAGCCCGGCCGGCATGGAACCCTATTGCGCGACAAAATTCGCCGTGGTGGCGATGAGCGAGGGCTGGGCATTGCAGTTGGCGCAACGGAACATCGGCGTCTCCATCCTTTGTCCCGGTTTCGTCAAAACCCGAATCTTTGAAAGCCGCAGGAACAGGCCGGACGCTTATGGGCCTGACGTCCGCACCGCTCCGCCTGCGGATGCGCCGCCATCGCCGGTGCTGAACGGCATCCCGGTCGAACCGGTCGGGGCCCGCGTGGTCGAGGCGGTGAAGGCCGGCGAGCTTTATGTCTTCACGCACCCGGAATTCAAGGGACCGGTCGAAGCGCGGTTCGCGCGCATCGTGGCCGCCTTCGATGCCGCCGCCGCCAGCCCCGCCTTGGCCGCCCTGCCAAAGCGCGACGCCCCGGCGGCCAACTTGGCCACTACGTCCATCTCGCCAATCTGAGTTGAGGCGGCGGTCGGACCCTCGACGTTCATGCGGCGCTTGGTCGCCTTTTTGATCGGCAGCGAGACAGGCGCTTGGCGGGGTGCGTTGATTTCGTTGTTGCTGCTGACCACCGCAGGGTTCGTCCTTTTTATTGGCGGCCGCGCAATGGGTCTGGGGGACCCTGCGGCGGTGAATCGTTGGCTGGCGGCCGCGCACGGACCGTGGGCCCTCCCGGTGGCGATCAGCGCCTTCGCAGGTCTCGCGTTCCTGGGCGCGCCCCAGGTGATCCTGATCGGCGCTGTGGTGCTGGCTTTCGGACCCGTCGCCGGCGCAGCCTACAGCTGGATCGGGACCATGGTCTCGGCGCTGATCGGGTTTGTCATCGGTCGCGCGGCCCGGCGGACATCTGGGACCCAGTTGGCGGCATCGGGGCTCGATCGGTTCATGGCGCTTGTTGGCCGCAACGGCTTCATGGCGAGCCTGATCGTCCGCCTCGTTCCCTTCGCACCGTTCATCATCGTCAATGTCACGGCCGGCCTAGCGCGCGTGCGGCTTCTGGATTTCGCCGCCGGCACCGCGATCGGCATCGTGCCCAAGATCGCGCTGATCGCCGTCGCCGGAGGATCGGCGCTGACAATGCTCCGGGGTGGGCCTCTGCACGTCGCGATTATCGCCGCAGTTTTCGCACTCTGGCTTGTTTCGGCAGTGATCGCGCGTTTTTGGGCGGAAAAACGGAATAAATTGCCGAGATAGGGGGAACGCTAGGCTGTCTAAAGCATATCCTTGCTG
>JAYTRF010000103.1:0-2172 GCA_043746375.1 Caulobacteraceae bacterium | reverse complement strand
GAGAATGCGAGCGGAGGCGCGCCGCCGAATCGGTCCTCACGCGTCGGCTGGTACAGGACCACCACCTGTCCGGTCGATTGATCGAAGCGGCGCAGCACGTGATACCAGCCCTGGGTGTACAGGTACCGTTTGTCCACTGGGTCGGCGATCAGGAAACCGTTCTCGAAGCCGCCGCCCGGATACCAGTCGTTTGGCCGGATCTCACCGAAGTCGCTGCGGCTGGCGACACACGCGGTGCCCGAATCCTGCTGCGGGCCGCACACGTGGTACGGAAAGTCATAGTCGGTGGCGACGCGGTAAAACTGGCCGTTGATGATTCCATAATACGGTGTGAAGCTCGCGCCGCCATCGACGGAGATGGCCGCGCCCTGGTCAACGCCGGCGATCATGCGTCTCGCGTTCGTCGGGTCGATCCAGAGAAAGCGCGGATCGGCTCCGCTCGGCGCTCCCCAGAACGAGGCGACGTGCCGGCCGCCATCCGTCGACCGGTACATCGACGTGCCCATCAGGTACATCACGTCCGGGTTCTGCGGGTCCGCGTAGATCTTGCCGCCGGCACTCGCCAACCGCTGGGTGCCGAAGGTCCACGTCTCTCCGCCATCCTCGGAGCGATATAGCGCTCGGCCTCCACTGGCCGCACCGCGGCCGCGACCGCCGGCCGTCGTGGCCAACGCATACAGCCGCTGGCCATGAGTGCCGGACGACACCGCGAATGCCGAAATGCGCGCGCCGTCAGGCAGTCCGCGACCCATCACCGGATTCCATGTCACGCCAGCGTCCGTCGATTTGTAGATACCTGTACCAGCGACGGTGCCGGCGTCCGCTCCCAAAGCTGCGTAGACGATCCGCGGGTCCTGGAAGTCGTAATAGAGATCCGATGCGCCGGACGAACCGTGCACCGGCAGCACGCGTGTCCACGTACGGCCGCCATCCGTCGTGCGATAGACCCCGCGCTCGCCGCCGCCGCCGCGCCCGCCCTGAGCCGCGACGAGCGCCGTGTTGGCGTCCCGCGGCGCCACGATGATCGCGCCGATGAACTGCGACGTGCGCAGGCCGACATTTGTCCACGTTGTTCCGCCGTCGGTGGACTTGAACACGCCGGTGCCGGGCGTGAACGACCAACCGGATGCGTTGCCCGTTCCGACGTAGATCGTGGCCGGCTCGGAGGGCGCGACCGCGACCGCGCCGATCGACGCGACATGCACGTCGTCGAAGATCGGCGTCCACGTCGTGCCGCCGTTCGTCGTCTTCCACACACCGCCGGCGGGGGTGCCGGCGTAGTAGGTCGTCGGGTCGCCCGGTACGCCGGCCGGGGCGGAGATGTAGCCCGAGCGCGGCGGTCCAATCGAACGCCAGCGCATGTCGGCGAAATACGCGGGTTTCACCTGCTGCGCCGCGGCGCGCGACCCGGCGCGGGCGAGCGCGGTGGTAACGGCGATGGTCAGGCGGACGGCAGCGCGAACGCGCACGGCGCACCGGTTGGGCGGGTTGGGTCTGACGGGCATGACTGTTCCTTCCAGTAACGGTGATGGCAGGGGTGCAGTATGTCGCTCGGAGCAGCCCCTGACAACTCGCACGGGCGGCGCGGTCTTATGCATACATCTTCGGGCTCAGCCCAATGTGCTGGGGCGGTGCCCCAACGCGCCAATTGCTGACGCGATGCGGCTGGCGTACGTTGGTCACCGGCTAGGAAGACGATTGCCAACAGCAGGCACCGCGAACATGAGGCGAGTCATGTCCAGATCGATAATGTCACGGCGCGGATTTCTCGAGACGGCCGCCCTCGGTGCCGCTGCCGGTGCGTTGGTGCAACGGCGTGGCGTCCCCCAGGCCCTCGCTGCCGGGGTGCTTGCCGCCCCGCGCGGTCATGCCGGTCGGGAGCCTGAACGCGTGCGGCTCGGAGTTGCCAGCTACTCCTTCCGGAAGTTCTCGCGCGAGCAGGCCGTCCAGATGACGAAGGCCCTCCGCATTTCCTACATCAACCTCAAATCGTTCCATTTGCCGTACGACGCGTCCCCGGCAACGATCGCGACGGCGCGCCAGGAGATTGACGAAGCGGGACTGAAAATAGTGGGCGGCGGTACGATCACGTTCGAGGCGGACACAGATGACGGTGTGCGAAAATATTTCGAATACGCCAAGGCCGCGACCATGCCCTTGATTGTCGGCACG
>JAYTRF010000102.1:0-6574 GCA_043746375.1 Caulobacteraceae bacterium | reverse complement strand
TCGCAGTCGGCGGCGATCGCTGGAGCGAGGGTCGCGGCGGTGGCACCCGAGCCGATCACGATGACCCTTTTGCCCTTGTAGTCCAGTCCCTTGGGCCAGGTCTGGGGATGGACGATCTTGCCCTTGAAGCTCTCCATGCCGGGCCAGTCGGGCGTGTAGCCCTGTGAGTGGCGGTAATAGCCCTGGCACATCCACAGGAAGTTGGCCGTGAAGCGGACCGTTCCGCCGGTGTCGGACCGGGTAGCCTCGATGGTCCAGAGATTGTCCTTGCTAGACCAGCGGGCCGAGGAGATCTTGTGTCCGTAGCGGATATATCGGTCAAGGGCGTTCTCGCGGATAACTTCGCCCACGTAAGCGAGAATCTCGGCGCCCGAAGCGATAGGCGCGCCGACCCACGGCTTGAAGCGATAGCCGAAAGTGTAGAGGTCGCTGTCAGACCGGACGCCCGGATAGCAATGGGTGAGCCAGGTTCCGCCGAAGTTGCCCTGGGTTTCGAGAACTACGAAGCTGGCCCTGGGACATTGCTTGGTGAGGTGGTAGGCGCCGCCGACCCCGGAGATGCCCGCCCCGACGATCAGGACATCAAAATGCTCGGTCTTCTGCCGCGCCGGCCTGGCGAGTGTCATTGCCTCGGTCATGTCTGATCTTCTCTTTCGGTTGGCGGCTCGCACAGAGGCCGCAGCATCGGCGCTCCGCCGCCCAATCTCGGGTTTACACGCTTCGCCTCCTTGATCGAGATCAAGGCCACGTGACGGGCATGGTGGATTTCGGGCCGATGCCGCCGCCGCACCGGCTGACGGCGCAAGACTTTGGCCGGTGATGGGGAAAGTCGAACTTGGCCGCCTTGGCTGATAGTCCCCAAGGACGACGCTGGCGAACGCCTAGTCCCTCGCTTGGGAAAGGACATCGAGGTGGCTTGGCATTCGCCGCAGATTTACACACTCCTATAGAGGAAGCGACCCGCAGAGGGCCTTTCGCGTAACCTCGCGGCCTTCGGGCAGGATGTAGACCACTTTGCCGGTCTCATCGGCGATGGGCGTAAGCGAGAGGTCGATCTTGCGGGTGGTGTCACCTTCGCCCAGCACCGCAGTGTAGAGCACGGTCATCCCGGCGGCCGCCGCGGCCACGGCGCTCTTCAGCCGGTTGCGCGCAGACTCGTCGGGCCGAACGCCCGCGGCGCCCAGCCAGGGCAGGTCCCACAGGGCCTGTCCCACAAGCGGCTCGACGCCCACGGTCAGCGCGCGGGCCGCGCGGTTGATCTCAAGGACGGTTCCGTCCGGCGCGAGGAGGGCGACGGCGCAGAAGGCGTGATCAAACATGGCGCGGAATCGCCGTTCGCTTTCCTTCAGCGTGGCCTGCGCGGCCTTGCGGGCGCTGATATCGCGCAGGTGAGCGGTGTAGGAGAGGGCGCCACCCACGGCGACCTTGGTGATGGCGGCCTCGATTGGGAAGACCTCGCCCGAGCGGCGCAGGCCCCGGACCTCCTCGCGCTCGCTCATCATCCGCGAGGCCGTGAGTCCCGCGCCGAACGCCTCCACCGAAGCGGGGTGACCAGCGCGAGCGGCTTCAGGCAGGAGCAGCGCCAACGACTTGCCCCGCACCTCTTCCGCCCGATAGCCAAACATGGATTCGGCCTTGAGGTTGAAGAAGGTGATCTTCTGATGGGTGTCGCAGGAGATGATGGCGTCCTCGGCGACCAGCAGGATCCGAGCCGCGCGCAGGTTGTCTCCCTTGAAAGCGATCTGTTCCTGGCGTCGGGCGGTGTTGTCGCGGACGGTTATGAAGAACCGCGCTTCTTCGCCTACGCGGCCCTGCGAAACCCGGACGTCCACGGGCATTTCGCGACCATCGCGCCGGCGAGCCTGGAAGTCGAGATAGCGGGACTGCGCCGGCTGGGGCTCTGCGGCCCACCGGGCCAGCCACTTCACCGGATCGGCGCGCCGACCGGACTGAGGGGGAACGAGCATGGTGATGTTTCGTCCGACGACTTCGGCCGCGGGATAGCCAAACAAAGCCTCGGCCGCGCGGTTCAGGAAGGTGACATCACCATCCGCCTTGGCGACGATGATCGCCTCCGGTACGCCATCAACGATGGCCGCGAATAGACCTTCGTGCGCCTCGTCACCCCGCGCGGGCGACTTTGTTTGCGTCATGGCTCACCTCTCCGGAAGCTGGGACGCCGGGACCGGCAGGCGGGACTCGGCGTCCATCGCGATCAGGCCGCGATCGGGTGGCCACCCTCCATAGCCTCCAGCACGCGCAGATCTTCGAAGATCGGGATACCGGCCTCTTCGTATTTCTTGCGCACGGGGAAGGTGAGAAGGCCGACCCGGGCGAGGGCGGGCATCATCAGGTCCTTCACCGAGTGGATCTGTCCGGGGGGCAGTTCCTGAGTGATCCCCGCGTCCTCCGCCTCCTTCAGACCCTTGAAGAAATCGTCCGGATCGATCTCGCTGTTAGCTAGAACCTCCATGAAACCCGGATCCACCCGATTGGCGATCGTGCTCGACGTGCCTGAATTGACCAGAATACTGACTGCCTGGAAGGCGAAGTCGGCCAGATCCTCGCGGTCTGCCTCGTTCAGTTTGGCGATCACCGGGCCCAGGTAGGCGTGACCGAAGGAGACGTGGCGGGACTCGTCACGCATCACGTTGAAGGTGATTTTCTTCAAGAGCTCGCATTGGGTGGTGCGGTACATGTTGTTGAAGGCCCCCAGAGCCAGGCCTTCCACGATCATGTTCATGCCGATCATGACCTTCTCGTATCTATCCGACTTCAGCGTGGCGTCGATCAGCGCCTTTAGCCACGGCGACATCGGATAGATCATCGCGATCTTGTCACAGTACCTGGCGTAGACCTCGACGTGCCTCGCCTCGTCCATGGTCTGGGTGGCGGCGTAGAGCTTGGCCGTCGCGTCGGGCACCGAATGTGTGACACAGGCGGCCGTCATCAGGGCCCCCTGCTCCCCGTGCAGGAACTGTGAAAGAAGCTGGGCCGTCGAGTGGGCGGTGAATGTCTCGCGCTGGGACTTCGACAGCTTCGAGAAGAACGGCATCTGGTGGTAGACGTCCGAACGGTCGTTGATCAGCGGCTTGGAAGGATCGACCGGCGTATTCCAAGGCAGGAGTTCGTCGGCGTCCCACTGGTTCTGCTTCGCGCGTTTGTAGAGGTCCTCGACCTTGTCGGCTGACAGCGCGTACTGGAAAGTCCAGGCGATATCCATCGGATGCCGGTAGATGTCGTCGGGGGTCATGGATACCTTCCAGTCTCCCTTCACCACATCGCTGGATTTGGTCATTACGTTCATGTGGGTTCTCCTGGATTAGTACTGGCGGTGGGGAAGTTTGACGACGATGCCGTCCACGCTGTCGCTGACCTTGATCTGGCAGGAAAGGCGGCTATTGGGCTGAACGTCGAAGGCGAAGTCGAGCATGTCGCGTTCGAGCTCATCCATCGGCCGCAGACGCTCGAACCAGCCGTTTTCGACGTAGACGTGGCAGGTCCCGCAGGCGGAGGCACCGCCACAATCGCCATCGATACCGGGGATAGTGAAACGTTTCGCGCCGTCCATGACCGAAAGGCCGTTTGGCACATCGACGTTGTGCGCGGTCCCGCCGTGCTCAATGTAGGTGATCCTGGCCATTCCGCTCGCCGCGACCCCCGTAGGCGAGTGGCTCCGTCGTGCGGTGCTTTCTCTACGTCCTGACCGGTTCGAGCGTGCATCCCGCGTCCACTTCGCGGGGCAGACTAAAAGATGACGCTGAAGTCACCTTGATCTGGATCAAACCCCCGTCGAAGAGCCGGGTGGACCCTGGTTGGGAAGACCCTGTCCGGCTGACCGGCCGGGGCCGCCAAGTTGGTGCTGTCAGTCCAACGGCAACCTGTCTCCGCTCGGACGCAGTGAGCCCAAACCCAACTGACCTCTAGCCCATGACTGCCCGCCACTCCGCCAGCGGCTGGTAGCGTCTTTCTTTGTAGTGTTCCCGGCTGATGAGCTGGCGCTCCTGGGAAATGGTTGGGAGGGTGTCAGATAGTTTGTGTAAGTGCTGCTGTAGGTCCCATCCTCGAGAGGAAGGGATTCCATGATGACCAAGACGACGACCAAGCCTGAGATTTTCAAGCCTGAGACGCTGGACGGGCTGCTCGCCGGGATGTCAGTCCGGAGGAGTTGATGGGAGACGCCGGGCTCTTCAGGCAGTTGAAGAAGGCGCTGATGGAACGGGTGCTCGGGGCCGAGCTGACCCACCACCTGGGCTACTAGAAGGGCGACCCAGCCGGCCAGGGCAGCGGCAACAGCCGCAACGGCCATTCGGCCAAGACGGTCCTCGGCGATGATTGCGAGATCGATCTCGCCATCCCTCGCGACCGGGCCGGAACCTTCGAGCCCCAGATCGTCCCCAAGGGCGTGACCCAGCTGGACGGCTTCGACGCCCAGGCCGATCACTATGTCTGCCCCGCCGGCGCGCGGTTGACGAGGAGCAATCCTCGGCCTGATCGCAAAGACGACCTCGACGAATACCGCCATCTGTCGGCCTGCTTCACCTGCGCCCTGAAACCCAAGTGCACCCCGGATAAACTGCGCCGCATCAAGCGCTGGAAGCAGGAAGGCGTGGTCGACAAGATGCAGGCTAGGCTCGACCGCGGGCCCAACGCCATGGCTGTTCGCCGGCAGACCGTCGAACACCCGTTCGGACCCCTCAAATCCTGGATGGAAAGCACCCACTTCCTCACCAAGACCCTCGAAAAGGTCCGAACCGAGATGAGCCTCCACGTTTTTCTGGCCTACAACATGAAGCGAATGATCCAGATGTTCGGTGTCGGGCCGCTTATGGAGGCGATCACGGCGTAGCCCCTCGCCCCAGCGCCCGCGTGCCGCTCAACTCACGCCAACAATCAGGCCGCCACCGTGACAAGCAATATCCGCGTTTTTACACAGCCTCAGTCGATTTCGTTGAAAAAGGCGGTGTTGGGTCCGACAGCGTATGGCGGGCACGCCGGCGCTACCGCTCCTCAGGCCATCGCCGGCGTCGGTGCTGTCAGACCAAATCAAAGGAGGCGGCTTCGCCCCGCTGCCGCCCCGGATTTCGGGCAGCAGTCGTCTCCCTTCCAAGAAAACACAAGGGGAGACGCGGCGACCGGGCACCCTAGAAATGAGGCTCGCGACCTGACAAATCGTGAAAACCGTGGCCTGGCGCGTTTGGTTTGACAGTGCCCCCCATCCCGCTATTGGGTGCCGGTTAGCGGGGTGTGAAGTTGGGCTGACAATGTCTCGGCGGCGCGTGAGCTCAGCGCCAGGGTCTGTCCAGGAAACTCCAGGCCGGGCTCCCGGACCGTCCCCTTCGGCACTTCGGCGTCCGCGGGTTTGAACCGAGGCGCCGCCCCTTTCAGATTGATCTCAACGAGGTCGCGCATTGCGGTGAACCAGGCGCTATCCGCCATACCGTCTCGCGATGAGATGGCTCCAATCAACGGGGCTTCGACGCCAATCGATGAGGCGGCGAACCGGACCGCGAGGGCGCGGGCACATTTCAGGCGCGACTGCGCCGCGTCTTCGTTCTGGACGTGGACGAGAATGGCGGCATAGGACATCGGAGGGCCCCCTCAAGGGCTGAAGGGCAAAGCGGCCCGAAGGCAAGATAGTGATATGGCGCGCAGGGTCCCAAAAAAATTACGGTCTATCCCATAGGGGATTCTACCCAGTCCGCCCGCAAGCTGCGTATTGAAGGCTTGGTAGGCTTATCCAGCGACACACGGAGATATGACGGTCCGAGTCCTAAGCGAAACGACGAGGTTGAATGAGGGAATGCGGGGGGCCGAGCGAAGAGTGACGAACCAGGCCGGCGGCGGACGACGACCGACGGTCGCTTATGCCGCCTCGATTCTGGCAGCCGCCGCCGCTGTCGCGGCTAGTCTGCTGCTATCGAAGACCCTGCAGGATCGTTCGCTCTATCTGCTCTTTGTGCCCGCCATTTTGGTCGCCTCCACGCTGGGCGGTATTCGGCCCGGGCTCTTTGCCACCGCGATGTCGCTAGTCGTCGAGCTTCTGATCCAACTTCGCGAACATACGGGAATTGTCGACATCGTGGGATCGGCGCTGCTGGTCATGGTGGGCGTCGGCATCTCCGTACGAGGCGAATGGCTCGTCGCCAGTCGACTACGCGCCAATCTTGCGACGGAGGATCTTCGCGAACGCGAAGCCCGTCTGCGGTCGATCCTGGACACCGTCCCTGACGCAATGATCGTCATCGACGACAAAGGTCGCATGCTCTCGTTCAGCGCGACCGCCGCTCGCCTATTCGGCTGGACGGCGGCCGAGGCTATCGGCCGCAATGTGAGCATCCTCATGCCCCCGCCCTACGAGGAAGCTCATGATGGATATCTCGCACGCTACATGACAACGGGAGAGCCGCACATCATCGGAATTGGCCGGGTTGTGGTGGGCCAAAGGCGGGACCGATCAACCTTTCCCATGCACCTTTCCGTGGGTGAGGGAAGGATTGCGGATCGCCGCTTTTTCACCGGGTTCGTGCGTGACCTGACTGAACGCCAGCAATCGGACGCACGGTTACAGGAA
>JAYTRF010000101.1:0-7837 GCA_043746375.1 Caulobacteraceae bacterium | reverse complement strand
GGGAAAGAAGCGACCAGACGGCCACCGCGCTTGGACAGGTCGTGGGCGATCAGCCCCTGGCCGCCGCGGCCCGTACGGCGATAATCGTAGGCTGAGGTCCGCTTGCCAAAGCCTTCGGAGGATATGGTCAGGACGAACTCCTCAGCCGCCCCGAGCTCGGCGATACGTTCTACCGAGAGGGAGACCGGCCCTTCGCTGGCATTGGGGTCGTCGTCATCGTCCGCAGCAACAGTGGCGTCCTCGCTCTCGCCATTAGCTGCGGCGCGCATGGCTGTGGCGTGCTTGAGATAGGCCGCGCGTTCCGCCGGCGTTGCCCCAACCCCACGGAGGATAGCCATGGAGATCACGGTGTCGCCAGCAGCGAGCCGAATGCCCCGAACCCCGGTGGAATCTCGGCCAGCGAAGACCCGGACGTCGGACACTGGGAAGCGTATGCAACGCCCGAAAGCAGTGGAAAGCAGCATGTCGTTGGCTGCGGTGCACAGGCTGACCCCGACGATGGCGTCAGCGCCATCGAGCATTTCGGGGTCAAGCTTCATGGCAATCTTGCCGTTTCGATTAATCTGCACGAAGTCGGAGAGCTTGTTTCGCCGCACTCCCCCCGACCGGGTCGCGAACATCACATCCAGGCCATCCCAGGTCGCTTCGTCCTCGGGCAAGGCGAGAATAGAGGTCATGGTCTCCCCGGGCTCGATGGGGAACAGATTGACGAAGGCCTTTCCTCGGGCGGTGGGCGCACCCACCGGCAAGCGCCAGACCTTGAGCTTGTAGGCCTTTCCGCCGGACGAGAAGAACAGCATGGGTGCGTGAGTCGAGGCCGAGAAAACGCGGGTGACGGCGTCCTCTTCCTTCGTGGACATGCCCGACCGCCCGCGCCCACCGCGATGCTGAGTGCGGTAGGTTGTGAGCGGGGTGCGCTTCACATAACCCCCGTGGGTGACGGTGATGACCATCTCCTCGCGGGCGATCAGGTCTTCGTCCTCGACGTCGGCGTCACCCTCGACGATGGCCGTGCGCCGGGGCACGGCGAAAGCCTCTCTGACCTCAACCAGTTCGGCGCGGACCACCGCCATGATCGCCTCGCGCGAGGCCAGCAGGTCCAGCCAGGCCTGGATCGCGGCGGCGAGCTCGCGCGCCTCGTTCATGATCTCTTCGCGGCCAAGGCCGGTAAGGCGCGAGAGGGTGAGGGCAAGTATGGCGCGCGCCTGCTCGTCGGTAAGGCGGACCTTGTCCTCCCCGACAATCCGTGTCCGCGGATCGGCGATCAAGGCGATCAAGGGGGACATGTCGCCCACCGGCCAATCCTGGCCCACCAACCGCTCGCGCGCCTCGGCGGGATCTTTGGATGACCGGATGATGTGGATGATCTCATCGATATTGGCCACGGCAATGGCCAGACCCACCAGGACGTGAGCCCGGTCGCGGGCCTTGGTCAGGTCATGCTTGATTCTCCTGACCACCACCTCCTCGCGGAAGGTCACGAAGGCGGTGAGCATGTCCTTGAGGCCGAGTTGCTCGGGGCGGCCACGGTTGAGGGCAAGGGCATTGACCGGAAAGGAGCTTTGTAACTGGGTGAAACGGTAGAGCTGATTGAGCACGACCTCGGCGCTGGCGTCCCGGCGCAGCTCCACCACCACCCGCATTCCGGTGCGGTCGCTTTCGTCTCGCAGATCGGCGACGCCCTCGACACGCTTTTCACGCACCAATTCGGCGATCCGCTCGACCATGGCCGCCTTGTTCACCTGGAACGGGATGGCGGTGATGATGATGGCTTCGCGGTCCTTGCGGACCTGCTCCACGCTGGCGACACCACGGCAGATGACCGAACCCCGACCGGTGAGCAACGCCTGGCGTGCGCCCGTGCGGCCAATGATTTCCCCGCCCGTGGGAAAGTCGGGACCGGGAACGATTTCAAGCAGTTCTTCAGCCGAGACCTCCGGCCGATCAATCATCGCCAGACAGGCGTCGACGATTTCGCCCAGATTATGCGGCGGAATGTTGGTTGCCATGCCCACGGCGATGCCGTTGGCTCCGTTCACCAGGAGGTTTGGAATTCGCGAGGGCAGGACCGAGGGCTCGCTCTCCTTGCCGTCGTAATTGTCCTTAAAGTCGACCGTGTCCTTGTCGAGGTCGGCCATGATGGCCATCGACGCCTTGGTCAGCCGGCATTCGGTATAGCGCATTGCGGCCGGCGGATCGTTGTCCACCGAGCCGAAATTGCCCTGGCCGTCGATGAGCAAAAGACTCATGGAAAAGGGCTGAGCCATGCGCACCAGGGTGTCGTAGATCGAGAGGTCGCCGTGGGGATGATACTTGCCCATCACATCGCCGACCACGCGCGCAGACTTCACATAACCCCGGTCGGGGGTGTGACCCTGCTCATTCATCGAAAAAAGGATGCGGCGCTGCACCGGCTTGAGACCATCGCGCAGGTCGGGCAAGGCCCGGCTGACGATGACGCTCATCGCGTAATCGAGATAGGACTTCTTGACCTCGTCTTCTATCGAGATCGGGCTGACTGATCCCCGCTGGGCGTCACCCGGCGGCGTGGGCGTCTCGTCGGTCAAATTGGGGCTTCAGCTCGGTTGGCAGGAGGGAATCGGACCATCGTGCCCGCAAGCGCTTTCATAGCATCCGCAAAGGCCAAACACCACCTCATCGCCGCTCCGGCCCGCTCGCCTTGGGGCTGGAACCTCAAGGCGCACACACCACCGTCATTGCGCCCTGCGCCCCTCGGGATCGCGCCCCTTTTGGATGGGGAAAGCCGATTGAATTCTACCGATTTGACTTGCGACAACCGTGGTCCCGAAACGGATTAGAACGGAATCTCGTCATCCAGATCAGCGGTAAAGGTTTCCTTCGGGTTGCCGGCGCCGGCGCGTGGACCCGCAGAATATCCGCCGGCATCGCCCTCACCGCGCGCGCCCTCGGCTCCATCGCCGCGCCCATCGAGCATGGTCAGTTCACCACGGAATTTCTGCAGCACAATCTCTGTGGCCTGTTTTTCGACCCCCGCCGCGTCAGTGAATTTGCGAGTCTGCAGAGCCCCTTCCACATAGACCTTGGAGCCTTTGCGCAGGTAGTTTTCAGCCACCTTCACCAGATTGTCGTTGAAGATGGAGATGCGGTGCCACTCCGTCTTTTCCTTACGCTCACCAGTGGACCGGTCGCGCCAGGTCTCGGAGGTGGCGATGCTGAAACTGGCCACGCGATCACCGGAATTAAGCGTGCGAACCTCGGGATCCCTGCCGAGATTGCCGATAAGAATGACTTTGTTGACGCTGCCGGCCATGGCCTGAGGCTCCCTGCTCGCCCGGCGACCCAGTGCGCCGGAATCACGGAGAAGAGCTTAGCACCAGAAATGGCCCGCGCAAGCCAAACGTTCTTCTTTCGTTCTGATTTGCGCGCGCTACTGGCTCGGCATCGATCCGGGGGTCACCAACCGACCATCGCCGCTGTGGACCAGAAGCAGGTAGCGAAAACCTTTGAAGGTCGCGGCGGTGGAGACGCCTCGGGGGTCGATGAACAGGAATTGGCCTTGATAGGCTCCCACCACATGGTCCTCGGCGCTGCCTAACCCCAAGAATCGCAAGCGCATGATATCGAGTTGCGCGGCGCAATGCTCGAGGTCGGGCTGATCGCGCGCCAAGGGATTGAACTTCACCGCCCCATTCGGCGCGGTGGCCATGGCGTAACAGACGCCGCGGGTCATGGGCGCATCCAGGGTCTTTTCGCAGGCGGCCAGCACAAGGGCCACAGTGCAAAGCCCAAAAGCGGCGGCAAGGCGAGGGGGGCGCGGCATGATCATTTCAGCCTATACCGACGCCCGGCCTTGGCAAATGGCGCGCATCATTGATTATCCGGGGGGATAGCACAGTCCGCGCTTTGCGGCGCGACCAAGTGAAATACCCGGTTGTCTGCGGAAATATCCACCCGACCGGTGACGAGGCGAAGGGTGCGCCCATGCCATCGGCCATAGGCGACTGCCCCGGGCGGTTCACATTCGCCGGCGAACAGCATCTGGACACATTCATTGAGCGGCACTTCGGCGGGGAGTCGCGACCAGCCGCTTCCACCGTAACGCCAACATCCTCCGACGCTCTCTGGCGCAGGCGCAGGCGCTGAGGCAGGCCTCTGGGGAACCTCTTCGATCGTGGGACCGGGCGACGGCAGAGAAACATTGTCACCCCCCGCCCCGCCCGCCCCGGTCAGGTCAGGATTTTCATCCTCGGGCGGCAGGGGCGTCAGGACGCTGGTGAGGCCATTGGAGGCGCCGAGCACACCTTGGGCATCGAGGCCAACATCGAGCGATCCCGGCGGCACTCCATTTCGGCGGGCGCAGTCCTGGAGCAGCAGAACACCCACCATCTGGCCATTGACGAAACATTTCAGGGGATGATTTGGGTCGAGCCTCGCATCGCTCGCCAAACCAGTCTGGACGGTCAATTCCCCCAGGCCACCGGCCACCGGGTCATTGGCGTCCGGCTTGAGCAGAAGCATCGCCACCACGGTGAGGGCGGCGACGATAACCAAGCCTACGGCGCCGAGGACGAGAAGCTTTCGGGTTCTGTCAGGCTCCATCCGCTTGAAATCCAGCCGCTCCGCCTTCGACCGCGCCTATTTAAAGCGATAGGTGATGCGGCCCTTGCTCAGGTCATAGGGGGTCATCTCGACCAGGACCTTATCCCCAGCAAGGACGCGAATCCGGTTCTTGCGCATCTTGCCCGCCGTGTGGGCGATGATCTCGTGTTCGTTTTCCAGGGTGACCCGGAAGGTTGCGTTGGGCAGCAGTTCACTCACCGTGCCCGGCAGTTCCAGAAGTTCTTCCTTCGCCATGCGGCTCCTCGACTTGCGGCGACATACCAAAAGCCCCCGAAACGGATCCCGTCTCGAAGGGCGACGCCTTGCCATCAACCATAGCTACCCAAGAGGTTGAGGTCGATGGCCGACGCGCGTATCGCTTGCAGGGCTCGAGGCGAGCGCCCCAAGTCGGCCATTGCCAAGGCCCCTTCTGGCGATCTTCGCGGATCAACGCGCCGGTGAGATCATGCGTTCAATTGCGATGCGGCTGCTCAGTCTTGCGATCGTCGCCGGCCTGCCGGTCGCCGCCACCATCGCCCTGGCCCAGACGCCCGAGGCTGCGGACGCCTCCTCCGCGACCGCGACGCCAGACGCTTGCGGGTTCAAGCTGAGCGCGCCTGCGATCAGGGAATGGGTCATTCTTGGCGGCAAGGAGGGTCGCCTGGGATGCCCCACCGCCGACGAGTCCGCCGCCCTCCCCTCTATCCAGGGGTCGGCCAGCCGCGAGACACCGTTCGGCGACCAAGGGGCGATCTTTGTTATGGTCG
Organism: Caulobacteraceae bacterium; assembly: GCA_043746375.1. Classification (GTDB taxonomy): domain Bacteria; phylum Pseudomonadota; class Alphaproteobacteria; order Caulobacterales; family Caulobacteraceae; genus Acaudatibacter. The sequence goes on along the minus strand of JAYTRF010000101.1, from coordinate 2,489 downwards.
GCGGCCCAAGGGACGGCCAGGCGGTGGCCATCGCCAACTGCTACCGTCTTTTTTATCAATATGGCGGGGCCGCCGGGTGGCTTGGCCTGCCACTCCAGGACGCGCTCAACACCCCGGACGGTCAGAAGCAACCCTACGAGGGCGGGGAAATGCGTTTTGGCCGAGCCCTGGACAGTTGCGACGCCACAGCCGCGTCACCGGCGCCTTGAGGCTCAGCCGCTGAAGGTCCGGACCAGGCCAAAGCGCGCGCGGAGGCGGGCCTCAAGACTGTCACGCACCTCGCGATAGGCCGACAGCATCAGTTCTCGGGAGCCGACGACCAGGGTCGGGTCATGGGTCGCCCAATATTCCAGATCGGTGGCGCGACCTCGGGCCATTTCCACGGCTCGATGCTGCGATTGCGGTGTCAAGGAGATCACCAGATCGAAGGACTGGTCCTCGAGGTCGTCGAAGGTCTTTGCCCGGTGGGCGGAGAGATCGACCCCGACCTCGTCCATCACCGCGACGGTGAAAGGATCGGCGCCCACGTTCATCCCGCCGGTGCGAAGGCCGACGCTGTCGACGAAGACCTGCACACCGAACAGGCGCTTCATCAGGCCCTCGGCCATGGGCGAGCGGACGCGGTTGTAGTTACAGGCGAAAAGGACGGCGGAGGGGAGCATTGCCACCGCCGTGGACTTTAGCCCCGCCACTGCAGGGCGCAGATCAGCGTAAACAGGCGCCGGGCGGTATCGAGGTCGACCTCCACCTTACCGGCGAGCCGAGCCTTGATCAGTTCAGATCCCTCGTTGTGCAGGGCCCGGCGCCCCATGTCCAAGGCTTCGATTCGGGCTGGCGTCGCGTTGCGGATGGCGTCGTAATAGCTCTCGCAGATCATCCTGTAGTCCCGCGCGACGGTCCGGAATGGAGAGAGCGACAACAGGTGCCGCCGCTCGAACTGGGGGCCGGTAATATCCAGCGCCAGACGCCCGTCTATCAGGGAAATCTGTAGGTCGTAGGGACCGCCGGGCGCATCCTGCGGGACGAAGTGGTTACCCTCCAGCAGGTCGAAGATCGCGATCTGGCGTTCCTGCTCCTGGTCGCGGGACACCGCCGCCAGGGACTCGTCGTCCAGCCGCACGGACTGCAAGCAGTGAGAGGGGATCGACATCGTAGCCTTTGTAGACGCTTCGCGCGCCGGTTTACAAAGCGATCAGGGGCGACGGTTGGTGCGAAGGCTTATGGATAGGGCATGGGCGGCCAGACCCTCGGCCTCGGCCAGGCTGAGCGCTGCAGGGGCCAGGGCGGTGAGCGCCGCCGGCGCGCATTTCAAAACCGATGTCCGCTTCAGAAAGTCGGCTGTGGAGAGGCCCGACGAGAATCGCGCGGCGCGGCTCGTGGGCAGGACATGATTGGAGCCGGCGACATAGTCGCCGATGGCTTCTGGCGTATGCCGGCCAAGAAAGATGGCGCCGGCATGGCGCACCTGCGCGGCCATAGCCTCCGGATCGGCCACGGCGAATTCCACATGTTCGGGGGCGATCTGGTCCACCAGACCTGGCGCCCGGTGCAATGGGCATAGGACGATCGCGCCGTGGTCCCTCCAGGACGCTGCGGCGTCCTTGGCGGTGGAGAGGCCTGCCAACTCGGCCTCGATGGCAGCCTCGACGGCGCCGGCAAAGAGCGGGTCGTCAGTGATCAGGATCGACTGGGCGTCGGGATCGTGCTCGGCCTGGGCCAGCAGGTCGGCGGCGATCCAGGCCGGATCGTTGGCGCCGTCGGCCACCACCACCACTTCCGACGGCCCGGCCAGGGAATCGATGCCGACATGGCCGTAAACCTGGCGCTTGGCGGCGGTGACATAGGCGTTGCCCGGCCCTACGATCTTGTCCACCGGCGTGATTGGTCCCGCGCCATAGGCCAAAGCCGCTACCGCGTGGGCGCCGCCGACCCGCCAGATCTCGCTCACCCCCGCCTCCCGGGCCGCCGCCAGCACCGCTGGCTGCACCCCGCCCGGTGGCGTCACCATGGTGATCCGCCTCACTCCGGCAACCTTGGCCGGGATTACATTCATCAGCACCGTCGACGGATAGGCCGCCCGCCCGCCCGGCACATAGACCCCCACCGCATCGATCGCGGTCCAGCGCCAGCCCAGATCGACGCCCGCCGCATCGGTGAACCGCTCGTCGGTCGGGCGCAGGCGCTCATGATAGTCGCGGATACGCCCCGCCGCGAACGCCAGAGCCTCCCGCACCTTGGCCGGACACGCCGCCACGCCCGCAGCGATCTCATCCTCTGACACCCGCAGGCTTGCTTCGTCCAGCGTCACGCCGTCAAAGTGTTTGGAAAAGCGCAGCAAAGCCGACACGCCCTCGTGGCGCACCGCTTCGATCATCCCCGCCACCGCCGCCTCGACGTCGGTCGGCGACCCCCGTGGCTCAGCTAGAAAGGCGGCGAAGGCGGCGGCGAACTTCGGATCGGAGGCGGTGAAACGGCGCATGCAGCGCTTC
>JAYTRF010000100.1:0-7912 GCA_043746375.1 Caulobacteraceae bacterium | reverse complement strand
CTGCACGCCAGGGCGCTTGACGCAGATCTCGTTCGCGAAACCCTCAATGTCCTTCTGAAATTCGAGCAGGACATCATCGCTGTCGAACCTAAGCTGGGTGAGTTCCTCACGCACGCCGCACAACCCGACAAAGGCGGGTAGGGCCGGCGGTGCAACGCACCCTGGAGGATTTCCTGCGCGCGCTTCGCGCCATCGAGGTGCGGGTCTCGCCTGCTGAGTCCATCGATGCGCACAAGGCAGTGGCCAAGGTGGGCTACGGCGACCGAGTTCTCCTCAAGGACGCCCTGTGCATCACCCTGGCCAAGACCGCCGAGGATGTCGATCGCTTCGACGCCTGCTTCGACACTTTCTTTTCCCGTGACGCATTTGGCGTCAGGGCCACCGCGCCCGGCGACAACGCGGGCGCCAGTAACCAGTCCCAGCCATGGCTGGCAGGCATGCTCATGGCCGACGACGCCGCCGGTTTGGCCTCGGCGATGGAAGCCGCCGCCGGCCGGGCGCGCACCGGCGAGATCTGGCTGAGCAGCCAGCGCAGCCTGCTGACCCGCAGGATGCTCGATGAGATGGGTCTGCGCGAGCTTGAGACGCTGATCGCGAGACTACGCGGCGGGGACGCTCCGCACGACCGGACCATGGCAGAGGCGCTGGCCGCCCGCCGGCAGGATCTGTTCGCCCAGGCGGCGCGCTTCGTTGAGCGCCAAGCTTTGCTCTACGCCAGTGAGACCGGCCGGCGGCTTCGCGACAACCTTCTCGCCGGACAGAAGCTGACCTCAGTCGCGCCCGAAGACTTCAAAGCCATGGAGGTGCTGGTGCGGAGGATGGCCAAGCGTCTGGCCAGCCGCTACGCGCGCAAACGCCATCGCGCCCGCAGAGGCGCCCTGGACGTTCGTAAGACGATCCGCCGCAGCATGGGCTATGGCGGCGTGCCCTTCGACATCGTCTGGAAGCGGCGCACCATCGACAAGCCGAAGATCATGGTGCTGTGCGATGTCTCGCGATCGGTGGCCGCAGCCGCGCAGTTCCTGCTGTTGTTTCTATACAGCCTCAATGAGGTGGTCGAACGTCTCGACGCCTTTGCTTTTTCCGATCGGCTGATCTGCGTGAACGACCTGCTCGACGACGCGAAGGTCGATGACGCGATCACGCTTATCCTTAAGCGGGTCGGTTTTCGGCCGACCGACTACGGCCGCGCGCTGGCCGACTTCATCGCCCGCGCCGGCGCCAAGGTCGATCGCCACACGACGGTGATCATCCTGGGAGATGGCCGTTCCAACTATGCCGATCCGCGCGTGGATTTGATGCGCAAGGTCAGCGAGCGGGCCCGCGCGGTGATCTGGCTCAATCCCGAGCCAACGACCTACTGGAACCAGGGCGATTCGAAGATGAACGCCTACAGCCGCTTCTGCAGCATCGCCAAGACGTGCAACACGCTGCGCCAGCTGGAGGCGATCATCGACGAGGTGCTGCGAACCTATATTCCCAAATGAGGCCGGGCTTAGGGCCATCCCTGGTTGGTGCGGGAGCGACGGCTTGGTAAGGCTAGCGTCAGTGCGGCGGGCGAAAGAACACATGGCGATTTCCGACGACGAGCTTTTGGATGTCATCGCGCAGGAGGCGTTGATCGATCGCGCCAAACTGCTTCGCGACGCGACGCTGGAAGATATCGGCCTGGACTCCGTCGACCTGGTCAGCGTGGTCTTCGTGATCGAGGAGAAGTACCACGTCGAAATCGCCGAGGACGCTTTCGCCAAGACCGGCAATCTCGGCCAGTTCCTGGACACCCTCAAGGCTCAGATCGAAAAGACCAAGGCCTGAGCCATGGCCATCGGCCCGCGCCGCGTCGTCGTCACCGGAATGGGCGCGGTGTGCCCGCTCGGCCCTGACGTCGCCCAGACCTGGGCGGCGGCGCGCGACGGTCACGGGGCGATAGCGCCCCATCTGTTCGACCCCGGCGCGAACGGCCCCGCGCCGCACACGACGCCGGCGGCCCTGGTCAAAGGCGATATTGTCGGTTTGGCGGAGACCACCCTTGGCCGCCGGATCGGCGCCTCGCTTGATCCCTTCGCCCTCTATGCCCTGCTGACCTGCCATCAGGCGTTGACCCAGGCCGGCCTTTTGGGGGCGGAGGTGTTAAAGCGCCGTGCGGCCGTCGTGCTTGGACACGGCTTTGCAGGCATCCAAACGCTCGAACTTTCCTACGAGCGCTTCTACGGCCAGAAATCGGCGCGCGTACACCCTCTGACGGTGCCGCGGGTGATGGTCAGTGCGCCGGTGAGCGCGGTGGCCATGGAATTTGGCATTCGCGGACCGGTGTTCGCGGTTTCGAGCGCCTGTTCGTCGTCAGGGCACGCGATCGCCCAGGCCGCAGCGCTGATCACCTCAGGCCAGGTGGATGTGGCGATGGCCGGCGGCAGCGAGGCGATCGCTACTCCGGCTTGCCTGCGCGCGTGGGAAGGCCTGCAGGCGATGAGCCCGACCACCTGCCGTCCATTTTCGCAAGGCCGCGATGGGATGGTGATCGGCGAAGGCGGGGGGACCCTGGTCCTCGAAGACTTGGAGCACGCGAGGGCGCGAGGTGCGCCGATCATCGCCGAGCTGACGGGGATCGGCCTTTCGTCCGACGCCTTTCACCTAACCCAGCCCAGCCTGGAGGGTGCGGTATCGGCAATGACCGCCGCCTGCGCTCAGGGGGGGCTGCTCGATGGGCGTACAGTGCTGATATCCGCGCACGGCACCGGTACGCCGTTGAACGACGCCAACGAGGCCGCGGCCATTCACGCGGTGTTCAAGTCCAACGCAAAGACCCAGCCGGTTATCGCCACCAAGAGCGCGCACGGACACCTCATCGGGGCCGCGACGGTGATCCAGGGTGTGATCGGGCTGATGGCCCTCCAAAATGCCGTCGCGCCTCCCATTCTCAATTGGTTGGGCCAGGACCCGCAGTGCGACCTGAACCTGGTGCTGGGGCCCGCCACGAAGATCGAGGCGCGGAGCCTGCTGCTCAATGCCTTCGCCTTCGGCGGCCTGAACACCGCCCTGGCGTTCACGCTGCCTGAATGATCCCTCGCCGCCTGCTTGGCTCGGCGCTTCAGAAGTAGCGAAGCGTGGCCGGGTCGGCGTATATTCGCGGCCTTAGGCACCAAACACATCGGCCAGGGCCAGCGCATAAATGTCCACCGCCTCATCCACATCGGCTCTGGTGAACGTCAGCGCCGGCGAAAAGGCGTTGACCGGAACAAACACCATTGGCCGGGTGATCAGGCCGCGCTCATAGGCGGCGGCGGAGACGCGTTTGTGGGCATCATCGCCAGGCGGGAGGCGCCGTCCGCTCTGGCGATCAGCGGTCAGTTCGACCCCCAGCATCAGTCCCTTGCCGCGAATTTCGCCGACGTTGGGGTGCTCGCCCAGCCGGGCGTCCAGCGCCTGTTTGAAATATACGCCGACACTGGCGGCGTTTTCGACCAACCGCTCGTTCTCTATCAGCGCCAGATTGGCCAAGCCGACGGCGCCGCCGACTGGGTGGCCTGAATAGGTGTAGCCGTGCGCAAACGCGCCGACCTCCCGCGAGCCCTCAGCTAAAACTTCCCACACGGAGTCGGCGACGACCACGCCGGACGTCGGGAAATAGCCACTGGTCACTCCCTTGGCGAACGAAAGAAGATCGGGTTTCAAGCCGTAAGCGCCCGAGCCAAACCAGCTGCCCAGGCGCCCGAAGCCACAGATCACCTCGTCAACGACCAGGAGGATGTCGTTGGCCTTGAGGATCGGCGCGACGGCTTCGAAATACCCTTTCGGCGGCATCATCACCCCGCCAGCGCCCATCACCGGTTCGGCGAAAAATGCGGCGATGGTCTCCGCCCCTTCGCGTTCTATCAACGCCGCAAGCTCGCCGGCCAGGCGGCTGGCGAACGCAGATTCGCCTTCGCCGGGCTCGGCGAAGGCGAAGTGGTGCGGGCACGCCGTGTGCAGGACCCCCTCGATCGGCAGGTCGAAGGCGCGATGGTAGTAGGCGATGCCGGTAAGGCTGCCGCTGGCCACACTGGTGCCGTGGTAGCCGCCAAGCCGGGCGATGATCTTCTTCTTTTCCGGCCGCCCGCGAAGGTTGTTGAAATAACGCACGAGCTTAAACGCAGTCTCATTGGCCTCCGAGCCCGAATTGGCGAAGAAAACCTTGCCCAGCTGGGGCTGGCCGGCTTCGTCGCGAAGGAGCTGCACGATCTTGTCAGCGAGGCGGATGATCGGCGGGTTCGACATCGAGGCGAAGGTGTGGAAATAGCCAAGGTTGGCCATGGCCTCGGCCGCCGCGTCGGCGAGCTCGCGCCGACCATAGCCGACATTTACGCACCACAGCCCCGCCATTGCGTCCAGAAAGGTATTTCCCTGCGCATCCCGCACCCGCACCCCGCTGGCGCTCGCGATGATCTTGGGACCGTTGGCCAGATGATCGGCGATGGCGGTGTTGGGATGAAAAACCGTTTGGCGGTCGATATCCGCCAGTGAGCGATTGACGCGCGGTTCATCCATGGACGCCTCCCGTGATTGTCGCTGTCAGATACAGGACAGAACGCCGCCGCGCCGCTCCAAAAGGCCAAGAATCCGATGATCAGGGCGCTTGGTGACGACGATGTCGGCGATCTCCCGGGCCGGGGCGATGTTCTGAAGCAGATTGGGCAGGTTGATCGCCCGCCAGATCGATCTTGCGAAAGCTTCGGCTTGTTCTCGGCTCAGATGTCGAAAGCGGACGTAGAAGGACCCGAGATCGTGCTCAGCGGCGGCCCAAAGCGTGATAAACCGCGTAGCGTACCAATCCTCGACCACGGCGTCGTCGGCGTCCAGATAGATCAAGGCGTCGATCGCTCCAGCGCCAGCCGATGCGATCGACAGGTTGAGCCCCTCGATGATGAGAATGTCGGGGCGCGTGACCCGCCGGGCCAAGCCAGGATCGATGTCGTAGGTCGCGTGAGAATAGCCGGGAAAATAGGCATGGCCGGTGCGTATTGACGCCAGGGCTTCGAGCAGGGCGGTGGTGTCGTAGCTTTCCGGAAAACCCTTGCGCATCGTCAGCCGGCGTTCGGCAAGCACGGCGTTTGGATAAAGAAAGCCGTCCGTGCAAACGCAATCGACGCTTAAAGAGCCGCACCGACTCAAATGGCTTTCGACAGCAGCGGCGAACGTGGTCTTCCCAACCGACACAGCGCCGGTGATTGCGACAATGAAGACGCCGTTGCCGGGCCGACGCGCAAGCAGCGCGCTGGCGACCTTAGCTATGCCGGGATCGGGATCGGGCGCAGGCGGCCGGGCCATGTCCGTCTCATCAGCCAGTCGCCGCCTCGGTGGCTGGCGCGACGCGCCTATAGGCTGGCCGCGTCGTGAGCCGCGCGACATAGTCGTCGATCACAGGCTCGCCTTTCAGGCCGGGCGCCCCAAACATCATCGCCCAGTTTAGTTCGCTCCCAACATAGACATCGGCCGCGGTGAAGCGATCGCCCAGCAGGTAAGGGCCGGGCGATAACGCCTTTCTCAAAACCGCAACTACGTCATCGTAGCTGCCATAGCCGAGCGCCATCTTCGCCTCGACCGGGGGACGCTTAAGCATCACGTCGATCAGTGCTGGCTCGATGCAGCCGGCCCCGAAGAACAGCCAACGGAAATAGGCGCCGCGCGCCGGGTCGTCGTTCCTGGGAGCCAAGCCGGCCCCTGGGAAGGCGTCCGCCAGGTAGGCGATGATCGCCGCCGTCTCGGTCACCACCGTGCCGCGATGAACAATGGTCGGCAGCTTTCCCATCGGATTGATGGCCAGAAACTGCGGTGTCTTATGTTCGCCCTTGTCGAAATCGATCGGGTGAATGCGATAGGCCGCGCCCACCTCCTCGAGCATCCAGTGCGCTATCTGCGCTCGCGACCTAGGGTTGTGGTAAAAGACGATCTCATCGGCCATGTCGGCGTTCCGGGGTTTTTGGCTTCGGGCCTGCTTAGCAACGGCCGATAATCTGTCAACAGCCGCCCGCCGCTCAGCCCGCCAACCCCGCCAGGGCTTGCCGGCAAGCCAGCAGCGACTGGCCGGCGACCATGCCTTTCCAGTCGTCGGCATCGCCATAAAAGGCGGCGCGCATCTGGGCCTTGATCTCGCGTCCCAAAGGGGAGTTTAGGTCGCCGTGGGCGTGCAGCCAAGCGTCGGCGCGCAGGGCGGTCAGCACCTGCTGCGTCGGCTGGGTGCCCACCTCGAGCGCCATGCCGGTGAACTCCGCGTGGGGTGCGAGCTGCGCGGCCGCGCCAAGGCCATCGCCGGTGATCTGCGCCGATGTCGAGCTGCCTTCCGCGGGCGAAGTGATCGCGGTCCCATACCACGCGGCGGCGCGTCTATAACCGTCGCTGCCGCGCCGGTCGGTGACAATCTGTTCTCCGTAGCCCCAAGGACCCAAGCCCGTATGGTAGTCGATCACCGCTATCTTCTGAGCGCCTGAGAGCCGCGTCTGAAAAATCGTCGTCTGCGTAAGGCGCGACCAGGTCGGCGCGTCGCCGCCATAGAAAATCCCAGCTGGGTGGCGATACTGGCCGCCGCTCAGCGCCTGCTGGAGGGCCGGAAAACCCCGTTCGGCAGCATAGGCGCCAAGGGTGGCGGCGCTTTTGTCCTGGCCTTCGCGCGACCAGTCTACTGGGCAGATTGCGGCGCTGAGGGCGTCGTAGGCGGGATTTTCCGGGACACCCTTCGAGAAGTCGACCCAGTTCCGATTGAGATCCACGTTCTCGTGGGTCACCCGCCGCAGCCAGGCGAATCCGTACGGGTTGATGGCGTGGATCAGGAGCACGCCGACACCGCCGGCCAGTCGACCTGCTTCCCCCCGCCGTAGCCAGTCGATCTGCGCTCCCGAGCCGCAAAACCCCTCAACGCCATGGGTGGCGGATATTGTCACCAATACTGAGCGGGCGTTTTCGGGACCGAACCAGGCGACGTCTGTAGAAAGTTCCTCTCCGTCCGGGCCCGTCAGGGGATGGACGAGCGCTCCGCTGGCCCCGCCGGCGGCATCCACGGCCTGGCGGAACTTGTCCCGCGCCTGGGCATAGCTGGCGCTGAAGCTGTCGGCGGAGTTCATCGAACGTCCGCCTTTCCGTCCAGGAAATGCCGCAGGCTGGCTTCGGCGCGCTTTGGCTGTGTGCGATGCACACCGTGCCCGGCGCCCTCGAATATCTCCAGTCGGCCCAGGCCAAGCGGCAACGCCTCGAAGATTTCACGCGAACAGGACACCGGCGTTATCGGATCCAGGGTCCCGGCGGTGATCAGCGTGGGGCAAGCGATTTTGGACAAATCTTGGGTCAGATCCATGGTCCGCTGTTCGCCCGCGATGAAATGGGCCATTACATCCAGCCTTTGGATCGCCCGCTTCCGCGCCGCTTCGCCGCCCGTGTCCGGACCTGGATTATAGAGCGGCATGCAGATTGACATATAGCGCGCCGCCGCCTGCGGGCTGGGTTCACTCCAGAAGCGTTCGGCCACGATGCGCGCCTCATCGCCGCCGAGCTGCTGCATCATCGCGTACACCGCCGGCAAATCCATGCGCGCCGCCGTCGAAGCGAGGATCAGCCTGGCTGGATGCCCTGGGTGCCGGCTCGCATAGGCCATGGCGACCATGCCGCCGAACGAGAGGCCATAGACGATGGGCCGCGTGATGCCGAGGGCGTCGCACAAAGACTTCACATCGTCGCCCCACTGATCGAGTGTGCAGGTTTCGAGCGCCCCGCCCGAGCGGCCGTTACCGCGGTGGTCGAGGTAGATCACCTGATGGGTGTCGGCGAACCGGTCGAACCACGGGCGCATAATCGAGTGGTCGAAGCCCGGTCCCCCGTGCATGACGAGCAGGCTTTGGCGTTCGGTCATCGCCTCCGCATCGACCGAGAGCTGCGGTCCGACGAT
>JAYTRF010000099.1:0-3795 GCA_043746375.1 Caulobacteraceae bacterium | reverse complement strand
ACAGCCGCTTGAACCACCTCCGAATTGATGGACACCTGTAGTAGGCTCGGAGAGCCAGGAGGTGTCGGATGGAAGAACGTCAACGTCGGTCGTTTACGGACGACTACAAGCGGCAAGCGGTCGATCTGGTCGCTTCGAGCGGTCGCTCGATCGGGTCGGTAGCCAAGGAACTTGGCCTGCGCGATTCGGTGCTGCGGCGATGGTTGGAACTGCGTGGGGCTGGGCGGGAGCCGACGGCGGCGGCGCGGCGCCCCACAACGCAGGCGACGCTGCCGTCGGCGGACCACGCGGCAGAGATCGCTCGTTTGCAGCGAGAGAACGAACGGCTGCGTATGGAGCGCGACATTTTAAAAAAGTCGATCGCGATCTTTGCTGGAGTTCGAACATGAGATTCCGCTTCGTCGAAGATCACCGTGCCGATTACCCGGTAAGGATCATGTGCGGCGCACTCGATGTCTCGCCGGCCGGCTATTATGCTTGGCGGTCACGCTCGGAGAGCCTGCGATCCGCCGCCAATCGTGAGCTTGTTGACGACATCCGGAAGGTGCATCGCGACACCCGCGGACGCTATGGCAGCCCCCGCATCCATGTCGAGCTGAAGGCCCAGGGTCGCGGAGCCAGCCGCGGTCGCATCGAACGGTTGATGCGACATCACGGCATCCGCGCCATCATGGCCCGGCCGCGACGGATGCGGACCACGGACAGCCGTCACGACCACCCGATTGCTCCGAATCTGCTCAATCGGAACTTCAGCGCGGCGGCGCCCAACCGGATCTGGCTCACCGACATCACCTATGTCGAAACCGATCAGGGATGGCTCTATCTGGCCGCCGTCATGGACCTGTACAGCCGCAGGATCGTCGGCTGGGCGATCGATGATCATTTACGCACCGAACTGCCATTGGCGGCCCTCAACATGGCCATCTCAACCCGACGGCCCGGCGCCAACCTGATCCACCACTCCGACCGAGGCGTCCAGTACGCATCGACCGACTACCGTGCCGCGCTGCGGTCCGCCGGCATCAAGGCCTCGATGAGCCGCAGGGCCGACTGCTATGACAATGCGCCGATGGAAAGCTTCTTCCACACCCTCAAGACCGAGCGGGTCCATCACCGGGTCTACGCCACCAGAGCCGAGGCCCGACGAGATCTGTTCGGATACATCGAAGGCTTCTACAATCCCCGCCGTCTGCACTCAGCCCTGGGCTACATCAGCCCAGCGGACATGGAGCGCAGAGCGGCTTAACCCCGTCCACTTTTTCGGGGGAAGATCAACTGTCAACGGCGTGCCCCAGTCGGTCTACAAGACCCCCCTTAATGACTGGACTGAAGAGGGTCTAGTCGGCCTCGCGATCCCGTCGCTCCTCAACCGCCTGATCATCGGTCCCGCACAGCTGCCAGGGACACTCTACGCTACCTTCTACAAGGTGCTGACAGCCGCAGGCGTCGCCGACGTCGAAAAGAAACTTTGCATGTCAGACATACCGCTGAGGCGCTGAATGCTCGCGACGTCGAACGGCAACGGCATTACCAAAGCCGGCGGCTTCGCAGCGCTCGCGATCATCTCTGTCGCGATCTTCGCGGCCCGGACGACGGATACAAACTCGTCCCGGCGCGTTCAACGTATCGAAAGGTTTTCTTGCAATCGCGTAGTTGCAAGATCATATGGCGAAAGAGGCCACGATCAGCATGTCAGAAACCCACATCGGCGAACGCCTGAAAATGCTTCGGGCGAAGGCCAAGCTCGACCAAGCGAAGCTGGCCGGAATCCTCGGGCTGAAGGACCGCCAGTCGGTGTCCGCCATCGAAACCGGACAGCGACGCCTGTCGGCCGACGAACTGGTCCGCGTGGTCGACCATTTCGGCGTGACCTTGGAATGGCTCACCAATCCCTTCTTGTTGGTCAGCCGCAACGACACCTTCTCCTGGCGACAGAAGGAGCAATCCACCGCCGACCTTGACGCCTTCGAGACGCGGGCCGGGGAGTGGATCGCCGCCTTCCGCGAACTAAATGCGATGAACGGTACTCCCCTGCCGGCGCTGTTGCCGCGGCTGGGCCTAACCGACGGCAGCAGCAAGGAGGAGGCTGCCGCGACCGGTGAACGCGTGGCCGCCGAGCTCGACCTCGATGATCGGCCGGCGTTCAAGCTCGCCGATACCCTACAGGCGCGGCTTGGGATCCTGGTGCTGATGGTGGACGCGCCCCAGGGGATTTCCGGGGCGGCCTGCCGGCTGACCACACTCAACGCAATCCTCATCAACCGCCATGAGCGCGAAGGGCGCCGGGGCGCCGACCAGGCCCACGAGTTCTTCCATCTGGGGACTTGGAACGAGATGCCGCCGCCGCGGGTGGAATCCTCTGACGCGGCCTGGGAAGGCCATGTCACTTATGCGGCGGCCCGCTACCGGCGGATCGAGCAGTTGGCCGACAGCTTCGCGGCCGGCCTACTGATGCCCAGCTGGGCTCTGGACCAACTAGGTCGCGCCCACGGCGACCCCGCTGCGTGGATCGCCGCCGGCGCCGATTATCTTGGTGTGTCGGCGCGATCGCTGCGATGGCGGCTGGTCAACACCCGGCGCGAGCCTCAACTAGCCCAGGTGACCGATGAGGCTCTGCGGGAGGCCTTTCAGGACCGCCCCAACACCGATCTGCCGCCGCTGTTCTCCAAGGCCTTCGTCGAAACCCTCGGCCGCGCCATTGAGGCGGGGAACATCTCTATCATGCGCGCCGCCCGGCTCGTGGACCTGCCGCGGGACGAGCTCGTCGGCCTGTTCGACAGCCACGGGGTGGAGCGGCCGGCCGAGCTCTAGGCGATGAAGCCGGGGGACATAGTCCTGGTGGATACCACCTTGCTGATCGAGGCGCACCGCACTGGCTGCCTGGCCGCCCTGGCGGTTGGCTACCGACTGCAGACCGTTGAGGAATGCGTTATCGAGACCCAGAACGGCGCCACGACGCGCGCCGTCGTGCAACAGATCGACGAGACTCTTCTGCGAAGCCAGCTGGACGCCGTCCACGCCGTCACTGACTCTGATCGCGCCCGAGTGGCTGCGGTCGGCGGTCCGATCATCGATGATGGCGAGCGCGACCTTTGGGCACATGCCCTTGGCCGAACCGACACCTGGATTGTCTGCGGTCCAGACAGGGCGAGTATGCGCTTTGGGGTCCGGGCGAAACAGCGCGACCGCCTTGTAGCGCTGGAGCCCTTGCTCAAGGGTATCGGTCATACGCCCAAGGAGGCGCTGCGCGAGCACTATCGCCAGGCTTGGCTCGACGAGGTGGTCAACAAGGCGGTTCTGGGCATCCTTTAAGTTGTCGCCCTTGTTGCCAACGGTGTGGGGTCCCGATGACTCATCACTAGGTTGCCCAATGTCGCCTTTTCGGACCGGGCCCATCTTCCCCTCCTACCGCGTACGCGACCCTCTCTTGCCCGCGTTGGCCGCTCAGTGCTGGGCCCAGGCCCATGAGACGATGCGCCACTGACCGGCGGTCCGGTGTAGCGCGAAGGTCCAGACCGACCCGGCCTCGACGACTTTCGCGCCACGCGTCTTGTAGGTGAAGGTCGCGGGAACGACAGCGTAGGCGCGGTCGCCGGCGGCGACGACGCGCCACGGGCGATCGGCAGGGATGAGTTTCTGGGCCGTGTCCGACGTCAACCCCCGATCTGGCCCAATTCGAGACCGATCTTCGAGCGCGCCTCTAGCGCATTCGGCTTTGTTGATGAATCGAATGTGATTGCGGCTGGGATTCCCATCATGGGCTGGTTGTGAGTCCTTGGGGCCTTCTGATTCGGG
>JAYTRF010000098.1:0-9350 GCA_043746375.1 Caulobacteraceae bacterium | reverse complement strand
CTCAAAGCGTGCCGCGAGCAACTTGCGACCCGCACCTCGCCATGCAAGAAACAGCCAGCCTCAGACACGCTGAACGGCGCGCGCGGGTGTAGCTCAATGGCAGAGCAGAAGCTTCCCAAGCTTACGACGAGGGTTCGATTCCCTTCACCCGCTCCACGTGCTGCCTGTCCGATCCGGAGCGATCGGCGCCCGGCCAACGGGTGCGGGTGACCGTTGATTTTCATTGCGAATACGCCGTCCCGACATCGCTCGAGCCGGTAGTCCAGGGTGGTGGCGATTGAGCTTAGCTTACAGCTTTTCCGTCTGTGGTCGGCGGAGAATGCATATCGGCTTCCGTCGCGAGGGCGGAGACTGCGGTAACCAATTGCGCGGGTGCGAAGGGTTTTGCCAGGATTACGCTGCCCGGCAATCCTTTGGACGCCCATTCGTGACTGCTGTCGCCGCTCATGTAGACAACAGGCAGGTGCGGCGCGAGCTCACGCGCACGCTGAGCCACGATCCACCCATCGGGACCCGGCCCGAGCCTTATGTCCGTTGCGATTGCGCGTAAAGTCGACGCGCGGGCCTCGATTGCTTCGAGGGCTTCGACCCCGGTTTCGGCCTTGATGACTTCGTAGCCGCTCTCGGTCAGCGCGACTTCCAACGCGTCGATGATCAGGGGCTCGTCCTCGACAAGCAACACCGTCAAGCTAACCGCCATAACTGGCCCCCAAACCGCGCCACGCACAAAATGTCGGCTACGCGACAAAAAATGCTTTTTAGGGGAACATGTTCCATGGCGCGAGGTAAGATTATGGATCCGTGGCCCTGCGGCCACGGTGACCACCAACCACGGCAATATGGCTGATGGACTGCGGGCCGAGCCGCGAACTGCTACCGCATTGCCTCAGGCCGGTAGAAGGGCGGCGAATATAACGAACCGCGATGATGACAGCATAAACCCTCGATTCACTTACGACCGCTATATCCTGAAAGCAACGGCACGAAGTTGCTGATGGGTGTACATGATGGTAAGGTTAATAAACTTCTTGGCTGAGCAGGCGGCTTACGCCGTATTCGGCGTCCTGGCTCTCGGCGTGTACTGCATTACTGTCTATTGATAGGAAGATCACTGGTGATACCGCCGAGCGGCGACGCTCGCCTGTCGAGGCGCGTGCTTTGCGCTGGCCCCACTCACAGGGCATGGACAAAGTGCGTCCATGGAGCCCACGCGCACAGGGCCTAATTTTCTGACCACCATTCTCGGGGTCTTTGCCGCTGGCCGAGCGGTCAGGGTCGTCGCCGACCCGATTGGCGTCCCGACGTCCGCTCCAGCTCTGGCGGCCGTCTGTGGGAATCGATCGCGGTTGGCGCCGCCGGAATTCATCATTACACCGACGCCGGAGCGGCTTCCTGGTACGATTTCGCCCAGGCGGTCGGCGAAGGGGCCGCTGCGGTCGGCCTGGCGCCCGCCACTGCAAAGGTGACGTCGATTTCAAGCGCAAACTATCCCACAACCGCGCCGCTATCGCCGTTCAGCGTGCTCGACAAGACAGCCACCTGGGCCCGCCTGCGGGCAGATGCGCCGCGCTGGTGCGTGGCCCTGCGCCGTGTGCTGGCGATGATACCGAAATAGCCATGGGCGCCATCCTTGTCACCGGCGCCGCCGGCTTTATCGGCGCGAATTTCGCCAGGTTCTGGCGCGGTCGCAATCCGGGCGACGAGATCGTTGTCCTCGATCTGCTGACCTATGCGGGCGATCGGCGGAACCTGGACGACTGCGCCAACGTGACCTTCATCGAGGGCGACATCGGTGATGAAGCGCTGGTGGCGGGCCTGCTTCGCGAGCGCGGCATCGCCACAATCGTCAACTTCGCCGCCCAGACTCATGTCGACCGCTCGATCGATGATCCCGACGCCTTTCTCAAGGCCAATGTGGTCGGCCTGCATGGCTTGCTGAAGGCGGCCCGGCGCGTCTGGCTGGATCGAGGATCAGGTCGTCCGCACCGCTTTCACCACGTGTCCACCGACGAAGTTTACGGCAGCCTCAGCCCCGACGATCCTGCGTTTAGCGAGACCACCGCCTATGCGCCCAACTCCCCTT
The DNA here is from genome assembly GCA_043746375.1 of Caulobacteraceae bacterium. Classification (GTDB taxonomy): domain Bacteria; phylum Pseudomonadota; class Alphaproteobacteria; order Caulobacterales; family Caulobacteraceae; genus Acaudatibacter. Next base: position 7,267 of record JAYTRF010000098.1, on the reverse strand, counting down.
ATGCGGCCAGCAAGGCGGCGGCGGATCATTTCGTCCGAGCCTACGGCCAGACCTTCGGCCTGCAGGCGACGATATCGAATTGTTCGAACAATTTCGGTCCTTTCCAGCATCCAGAGAAACTCATTCCGCTGTTTGTGATCAACGCGCTCGAGGGCCGCCCCCTGCCTATCTATGGCGATGGCCTGCAAGTCAGGGACTGGCTCTATGTCGAGGACCACTGCGCAGCCATCGACCTGATAGTGCGCCAGGGCCGTCCCGGCGAAAGTTACAATGTCGGCGGCGGCGCGGAGTTGACCAACCTCGATCTGATCGAGCGTCTGTGCCAGGTCCTCGACGGGGCGTTCGCCGCGAATCCGGCGCTTGCCACGCGTTTTCCGGGAGCGCCCGGGGCTAGCGGACGGGCCACAGCAACCCTCAGGTCGCACGTCGCCGACCGGCCGGGCCACGATCGCCGCTACGCCATCGACGACAGCAAGATCCGAGCTGAGCTCGGCTATGCTCCATCGCGTGATTTCAGCGTCAGCCTGGCGGCGACGGTGAACTGGTATCTCGATCACGAAGATTGGTGGCGCGGGGCCATGGGAGACCGGCACCAGGGATGGCTCGAACGGAACTACCGTCAGCGCCCGGCGGACGTGGACAGTTGAGCGTTACGGCAGTGGCCGAATCATCCAAGTCTCGCCAAGTGCTAATAATAGGTGCAGTGTGCAGCGCCATCGATGAGCGATGCGCGGAGCACCTTCATGTCAGCCTTGATATTCCGGATAGTTCGTCACGATGGCGCTTGGGCTGTCGAACACGAAGGTCGTTATTCCAATCGCGCGCGCGACAAGGCGGAAGTGGTCGCTTCAGCGACCAAACTGGCCAGGGCCGCCGTAGGCCAGGGTCGCGTCGTCCAGGTGCGGGTTGAGGGCGAGACCGGCTACTTCTAGAACCTTATAGGGCGCCTCGATTTGCCGGCGCCGTCCAAAAGGAAGCGACCATGGCCAACAAGGACCAGAAGACACGCGGCAACAAGGAAGCGCGCAAGCCCAAGCAGGCTAAGACCAAGACTGCGGCGACCGCCTCACCGTTCGTCGTCACCTCCGGCAAGAGCGGTATGGGCGCCAAAAAGAAATAGGGCGCTGCAAGCCTTTCTTCCCTTGCGGAAAGAGGCGCTTGATCAATACCCCTGCAGCCTGGCGTAGCGGTCGCGGTGATACGCTTGGCCGCCGAACGTCGCCTCCGCCGCCCTGGCGCGTTTGAGGTAGAGTCCGGCGTCATGGGCGTCGGTCATGCCGATGCCGCCATGCATCTGCACCATCTCATTGGAGATCAGGTGCATTGTGTCCCCCGCTTTGGCCTTGGCGAGTGAAACCAGTTCGGCGACATCGGGCGAATCGTTGTCGATGGCGCTGAGCGCCGCCTCGACGCACGAGCGCGTCAGCTCCAGATCGGTGAACATCTTCGCAGCGCGGTGCTGCAGGGCCTGGAAAGCCCCGATCACCTGGCCAAACTGGACCCGCGTCTTCAGGTAGTCGAGCGTGGTCTCGAAGGCCTGAACCGAGGCGCCGAGCATCTCCGCCGCGAGACCCGCCCTCGCGCGATCGAGGGTCTTTTCCAGAAGTTCCCATCCCTTGCCTGCTTCGCCGAGCAGGGCGTCGGCCCCGACTTCGACCCGGTCGAAGGTGAGCGATGCCGCGCCGCGGGAGTCGGCTAGCCTCAGCGCCTTGCGGGACAGTCGCTTGGCGTCGGCAAGGACAAGGAACAGGCTGATGCCGTCGGTGTCGCGGTCCTGGCCAGAGGTGCGCGCCGAAACGACGAACAGACCCGCCGCCATGCCTTCGAGCACGAAGGTCTTGGTCCCGCTCAGCACATAGCCCTCCCCGGCTTTCTCGGCCTTGAGCGCGATCTTCTCGGGCGCGTGATGCGGTCCCTCGTCAACGGCCAGGGTAGCAACGACCTCGCCGGAAGCGATTTTGGTCAGCCAGGTCTGTTTCTGGCTTTCATCGCCGCCAAGGACGATCGCACTCGCGGCGGCCAGCGCGGTGGCCAGGATCGGGGAAGCGGTGAGGGTGCGGCCGGTCTCTTCGAGGATCATCCCCATGCCGAGATAGCCGAACTCCGAACCACCGTAGGCTTCCGGGATGATCACGCCGGTCCAGCCCATCTGCGCCATTTCCGCGAAGGCCGCGGTGTCGTAGCCGAGCGGCGCATCGCTGTCGCGCATCTTGCGAAACGCCGAGACGGGCGATTTTTCCTGGGTCCAGGTACGCGCGGCGTCGCGCAGCAGGCTTTGTTCTTCGGTCAGCACGGCCATGGGCGCGTCAGCTCCTGTTGGTCATTGTTCAATGGGTTGAAGGGCCGAGAGGATCGGGAAGCCCCAAAATGCGCTTGGCGATGATGTTGTTCTGGATCTCGAAAGAGCCTCCGTAGATGGTCGTCGCTTTTCCGCCAAGCCAGCCGTGCACAGCCGCCAGCTCGTCGACCTTGAACGCGTCGCCTTCCCAGCCAAGGCCTTGGGTTCCCATGACTTCGAGGGTTAACTCGGCCCTGTCCTGGCCGATTTTAGTGCCGGCGTTCTTCATGATCGAGGTCGCGGCGCTCGGTCCCTGGTTCGATTTCGCCTCGACCACCGATCGGATGGCAGTCAGCTGGAAGGCGCGCGAGTCCATCTCATGGGCGGTGATCCGCGCGCGCAGGTCGGCGTTCGCCAGCCGTCCTTCTGGGTCTACCCCGATGTAGCTTGTGGCCAGATCGGCGATCGGAGGGCCGAACATCCCGCCGCGACCACCTCCGGCGCCGCCGGACAGTCCGCTTCGCTCATGCTGCAGCAGTCGCTTGGCAATCGACCAGCCGCCGCCGAGGGGGCCGACGAGATTTTCCTTGGGGACCTTCACATCGGTGAAGAATGTTTCGCAGAACGGGGAATTGCCGCTGATCAGCTTGATGGGCCGAACTTCGACGCCGGGCGTCTTCATGTCCATCAACAGGAAGCTGATGCCTTCGTGCTTTTTCGTCGTGTCGGTCCGCACCAGGCAGAAGCACCAGTCGGCGTATTGGGCGCCGGAGGTCCAGATCTTCTGGCCATTGACCAGCCAGTGATCGCTCTTGTCTTCACACCTGGTCTGCAGGGACGCGAGATCCGAGCCCGCTCCCGGCTCGGAAAATCCCTGGCACCACTGCAAATCGCCGGCCACGATGGGAGGCATGTGGGTGCGTTTCTGAGCCTCGTTTCCATACTCCAGCAATGTCGGGCCGAACATCATCACGCCCATGCCGCCGATGGGGTTGAAGGCGCCGATGCGGCCCATTTCCTGTTGGAGCACTCGCGCATGCGCCGGCGTTAGTCCGCCACCGCCATAGGCACGCGGCCAGGTCGGGACGCCCCAACCCTTTTCGGCCATCGCCGTTTTCCAGGTGCGATAATCGCCGCCCGCGGGCGCAACGCCCTCGGCATACATCATCGTCCCGCGACCTTTGAGCGACGGCGGAAATTTGGCTTCCAGCCACCCCTTGGCCTCGGCCCGGAAAGTCTCGATGTCGTCGCCGCCGAAGTCGGCCATGAAATGCGTCTCCTGCAAATGAAAGTGTCGACGGGCTGCGGTGTCAGGTCGAGCGCGTGATCTCCGGCAGCCCTAGAATCCGCTTGGAAATGATGTTGTTCTGAATCTCGAATGAGCCACCGAAAATTGTCGTGGCCTTGCCCGATAGCCAGCTTCTCACGGCGGATCGCTCCTCGTCCTTGAAGTCGTCGCCCTCCCAGCCGAGGCCCTGGAGCCCCATTATCTCGAGCGTCAGCTCGGCCCGCTCCTGACCGATCCGAGTGCCGGAGTTCTTCATCACCGATGTGGTGGCGCTGGGATCTTGATTGCCACGCGCTTCCGTGGTCGCGCGCTGAAGGGTGAGCAGGTGCGCTCTGGCCTCCATCATGTGCGCGGCGATGCGGACCCGAAGATCGCTGCTGGCGATACGGCCCTTGGCGTCGACACCGATATAAGTCTTAGCGAGATCAGGAACGCTGGTCCCGGCCCCCATCATCCGCCCTCCGCCCTGGCCGGACCGCTCATGTTGAAGCAGGCGCTTGGCAATCGTCCAACCGCCATTGACCGGGCCAACCATGTCGGTCTTTTCGACCCGCGCATCTGTAAAGAAGGTTTCGCAAAACGGGGAGGCGCCGCTGATCAGCTTTATCGGTCGCGTTTCCACGCCCGGCTGATGCATGTCGATGAGCACAAACGATATGCCCTCATGCTTGCGACTGGGATCGGTGCGGACCAGGCAGAAACACCAGTCGGCGTACTGCGCACCGGACGTCCAGATTTTCTGGCCGTTGACCTTCCAGTAATCGCCGGCGTCCTCGCACTTGGTTTGCAGCGAGGCGAGGTCGGAACCGGCGCCGGGCTCAGAGTACCCCTGGCACCAGCGCAATTCTCCACGCACGATCGGCGGGATGTGGCGCTGTTTCTGGTCCTCCGTGCCATACTCAAGCAAGGTCGGCCCAAACATGCTGGTGCCCATGCCGACAATCGGGTTGGTCGCTCCGATCTTGGCCATCTCCTGCTGCAGCACGCGCGCCTGGGCAGGCGTGAGACCGCCGCCGCCGTATTCCCGCGGCCACGTCGGTGCGCCCCAGCCCTTGTCGGCCATGCGCTGACGCCAAACGGCGGCATCGCCCGTGGGGCGCCCTGGGGCCATCAACGCATCGGCGACGGCTTCGGGGTCACGGCCGAGTGATTTGGGAAAGTTATTGTCGAGCCAGGCGCGGACTTCAGCCCGAAAGGTTTCTGTGTCGCCGCCGAAATCAGCCATTTTGAAATTCGCTCCGTCTAAAAAAGGTCCTCAAATCGAGCCCGCGCCGAAAACGCTCCGTGCGCAGGGCGCGGGCTATGGCTTCGGATCGGGAAGGCCCAAGACGCGCTTGGCCACCACATTGACGTTGACCTCGGATGTGCCGCCCTCGATCGAGTTGCCTTTCGAGCGTAGCCAGCCGCGCGCAGCCGTCACCTCGGCCGGCGTAAACCCCTCCCCCTCCCAGCCGAGTCCCTGGTGGCCCATCGCCTCGACCATAAGCTCAGAGCGTTCCTGCGCCAGCGTCGCGGCGGCATACTTGATGATCGAGGTCGCGGCGCTCGGCCCGCTGTTGCTGCGAGACTCGGCTGCTACCCGCGCGATGGTCAGGTAGAGGGCCTGGAAATCCATCTTGTTTCGGGTGATCCGCGCCCGCAGGTCGGCATCGGCCAATGCGCCACCCTCGTCGCGGCCGACATAGCGTGCGGCGATCTGGGCCAGGTCGCCGGCGGTCCCGCCCGCGCCGCCGCCACCGCCAAATCCGCCGGAGATGTTCTGGCGCTCATACTGCAAGAGACGCTTGGCGATCTCCCACCCGCCCCCGACCTTGCCGATCAGATTGGCCTTGGGAATTTTCAGGTCGGTAAAGAAAGTCTCGCAGAAAGGGGATTCTCCAGAGATCAGCTTGATTGGCCGCGTCTCAACCCCCGTCGTGGCCATGTCGATGAGCACGAAGCTGATGCCTTCATGCTTCTTGCTGGTGTCGGTGCGCACAAGGCAGAAGCACCAATCTGCCTTGTTGGCGTAAGACGTCCAGATTTTCTGGCCGTTGATCAGCCAGTGGTCGCCGCTGTCCTCGCAGCGCGTCTGCAGGCTGGCGAGGTCGGAGCCTGCGCCTGGCTCCGAATAGCCCTGGCACCAGCGAACTTCCCCGCCGACAATCTTGGGCAGATGTTCGGCCTTCTGCGCTTCGGTGGCGTACTCCAGAAGGACGGGACCCAGCATCCAAAGCCCGAAGGAGGCCAGGGGCGTTCGATACTCTCCGGCGGATAGCTCGCTCTCCAGCGCGCGCGCTTCTTCCTTCGAAAGGCCGCCACCGCCATAGGCCCTGGGCCAAGTCGGCGCGGTCCAGCCCCGGCTCGCCATTGCGCGCATCCATTGGATCTGCGGATCGTCGGTAACGCCCGCGAAGGCGCGACCGCCCCACATGGCCTCCGGATCGATCCGAGCCGTGGGGTCCCGCAGGGCCGGCGGATAATTGGCCGCCAGCCATTCCCTGGCCTCCGCCTGGAAGGCCGAGACGTCGGTCCCGCCGAAATCAGCCATCAAAGTTTCTCTCACCGTCCGCATGCTGGCGCTTTACAGCCCAAGCCCACACTCCGGGCTAACCGTTTTTCGCGTTCCGCCAATCGTGACTATTACATTAGCGCCGCTGCCGGGCGTCGCAAGGTCGCAGGGGCCGGTGAGCAGGGGAATCGGGTGAACGGCGTTAGGCGGTGATGAGGCTGGCGAGGAACTCGTCGTCCCAAGCGGCGACCTTGCGCCTGAGACGGATGGAATCCTTGCTGTTGGCTCTTCGGATGAGATTGAGGGCCATGTGCTTGAGTGTGGTGAAGTTGGCGGGCGCGTTGTCGGTTCGCAATCGGCATTCGTCGTCACGGAAGACCATGTCCATGACCCAGTGCAGGCTGTTTTCCACGGCCCAGTGAGCGCGGACGAAGGGGGCGACGTGGACGGCCAGGAGGGTCATCGAGGTGATGTAGAAGCGGGTTTCGTGATCGACCTTGTCGCCGCTCTGGCGGGTGCTCTCGACCATGATGACGCTGTTCAAGCCTGGCCATTGGTGACGCTCTTGCAGCCGGCCGATGTTGTGGAAGACGGTGACGGCGCGGGTTTCGATGCGACCGTGATCGCCATCGACGGTGTCGTGCCGGCTGACAGTAGCGTCCTTGAAATCCCTGGTCTTCTGCTCGGTGGCGAAGAGTTCGACGTCCTCTCGAAGCGAGCCTTGATTGCCCTTAAGGGCGAGGATGTAGTCGGCTTTCTTATCGACGATCTTCTGGGCGATGGCGCGCTGGCAGCCCATGGCGTCGATGGTCACGACGGCACCCTCAATGGCGAGCATATCCAGCAACTTGGGGATGGCGACGATCTCGTTGGCCTTGTCGGCCACCTTGACCTGACCCAGCACCAGGCGCTGACGGGCGGCGAAGGCCGAGACCATATGAATAGCCTCCTTGGCGCCCTTCGATCGGCGAGAGGTCTTGCCGTCGATCGCCACCACCCCCTCGGGGACGCCGATCAGGGACGCGGTCCAGGCCACGAAACAGCGTTGGAACCGTTCGGCGTCCAGGGTGGCGAGAATGTCGCCGAGATGGTCATGCGCCGGCGTTCCTTCGGAAAACGGTCGAAACCGGCGCAGCAGCCCAAGCTTCTTCTGGCCGAAGCGGGCAATGTCGGTGATGGTCTCCGCCCCGGCCAACACCGCCAGCAGGCA